>JBARRP010000211.1:0-38451 GCA_049644285.1 Candidatus Acidiferrales bacterium | reverse complement strand
CGTTCGGTATCGTCTTGTACGAGATGTCCGCAGGCACGTTGCCCTTTCGTGGAGACAGTTCGGCTCTCATCACGGACGCCATCCTCCACCGTTCGCCGGTAGCCCCAGTGCGATTGAATCCCGACGTTCCCACGGAGCTGGAGCGGGTCATCTACAGGGCGCTGGAGAAAGACCGAAACCTGCGCTACCAGCATGCGGCCGACATGCGCGCCGAACTGCAGCGGCTAAAGCGGGACTCGGAGTCGGGGCGCTCGGTGGTCGTGACGACGGGCCCCCAGCAAGGAGTGACGAGCCGAACCGCAGCAGCCCCTTCAGGGGTAGTGTCGACCACAGAAAGATCTCCCGCAGTCCCGGCAGCCGGAGTTCGGCCGCGCCTGTTCCAGCGGGCTGCCATCACAGTCACTGCCGTGGCGATCGCAGCACTTGCGGTGGGCGCTTACCTCCATTTCCATCACGCACCCGCGCTGACCGAAAAGGACACGATCGTCCTGGCCGACTTCACGAACACGACCGGCGACGCGGTCTTCGATGACACGCTCCGGCAGGCTCTCTCTGCGCAGCTAGCACAGTCCCCCTTTCTGAACATTCTCTCGGACAATCGGATGCGCGAGACGCTGCGGCTGATGGGCCGCCCGCCTGGCGAGCGGCTGACACAGGACACGGCACGAGAGATTTGCGTGCGCTCGGAGAGCAAGGCTGTGCTCACCGGGTCTATTGCGAGTCTGGGAAGCCATTACGCAATCTCGCTCGGTGCGACCAACTGCCAGATGGGTGACCTCCTTGCGCAAGAACAAACGGAAGCCGCAAGCAAGGAGCAAGTTCTCGGCGCGCTCGGCAAGGTTGCCACGCTACTGCGCGAGAAACTTGGCGAATCGCTGAGTTCTATCCACAAGTACGACGCATCAATAGAACAGGCCACGACGACGTCACTGGAGGCCCTGAAGGCGTACAGCCAAGGGAAGAAAACACAAAGCGAAATAGGAGATGCAGAATCCATCCCTTTTTATCAGCGCGCGATCGAACTCGATCCTACTTTTGCACTGGCCTACGCCGACGAAGCTATTTCTTATGGGAACTTGGGAGAGAATGCGCTGGCGACCGAGAATATGAAGAAAGCTTACGAACTCCGTGACCGAGTCAGCGAGCGGGAGAAGTTCCGGCTGGCGGCCTACTACTACGGCATTGTTACCGGCGAGCTTGACAAGGAGATGGAGGTTTACAGGGTCTGGAACCAGAGCTATCCGCGCGAGGTCGACACCCATATCAATACGGGAGTGGACTACGCGTTATTGGGGCAGCCGGAGAAGGCCGTAGCGGAGTTGCAGGAAGCCTCCAACAACGACCCGAACTGCATGCTGTGTCTCTCGGATTTGAGTGCGTACTACATGAATTTGAATCGCCTTGATGAGGCCAAAGCAACCATCGCGCGGGCTGAGGCCAAAAATCCCGACTATCCGGGAGTCCACCGCACTCTGTACGAGCTTGGGTTTCAGCGTGGCGACACAGCGGAAATGGCGCGCCAGCTGGCTTGGTTCGTGGCCAGCAGAAAAGAGGTTGACATTGCGCTCTTCCAAGAGTCCGAGACGCAGGCACTTCAGGGAAAGCTCGAAAAAGCTCGGGAGTTTACGCGGCGTGCTGTCGAGGCTGCTCGCCATAGCGAGCTGCACGAGATTGCCGCCTACTGGATAGCAAGGGGAGCGGCGCGAGAAGCTTCTTTCGGTAACCTTGGGGAGGCGCGCATAGGTGCGTCAGAAGCTCTGAAAGCCTCTACGGGCCACGATGTCCAGATCACGGCGGCGTTGGCCCTGGCGCGCGCCGGGGAATCGGCCAGGGCGGAAAGCATCGCGGGCGAATTGAGCCGCCGCTTTCCAAAAGATACTTTGGTGAATACTTTTGCTTTGCCGGATATCCGCGCGCAGATCGAAATAAGTCGCGGGAATGCAGCTCGGGCGATCGAACTGCTCCAGACGACGTCGCCGTACGAACTTGGCGATGGTTGCCTAACTCCCATTTACGAACGTGGGCTGGCCGAGCTACTGGCACACAACGGCGCTGCGGCATCCGCCGAGTTTCAGAAATTCGTTCTTCATCGCGGGAGGATTGGTAATTGCTCTCTTGGTGCGCTCGCGCGCCTCGGCCTCGCCCGCGCCTACGCTCTCTCCGGCGACACCGCCAAGAGTCGCACCGCCTATCAGGACTTCCTCGCCCTCTGGAAAGACGCCGACCCCAACATCCCCATTCTCCAGCAGGCCAAGGCCGAATACGCCAAGCTGAAATAATTTCGACACCAGGGATGACGTGCTTGTTTCCGCAGCGACCATCGCTCGTTTGATGATGAATCAGAGCCTTGAAGACTGCAAAGCTGTCGAAAAAGGTTTGTGCACGAGAGTCAAGGGACACTGTTCGCGGCATGAAAGCGGTAAAACAGCATAGGAGACATGACCAATGTCCGAAGGTGCCGAGAGGTACTCGTTTCGCGCAGAAAATATGACTGAAGCGCTCCATTTTTTGGCTAGCATAGGAGACGCACATTTTCTTATCAGCTTTTTGAAAGTGACGGCTGAAAATGGAATCGGCCCAGCAGAAGGGATAGTTACGTTCGCTGCACCATACTCGGTTGCGGACCTCCAAAATTTTGTCCAGGGCATGTCCGCGACGTTGAATAAATCTATTCGCCCCGTTTGGCCAGCTTCCTCGCCGCCAACTACGTAACTGAATATGGCAGTGCTTTGGGCCAAGTGATGACGTTTTCGGTCCCGCAATGTGGGCATTTTACTGTCAGTTTTACTTCTGGCATTTGGGGAGAAGGTTTGGTCACACTAGAAAGTCTGAAAAGCTGTGAGCAGTTGATGCAGTCGTAGACTCTTTCCACCAGGTTTAGTGCTTACACTCGCAGTTTCTTCCGTCTCTTCCACGCCCGTTTGAGGGCTCTGCTAATTTTTCGGCGTGCGGTTTTGTTCATAGAGCGGATGCGCCTGCTGCTTGACAAAGCCGTAATCGCCGCACCCACGTGGTGCAGCTCTTTGGTTAATTCTTCCTGTCTCCGTTCAAGTGCGCGAATGATCCCAGTAAGTTTAGCCATGCGCGGGATTCTATTGGCACAGACAGCGTACAGTCAAGCGAAGAGCCTCAACTCAATAGTCCGTCGTTGTAAGCCCGAAGGATGCAGTCCTTCAAAGAGCCAGCGTAGTGCTTTGCTGGATTGGCACCAGCGCATATCAAAAAACTTTTGCCATCCCACGCAGCTTGGCCAGAGTAGTCGGAACGATTCGTCGCGATGTTGTACACTTTCAATTCGCTCGGCACGCTCGACATCCCGAACGGAGAGAGGTCGGCTGTTTTGAGAGGGACATCGGTCAGGTTTATATAGGAACTCACGTCATCCTCGTGATGAATTTCGAAGCGAAATCCAGTCGAAGTTTTCTCCGTCGTAATTCTATCGCTCACTGCCATCGTGCTCTCCTCTTGGAACGGCCCGAGCCTACAATGCAACGTGCGCTCGTTTCATTTCATTTCCACAAGAGGACGTGGCAAGACGTACCGAATCGTCAGACTTGCCCCTTGCCCTTTCGGCGGTTCACAAACAATTACATCGCCCATGTGAAGTTCGCTCCGCATGACTCGGCAGCAAAGGGGCATTCTGTGATTACCCATATTCGGATATCCACCAACCACACGGTGCAAATCCCCTGCTTCGACCATCACAAACGGTTGTTTCTGTTGCGTCGCTATGTGAAAAAGAGCATCAAGCTGTTGCCTGAAATCGTCTGCCGTAGGCAGCATGTGTCATCTCCCAATTAAAGCTGGAATTTATTCCAGCCCGCGTGCTCATGGTGAGTGATTCAGTGAGGTTGTCTGTTGCGAGTTTGAGCGTTTAGGCCAGCGGCGGCCATCCTGGGAATCATACGCCGCGTCTGTGGGCGCAGCAAGATGCTGACAGTGGAATCTATTTCAGGGCATTCGGAGGCTCTCTGAGCACCACAACGCCGACAACAGCATCACGGTTGAACTCGATGGACTCTTGGGCAGAATCGGACGATAGTATAAAAAAGCTCTTGTCCGTGGACGCCAGCAGCTTGTACGGAAGTGACACGCGCGAGGAGCTGTCTCTAGCTGAGACGCCTGGCACCCGTTTGTCACCGAGCAAGAAAACCACCGTCAAGGGCTTCCCGCCGCCCAACGAGTAGGGGATCACTGGGTAGACTCGAATTGCGAAAAAGAAGGCATAGGCAAGAAATATGGATGTCAACAGTGTCGCGTAGAATGGCGAGTTGTGGTGAGTTGCCCACCAAGTCTGCCTGAGGTGCGGTGGAGTTCTCCATGAAACCCACAGAAGGTCCGCGCTGGCCCTCAAGGCGGTATAGAACAGCAACGAGTAGACGGCCATACGCAAGGTGAACCCTTCAACACCAGCCACTTATACAGCGAACGCACTGAGAGTCAGCACTCCAGGGATGTTCGTTGCAACCATCACGAGGAGTCTTCGACGCCAAGACACCTTGCCTTCGTTTTCAGTTCGCAACGCGCGATTCGTAAATCCTTGGGACGCTTTCTGCATGAACGCCATCACGACGATGGGTGCAATAACCCAGATTCCAGCGACTAAGTATTGGAGTTGAAATATCGCAAAGCTGGATACTCCGTAGCGGGATAGATAGCGCGTGACAACCAAGAACCCGACCAGATACGCGACGGCTAGCGATATCCCGAAGAGCTTGGATAACGACTCGAATGAGACTCGGTTTGTGTTTGGGTCGTCGATGTTGTCTGCCGTCAGCAAAGTGTAGGCGATACAAGCGAGCCTTTCAACCTGTGTGGGAAAAAGCGTCTCGCTAATCGGTATAACGCGCACGATGTCTGAAGGTCAGAAGCTGCGCGGGCGGAGCAGGACTCGGAGACTCAGGGGCGGGACATCCGTTCCGCTATCGGACAAACTTGTTGTGAAAAATGCTGTATGCTTCCGTGAATGCTCGCCGCGTCGCCTTTTCTTCGGCTGCGACTGATTCAGTCAGCATATTAAGCTTACGACGCTCATTTTGCGATTCTCTTGGCATCCCGATAAAGGCAGGTCTTGTCGAACAGAGCCTTGAAGTCGGCGCTCAAATCAGCGGCATTGCCTTCGCTCACGGTAGCTCCCCAGAAGTTCACAACGTCTTGAGCTTTTTCGTCTGCATTCTCCAATTCTTCGAGCGGCATTTTCCAACTCCTCTACGTCAGCGCGGTTCACTTCTCCGCTGTAGAGTTCATGCTACTACACGAAGCTCTGATTGAACAGAAAACGAGGAAGCCACGCCGATCCGCCCAGCCCATCACTGTCCCGTGACGGGCTCCGCAAAGTGGACGAGAACGGCCCCCTCTTGACCGCGCCCACATTTCGCAATTCCTTCGTGAGTGCCTCTTGCCTTTTTTCGAGAGCGCGAATAATTCCAGTTAGCTTTGCCATACGCGGGATTCTATCGGTGCGAACAACGCAACGTCAAGCGCTCTTGGCTCGCCTACGCGCTTGGAGCCCGCCGAGTCTTCCGCAAAAAGGGAAAAACCGCCAGGAGAAGGGCGATAAAGCAGGAGTCAGAATAGGGAGAGGGAAGGGATGTGAGGCTTTCAGCGCGATTGAGTAGCTTAGGCTGGGAGTCGCTTGCGGCTCTGAGCCTCTAGTTGAGCGAGCCTGGCTCGAAGCTGTTGCACTTCCGATGCCTCACTATGCCCGTTCTCCAGTTTGTCCATTGATTCGATCAGGTCGTCTGTATCACGCACATCATAGCGGTCGAAAACCTTTCGGTCTTTGTGACCTGTGATCTTCATGGCATCACCCTCGCTGACCCCTGCCTTCCGTAGATTCCGAACCGCGCTCCGGCGCAGATCATGGATCAGCACACCCTCAACCCCCACTTTCTTGCAGGCCTTTGTCCACTCTGCTCGCAGGTTCGTTGCATCAAAAACTATGCCCTCCCGCGACTTCATTTCTTCCAATAACTTTAGAAGCCGGGCATTCCTGATGGGCAGGACCCGTGCGTTTTTGTTTTTGGTCTGTTGACCGGTCAGGTGGATTAGGGCCTTATCCTGATGTAGTTCAACTTGCGCCCAGGTGATTTGCTTTGCCTCGTTGCCGCGAACACCTGTAATGTAGAGAAGCAGCACGAGGGGATGCAGGTTGACCGGCAGCTCCTCCAGAATCTCGTTGAAGTGCTCCTGCGAGAGGAAGCCGGTGCGAGCTGGTGGTTCAGGCAGATAACCCATGTGCGGAATGTGACCGATCTTGTTGGGGTAGCGCTGCTTGTAGAGGGTGAACATCCTACGGAGCGCGGCGAGGGACCGATTGATGCTGGCATTACCGGCATATTCGTCTTCCTTCCTCGCCTCCGCGAACTCTGCCTGGCGCTGCTCCTTGAACTCGTCAATGCTATCCACTGTGATCTTGGCCACCGTCTTGCCGTGAAAGAACTGATCCAGCATGGAGAGCCCAGGGGTGACACCGTTCTTGAGGCTCTTGTGTCCGCGCCGTTCGTAGTCGCTGAGGTAAGTCTCGCGCAGGTCCTCGTACTTGACCTTGCGCAGATCGCTCGGGAGAGCTTCGCCCCTACTCGCGCCAACCATACGCTCGCGCAATATGGCCTCGGCCTCGGATCGAAGCTTCGTCTTGGCCGACTCCCGGATCGTCTCGCCGTCGCGCCGGTACTGGATATAGAGGATGTCGGTCCCGGGCCGGTGAATAATGGAGCCCTGCCCATGTCTACGTCTGCTGGCTGCCATGTTAAAAGTGCCTTCTGGTTATGGTACTACCTAGTCCCATGACCCCAGGATATGATTGTGTACATGTTTGTGTCAATAGGCATATTATCCCCTGTTTTATTGGGCTTTTTACGTGTGTCTTCTGATATTCTATCATGCGCGATGTCCGCGTCCGTTTCCGTCGTGGGTGCCGGCCGCGTGGGCCGCGCGCTCGGGCGCAGGCTCCACGAATTGGGCTGGTCCTTGGGCGCAGTCACCGCGCGTACGAAAAGGCGGGCGCGAGCGGCCGTGCGCGCCATGGGTGGCGGCACAGCAGATGCGGGGCTTACCCGGCTCGTGCTTGGTTCGGACGTTGTATTGGTCACCGCCCCCGACGAAGCCGTCGGCAAAGTCGCGAGCGATCTGGCGCGCATCGGCGGCTCCGAGTGGCGAGGACGAGTGGTCCTGCACGCAAGCGGGGCGCTCGATCGTGGGGCCCTGGCCCCGCTTACGCGATGCGGCGCATCCACCGGGTCGCTGCATCCCATGCAGACTTTCACTGGCCGGGGCGTTCCGGCGCTAGAAGGCATCGCTTTCGCAATCAAGGGCGACGTCCGAGCCCGGCGGATGGCCCAAGCGATCGTACGGGCGCTTGGGGACGTGGCGGTAACGATGGAGGGACGGAAGAAGCCGGCGTATCATGCCGCGGGTGCGCTGGCTGCCGGACACGGTCTAGCACTGGTGGAAGCGGCGACGCAAATTTTGATGGAGCTCGGCTTTACGCGACGACGGGCGGCGCGCTCGCTGCTTTCACTGATGCGCCAGATGCTCGCGAATTTTGAGCGGCTCGGGCCACGCGCGGCCTGGACTGGTCCGCTCTCTCGCGGTGATTACGCGACCGTGTCGAAACACGCAACTGCGCTCGGCGCCTATCCGCGCGAGTATGGCGAAGCATACGCGGCACTCTCGCGCCTTGCCAGGCGCGTGTTGTCTGCGAAGCCCGAAGCAGCGCTGCGGCAGATCAATCGAACGATGGAAAAACGTCGGGGAGGCAAGAGGTGACGAAGCTTCACATTCCGGTGGAACATACGACGCTCTCAAACGGCTTGCGTGTCATCGTCTCGCCCGACCACTCGGCGCCTATTTCGACCGTCGGCGTCTATTATCAGATTGGATTCCGGCTCGAGCCGCGCGGCCGCAGCGGCTTTGCTCACCTTTTCGAGCACATGATGTTTCAGGGCTCGGAACATGCCGGAAAGATGGAGCATATCAAGCTGATCAATTCCTCGGGCGGCCTGCTCAACGGAACGACGCATTACGACATCACGAATTATTTCGAATCGGTGCCGTCGAATGCGCTGGAGCGCGTCCTGTGGCTCGAAGCGGACCGCATGCGGGCGCTGAAAGTGGATGATGAGAACTTGCGCAACCAGCGCGATGTCGTGAAGGAAGAAGTACGCGTCAACGTTCTCAACCAGCCCTACGGGGGCTTTCCCTGGCTCGACCTGCCGCCCGTCGCCTATCGCAACTGGCCGAACGCTCACAATTTCTATGGCGATTTCGCGGACCTCGATGCCGCGACTTTGGACGATGTTCGGAGTTTCTTCGAGACTTACTATGCGCCGAATAACGCGGTGCTTTTGATGCTAGGCGACGTCGAACCCTCGACAGGTTTTGCCTTCGCCCAGCGCTACTTCGGGGACATCCCCGCCCATCCCTTGCCGCCTCGTACAGATGTGAGCGAGCCGCCGCAAACTGCAGAGCGCCACGGCGAAGTCGAGGAGAAATTCGGCACGCTGCCGGCGCTGGCGATCGGATACCACGCACCCGCCAGGGGCACCTCTGAGTGGCACGCACTTGCCATGCTCGATCACGCGTTGCATGGCGGGCGCGCCGGGCGCATCTACCGGCAACTGGTGCTCGAACGGCAAATCGCAGTGGACACAGCCGGAGGCGTTCATTATCCCGTCGGTGATCTCTTCGATTCGAATGGGCCGACGCTGGTGGTCACGCGCATCTTTCACAAGCCGGAATACAGTCCCGCCTCGACGATTGCCGCGTTTGATGAAGTTATCAGCGACGTGCAAGAAACAGGAATCACGGCAGACGAGCTCGAGCACGTGAAAGTGAAATTCCGCGCTGACTACTACTCGATGCTCGAAGGAGGGATGGGCTCCTACATGCCGCGGTTTGGGCTGATGCACTATCTGGCGTGTTTTGCGCTGTTCGATAACGACCCGCAGCGTGTGAATAGCGTTCTCGAGGGATTTATGGCTGTGACTGCGCCGCAGGTGCAATCGGTCGCGCAGAAGTATCTCGTACCGAAAAATCGCGCCCTGCTGATTCGGGGGCCGGTAGTGAAGGAGGAAGCCCAATGACGGCTTCGCCTGCTTCCGAGGCCCGCAGGGTTTCACCGCCCGCCCTTGGTCCGGAGCGCCCGGTCGCTTGGCCGCGCCGCACGGTCCGCACGCTCTCGAATGGCCTCCAGGTCGTACTGGCTGAGTCGCACACCTTTCCGAAAATGTCCGCCGAGCTTTTCATGCGCAGCGGCAATGCGGTTGTCGCTCATCGCATGCCTGGACTCGCGGAGATGACGGCTTCCGTGGTGCGCACGGGAACCGAGTCACGACCGAGCCGCCGCATCGAGGAAGACTTGCGGCGCATGGGAGCGGAGCTGAGCACGAGCGCGGGAGCCGATTCGAGCGCCATCGCGATCGGAGGGCTGGCTGAGTTTTCAGAGGGCATGCTTGAGCTCGTAGCCGATCTCGCGCAACATGCCATCTTTCCTGCGGACGAGTTCGAGCGCGAGCGCCGCCAGCGCCTCGAGGAACTGCGGATCGAGCGGACCACGCCGGGGTTTCTGGCTGGGGAGCGCCTCCGGCGGGTCCTGTTTGACCCGCATCCCTACGCGATCGTGACGCCCACCGAGGCGCAGGTACAAGCCTATCGCCTCGAGGAGTTGCAGGATTTCTATCGGACGCACTATGTGCCGGAGGATTCGCTGCTGGTTCTGGTGGGCGATTTTTCGACTGACAGAATGATGGACCAGGTCGGGCGGATTTTTGACGCGTGGGGCGGACGAAAGCCTGCCGCATCTCCGGCAGCCGCGCCGCCGGATATCCGGGGCAGGCGTGTCCACTTGGTGCACTTGCCGGGGACGGTGCAAACGGATGTTCTAGTGGGCAACCGCGCGATTACGCGACAGAGTCCGGACTGGCTACGACTGACGCTTGCGAATTCGATCTACGGCGGGGCGTTCAATTCACGGCTGGTGAGGAACATCCGCGAGCAGAAAGGCTATACCTACAGCCCGCGCAGCGCCGTACATCCGCTGCGGCAACATGGCTATTTCACGGTCCACGCGGCGGTCCGCAACGATGTGGTGGCCGCGTCGTTGGCCGAGATTTTTTATGAAATCGAACGCATGCGGGCGATTCCAGTCGGCGCCGACGAGCTCGCTGATGCGCGCAATTACCTGACCGGAGTCTTCTCGCTGGGCGTCGCCACTCAGGATGGACTCATGGGTCAGCTCGCCACGGTGTATCTCGAGCGGCTGCCGGAAGATTATCTCGAAACATATCGGGAGAGGATCCGCGCGCTCGAAGCCCAAGACGTCTTGCTGGCCACGCGCAAGTATTTCGATTCGCCGAACGCCCAAATTGTGGCCGTCGGCGACCGTGAACAAATCGGCGAGCAAGCCGCGCTGTTCGGAGACCTGGAAGTTTACGATGCGCAAGGGAAGAAACTGGAAGGAATGTAAAGGAAGCGGACGAAGGCGCCGGCCTCCAGGAATTCCAATCATGATTCGACGCAAGTGCTTCATCATCGCTGCCCTCCTCGCCTCCCTGTGTCTCTCCACCTCGATGCTTGTCGTTGCTGCGAAGAACCCGCCGGCGAAGCCGATCGACCTGAACTCAGCGACCGTGCAGGAGTTGGAACAATTGCCGGGGGTGGGCCCAGGAACGGCTAAGGCCATTGTCGAGTTTCGGCAGAAGAGCGGGCCGTTCAAGCGCGTCGAAGACTTGCTCGCCATCCGCAGGATTACAAAGCAGCGACTAGATAAGATCCGACCCTACGTGTTTGTCCGGCCGAAGCCAGTCGCGAGACCAAAACCCGAAACCGTCAAACCGATGACCAGGAGCGGTGCAATCACTAAAATCGTTGGTGGGTGAGCTTGGATTTCGGGACCGCGAGCGGCACCTGCTCGGCAATTTCGAGTCCATACCCCTGGAGGGCGACCACTTTTCGCGGGTGGTTCGTCAGCACCCGCACTCGCCGCAAGCCGAGATCGATCAGGATTTGTGCGCCGATTCCGCTCTCGCGCTGCACCAATCGCTGGCGATTCAGGTCTTGATCGAGCTCCTCGCGCGAGTGGTAACGAATTCGTGGTAGCGCGGCTCCTTCCTCGACGATTGAATCAATGAGAAACCCGCGGCCGGTGTGGTGCAGATAGACGAAGACGCCTCGGCCTTCCTTCGCGATCGCTTCGAGGGAACCGGCGATAATTTCATGGCAATCACAGGCGATCGAGCCGAACACGTCTCCCGTGAGGCAATGGGAATGGACGCGGGCGAGCGGGGGCGTCGACCCGGAAAGGTCGCCGCGAGCCAACGCGACGTGCAATTCGTGGTCGCCTTCGCTTCCGTAGGCAATCATCTTGAACTCACCGAATCGCGTGGGAACCACCGACTCCGCGATTCGCTTGACGTACCGTTCGTGCTGCATGCGGTAGCGAATCAATTCGGCGACGGAGACAAGTTTCAGCCCATGCTGCTGGCAAAATTCGATGAGTTGGGGCGTTCGTGCCATGGTGCCGTCATCGTTCATGATCTCGCAGACGACGCCGGCGGGAACTAGACCGGCGATTCGAGCGAGATCGACCGAGGCTTCCGTCTGGCCGGCGCGAACGAGAACGCCCCCATTGCGTGCTCGCAGCGTATAGACGTGGCCCGGCCGCGCCAGATCTTCTGGACGAATGTGGGGATCGGTGGCAGCGAGAATGGTGGTGGCGCGGTCCGACGCGCTGGTGCCGGTGGTAGTGCCTCGCCGGGCATCGATGGGCTCGCAGAATGGCGTACCGAACAAGGATGTATTTCGGGGCGTGATGGCCGCTAGGTGGAGCTGCTCGCAGCGCTCTTCTGTCAGCGCAAGGCAGATCAGACCACGGCCGAACTTCGCCATGAAGTTGATAGTTTCAGGCGTTACCTTCTCGGCGGCCATGGTCAGGTCGCCTTCGTTCTCGCGGTCTTCGTCGTCCACGAGGACGATCATTCGCCCCTGGCGAATCTCTTCGACTGCTTCTTCCACCGTGGCAAATAAGGAGTTCTGTTCCGCCATCTCAATGCACCATCCTTGGGGATTCGCCGCACACAAGGAGCGGCGTCTCGTCCCGCACACAAGATTCTAACTCCGAGGCGGCGATCCCTGGGAGCGTTTCAAATCAAAAGGGCGTCCCGAGATGCCGGGACGCCCTTTTGATGAAGTTTGAGCTTGCGGTGACCGGATTAGTACATCCCGCCCATTCCGCCCGGGCCTGGGCCTGCACCCACAGCCTTCTTGTCTTCCTCCTTGATCTCGGCCACCAGTGCTTCGGTGGTGAGCATCAAGGCGGCGATGGAAGCCGCGTTCTGGAGAGCCAGGCGGGTGACCTTGGCCGGATCGATGACGCCGGCCTTTACCAGGTCGCTGAAGTCGCCAGTATCGGCATTGAAGCCGAAGTTCTCGTCCTTTGACTCGCGGACGCGCCCCACAACGACGGCGCCTTCATGGCCGGCGTTGAGAGCGATCTGGCGCATCGGCTCTTCGAGAGCTCGCTTGACGATGTTCACGCCGATCGCCTCGTCGTCCGTGAGCTTGAGCTTCTCGAGCGGGCCGATGCAGCGAACTAGGGCTACGCCACCGCCAGGAACAATGCCTTCCTCGACGGCTGCGCGGGTTGCGTGCATGGCGTCCTCGACGCGAGCCTTCTTTTCCTTCAGCTCGGTCTCGGTTGCCGCGCCCACCTTGATCACCGCCACGCCGCCAACCAGCTTCGCCAACCGCTCCTGCAGCTTCTCCTTGTCGTAGTCCGAAGTGGTGTCTTCGACCTGGGTGCGGATCTGTTTGACGCGGCCTTCGATTTCGGAGGCCTTGCCGGAGCCTTCGACGATCGTGGTGTTGTCCTTATCGATGGTGATTTTCTTGGCGCGGCCGAGGTCTTCGACCTTGACGTTCTCAAGCTTGATGCCGAGATCCTCGGTGACAGCCTTGCCGCCGGTGAGGATGGCGATGTCCTCGAGCATCGCCTTGCGGCGATCGCCGAAGCCGGGAGCCTTCACCGCAGCGCACTGCAGCGTGCCGCGGAGCTTGTTTACGACGAGCGTCGCGAGTGCTTCACCCTCGACGTCCTCGGCGATGATCAGCAGTGGCTTGCCCATCTTGGCGATTTGCTCGAGGAGCGGAAGCAGGTCCTTCATCGAGCTGATCTTCTTCTCGTGGATCAGGATGCGGACGTCTTCGAGAACGCATTCCATCCGCTCCGGGTCCGCGACGAAGTAGGGCGAGAGATAGCCGCGGTCGAACTGCATCCCTTCGACCACTTCCAGCGCCGTCTCCATCGTCTTCGATTCCTCGACAGTGATGACGCCGTCCTTGCCCACCTTTTTCATAGCCTCGGCAATGATATTGCCGATTTGCCTATCGTTGTTGGCGCTGATCGTCCCGACCTGCGCGATCATTTCGCCCTTGACGTCCTTGTGAAGTCTTCTGATTTCGTCGACGGCCACTTCCACGGCCTTCTCGATGCCGCGCTTCAGCGCCATCGGGCTTGCGCCGGCTGCCACCGTCTTCACGCCCTCGCGGAAGATGGCTTGTGCCAAGACGGTTGCGGTGGTGGTGCCGTCACCGGCCACATCCGAGGTCTTGGACGCAACCTCGCGTACCATCTGAGCGCCCATGTTCTCGAGCGGATCCTTCAGCTCGATTTCCTTGGCCACGGTCACGCCGTCCTTGGTAATCACCGGCGCGCCGAACTTCTTCTCGATCACCGCGTTGCGCCCTTTCGGGCCCAGCGTGATCTTCACGGCGTCGGCCAGGATATTCACGCCGCGTAGGATGGACTGGCGCGAGTTCTCGCCAGTCACGATTTGCTTTGCCATTGGTCCTAATCCTCCTCGTAGTCTTTCTAGTCTTTGAAATTTGCCCGAGCACCCGCCGAGGCGGGGACGCGGGGTTGGTTACTTTTTGCTGCCTGCCGCCTTGGCGGCGCCGCTGATCTTGGCCAGGATCTCGTCTTCCTTGAGAATGAGATATTCCTGGTCGTCGATCTTGATGTCGTTGCCGCTGTACTTCCCAAACAGAATTCGGTCGCCCACTTTTACGTCCATCGGGATTCGCTCGCCTTTTTCAATCTTGCCAGCGCCGACGGCGATTACTTCGCCTTCTTGGGGTTTCTCTTTGGCCGTGTCGGGGATGATGATGCCGCCCTTCACGACCTCCTTCTCTTCCAACCGCCGCACCAAAACGCGGTCGTGTAACGGTGTGACGTTGACTGCCATCTGGTAAATCCTCCGGTTCGAGAACTCAAGAATTGCTGGGAAAGGAGGGCTGAAGTGATTAGCACTCCTCAACAGCGAGTGCTAATATAGCAAAACCCGTACGTCTGTCAAGGGTTTCTCTCGCCTACAAGCGTACCATATCCTACTTATTATCATAGACATAATAAACTGTCCCCAAATACTTACACTCGGCAATTGAGTCCATCTGCGTGACCCGGTAAGATTGCACAGAAGCGAACGGCATCGTCTGAGGCTAATGGCACACGTCGCAGGGTTTATCTTGGGAGGCGGAGAAAGTGTGCGTATGGGCCGTGACAAGGCACTCCTCGACCTCGACGGCATGCCCCTCATCCTCCGCGTGGCGCGTCTCCTCGAGCCTCTGACGGGGCGTCCCAAGGTGATCGGCCAACCCGATAGATTCGACAGCCTCGATGTGAATGGAGTCGGGGACGACCAGCCGGGACTCGGGCCGCTGGGTGCCATTGCGACTGCCTTGCATCACACCGATAAGACCTGGAATCTGATCGTCGGTTGCGATTTGCCTTTCCTTACCAATCCATGGCTCGAGTATTTGATCCAACGCGCTCTTCATTCGTCGAGTGATGTGGTGATGCCACGGAGCGAAGGGGGATTCGAGCCACTTTGCGCGATGTATCACCAGCGGTGTGAGCAAGCAATCTCGGCGGCGCTTGCCCGAGGAGTGCGCAAGGTAACCGACGGCCTCGTGGACTCACGAATGGAAATCATTGAGCCCTCGGAGTGGAAAGCCTTTGATTCTGATGGGCTCCTGTTCAAGAATATGAATTCGCTGGCAGATTACGAGGAAGTGCGATCGAGGCTCGATCAGAAGAGGCAGGCGTGAGAGGGCATTACATCGAATTCCAGGGCGTCTCGAAATCATTCGACGAGCAGGTCGTGCTCGACAATGTCAGCTTCTACGCCGATCAGGGCGAAACGGCCGTTATCATGGGCCGCAGCGGCGTGGGGAAGTCGGTGAGCTTGAAGCTGATGATGGGTTTTCTAAAACCCGACTCGGGAAAGATTATCGTCGCAGGCGAGGATATTAGCGGATTTAGCGAGGAGCAACTTGCCGCCGTCCGGCGGCGCGTCACGATGGTATTTCAGTCCGGCGCCCTGTTCGATTCCCTCACGGTCGCTGAAAATGTCGCATTTCCGCTCGAAAGCCGCGACCATCTCAATCCCGATCAGATCAACGCCCGGGTGGCAGAACTTTTGGCGATGCTGGAAGTTTCTGAATTCGCCGATCGTCTTCCGGTCGACCTGAGCACCGGGACGAAACGGGCCGTCGCCATTGCGCGGGCGCTGGCGGACGACCCCGAAGCGATCCTCTACGACGAGCCGACCACGATGGTCGATCCGCTGATGGCCGCGCACGTCAGCGAACTGATCCTCAAGCTCAAGGAAAAGTTCCATAAGACATCGATCGTCGTAACCCATGACACGCATCTGGGCAAGAAACTCGCCGATCGCCTGATTTTCTTGCAGGAAGGCCGCGTCGGTTTCTTCGGCAGTTGGGCCGATTTCGAGGCTTCGCCGCAACCCTTTCTGCGCAATTTTCGCCTGCAGGATGAATTGATTCCCGCCCTGGACGTCACTGCTTGAAGCGCGATAAAGCGCGCGAAAGTTGTTATTCCGTCCTCGTGCCAGTCGCCGGTCGGTTTGTGGTTCGCAAATCTTCCTACTCATCCCGGTGAGTTCCTGTAAAGCACGGCCGCGGGCTCTCCGATTCATGAAGCCGACCAAATCTGCTATCGTCTTGCTCGATCCACACGATGGGAGCAAAAGCACCTTTGCCGGACTCCAGCTTGCCCCAGACCGCGCCGGTCCCGTCCGATCCGAAACAGCAGCTTCGCCGCACGATGGGTTTCTGGGATGTGCTTCTCTTCAACATTGCGACTGTGCTCGGCCCGCGATGGGTCGCTGCGGCAGCGCACAATGGGCCATCGTCGGTCAGCCTGTGGGCGCTGATGGCGGCGCTCTATTTTGTTCCCACCACGCTTGTGATTAATGAGTTGTCCTCGCGCTTTCCCGCAGAAGGGGGTTTGTACGTCTGGTCGAAGGAAGCCTTCGGTGATTTTCACGGTTTCGTCGCGGGATGGAACTACTGGGTTTATACGCTGTTCTACTTCCCCGGGTTGTTGACGGCGAGCGCGGCCATGGGTGCGTACATCGGAGGCAGTCAAACAGCGGCGCTCGCGCAGAGCCGGACGTTCCTGATGGTGGGATCCTTCGTCCTATTGTTTGTGGCGGTCGGACTCAACATCATCGGACTCAATATCGGCAAATGGCTGCAAAATGCGGGCGGGGTGGGAACATATTTGCCGCTGGTGATGCTGGTAGTTGTAGCCGGCGGCTTGTGGTGGCGCCACGGTTCGCAGACGCCGATGACCTGGCACAACATCTGGCCGGTGTGGAACTGGGATACGGTCAACTTCTGGTCGCAGCTAATTTTTGCCTTTACTGGACTTGAATTGGTCTCGGCGATGAGCGAAGAAGTCCGCGACCCGCGCAAGACTCTGCCGCGAGCCGCGTTCGCCTCGGGCGTGCTAATTGCAGCGATCTATGTGATCGGCACGATCGCGGTGCTGAGCTTGCTTCCGGGCGAGCAAGTTGATCCGAAGAGCGGCGTGTTTCAGGCGCTCACGTATGGCTCGGCCCTTCTCAAGATGGGGATTGTTGGCGTGGTCGGGGCGATACTCGCCGCAGTGGGGAATGCGGGGGGCGTTGGTTCTACGGTGGCGGGAATCGCGCGCGTTCCGTTCGTTGTCGGCATCGACCGGTATCTTCCGGCTGCCTTCGGCAAGATTCATCCAAAGTGGAAGACACCCTACATTTCGATTCTGGTGCAGGCGGTAATCTCGGCGGCGGTGTTGCTGCTGATTCAGATCAATGACACGGTAAATGGGGCGTATCAGGCTGTAGTCGATGTGGCGATCATCTTGTACTTCATTCCCTTCCTTTACATGTTCGCGGCGGTGATCAGGCTGGCCACTCGGCCCGATCGTGCAGAGAATCCGAATGCGATCTTGATTCCCGGAGGTAGATTCGGAGTGTGGCTCGCCGGGGGACTTGGATTCGTGATGGTGCTGGCAGGGATTTTCTTTTCCGTAATTCCGCCGGGGGAGACTGCGAATAGGCTCCTCTTCGAGATGAAGGTGGTGGGGTGCACCGTCTTCACATTCCTATTCGGGCTCATGCTCTATTCTCTGGGCAAGCGAAGAAGGCAGAAAGTTGTCGGCTAAGCGCTCTGCTGTCAGCGAGCTAAGAACTGAAGGCTGAACGTTGAACGGGCTAAAACACGGCGCGCTTCTGCATCGTTTGCTTCGTCGCGAGTGAAAAGCGAGGCTCGGCTTTTCCTGAGCCCATCACTTGCCCGGCGACATATTCTCCCAGCGATGGGCCATGCTTGAAGCCGTGGCCTGAACCGCCGCCCACCAGCCAGACGTTGTCGAATTCCGGATGCCGGTCGATCAGGAAATCGCCATTCGAAGTGTTCTCATATTGGCAGACGCGCGATTCAACGATCGGAGCGTCTTTCAGGGCAGGGAAGCGCCGAGTTACATATTGTTTCGCGGCCGCAGCCGCCTCGGCACTTGCGATTCGCGACTGCGTGTCAGGATCGACTCCAGGGCCGTGGCGGTCAAATGCGACCTTGAAGCCTCGGCTCTCCAGATCGGGCATGCCATAGTACTCATCGGGAAGGTTGATCCACGTCGGCAGTGCTGGCGGAGAAAGCCGCTCATCTCCGGCGGGCACTCCGAAAAAGAAGACTTCCTGGCGCGTGGGGAAAATCCGTCCGCCCAGTAAATCAGGGAAAATCTTTGGTAGCCAGGGGCCACAGGCGAAGATGAATGTTCCGGCGCTCACAGCGTTTCCGTTCTGGGCTTTCACCGAATCCAAGTGCCCGCCGCCTTTCGGGGTTTGGATCGCAGCCATCTGGTAATCGACGCCACGTTTCACGGCATCCTCAACCACGACCTGAACCGCGCGCCGTGCCATCAGAACGCCGCTTTCGGGCTCAAGAATCCCGGTGTTGTCGCTGTCGAAAGCAACTTGAGGATATCGTTTTACGAGATCGTCGTGCGACAACTTCTCGAACTCCGCCCCGGTTCTCTCGAGCACCGCAACCGTATCAATCGCGGAGCGGTCCGTGGGATGCCAGATCCAAAGGACGCCGGTGCGATGGAACAAAGGATTTCCCGTCCGAGCGAAGAGGTCCTTCCAAAGCGGCAATGCGTGCATCGACCAGCGAGTGTAAATTTCATCCGGCCCGTATCCCATGCGAATGATGCGGGACTCGCCCCCGGAGCTCGCGCGGCTGTTTGACGGCCCGTAGGCATCCAGCAAAATCACTCGCTGGCCTTTCTGTGCCAGAAAGTGTGCCGTCCAAGCGCCGAAAACGCCTGCGCCGACCACTGCTACGTCGTAGCCTTTGCTTCCGTTCATACCCTGCGCTCCTGCCGTATTCGAAATGAATTTCCAGCCGCGCCCAAGAGCAGCGCTGGCTGCCGCGAGGCTCCTCAGAAAATCACGCCGGAGAATTTTCAGATTGAGTCTCCTGACGGAGTTGCGGGGGCCGTTGCCGAACCATCCCTTGGACCGTTTTCCTGCTTCGCGCTAAAACCCTTCGTCGACCAACCGGCTCACTGTTAATCGCGAGGGCGCTGGCTCGGGGCGTGCCTCAATAAGCCGTTCGACATACTTGGCCAGAATGTCCGCTTCGACATTCACCGCATCGCCGACGGTCATTTCACGGACGCTCGTCTGCGCATAAGTGAATGGAATAATCGCGAGATCGGCGAGGCCGTCGCGCCAGCGAGCCACCGTCAAGCTGATTCCGTCAATCGCGATCGAGCCTTTCTCGGCAACGTAACGCTCGGCTGATTCCGGAACGCGCAGCGAAAGCCACCAGTTGTCTCCCTCAGGCGTCAGGTGCATCACACGGCCGATGCCATCAACATGTCCTTGCACGAAGTGCCCACCGAGACGTGCGCCGGCAGCCAAGGGTCGCTCGATATTGACAGCTTGGCCCGGCTTTTTTTCGTGGAACGATGTTCGCCGCAGAGTTTCGCCAGAGAGATCGGCGGCAAATCCCCTGGTATCGCATGCAACGATGGTGAGGCAGCAGCCGCTGACCGCGACGCTGTCGCTGACCTTTAGCGACGAGGCGATCTCCGGCGCGCGCGACACATCGACGCGTAGGCGGCCGCCCTCGGACGTGCGCTCGAGGGCTTCAATTTTTCCGACGTATTCGACGATCCCCGTAAACATCGCGTAGGTATCCTTCCACCGCGAAGTCCGGTCCGATACGCAGCAGCCTCTGATTTCGGAGAAGCGGTGCAGCCTCGAGCGATTGAGCTCGGAGGCTCGCCAGCGGTACGCTAACACTTCCCAGAATTTTTGGCGCGTAAAAGAGAATTATTTTATCTACGATTCCGGCCTCCAGCGCCCCTCCGTTTAGCTTGCTGCCTGCCTCGAGAAGCACGCTTAGAATCTGGCGCCGGCCAAGCTCATGGATTACTTCGTCGAGGTTCACGTGGCCACGGCGGGCGTGAACGCGGGCGACTTCGATCCCGGCGCGACGCAACTTGCGTCCCTTGTGCGAATCCTCTGCTTGGATCGTGAACACCAGGACATCATTCTCGGCTGATTTCACGAGCGTCGACCGCAGCGGCAGCCGGAGCCGAGAATCGAGCACCACGCGCAGGAGTCGCCGGCGCCGGGGAAGGCCGGTGCGATCGGTGAGGCGCGGGTCGTCGGCAAGGACTGTACCGATGCCGGTGAGTATTGCGTCGGACGCGTGACGCAGGCGCTGAACTTCTTCACGTGAGGCGGGAGAAGTGATCCACCTCGCAGTGCCGTGGGGAGAAGCGATCTGGCCATCGAGCGTTAACGCCGATTTGAGTGTAACGAGCGGTTTCCCGGTTCTGATCCAGCAGGCGAAGGCTTCGTTGAGGTAGCGCGCATCCCTCCGCCGAAGCCCGACTTCGACCTTGACGCCGGCGCGTCGCAGTTGTCGCAATCCGCGCCCCGCTACGGCCGGATTCGGGTCGTCCATCGCCGCGACCACGCGCTTCACACCCGCCGCAATGATCGAGTCCGTGCAGGGGCCGGTACGGCCGGTGTGGCAGCAAGGCTCGAGATTCACGTAAAGTGTTGCGCCGCGCGCTTTCTGGCCGGCGTTTTCGAGCGCAATGATTTCCGCGTGGCGCCGCCCATCGTAAGTGTGAAAACCCTCGCCGACCACGCGATCGTTTTTCACCAAGACTGCGCCTACCAGAGGGTTGGGATGAGCCAGGGCCGTACTGCGCTGAGCAAGGCGCAGGGCGCGGCTCATCCACCCGGCATCGCGGCCGAAGAGTTCACTCAAAGAGGGAGTTGACGTAGGTTTGCGGGTCAAAGGGCACCAGATCGTCCATCTGCTCGCCCGTGCCGACGAAGCGGATCGGCAGGCCCAGCTCGCGGGCGATGGCCACGACGATGCCGCCCTTGGCTGTGCCGTCAAGCTTGGTGAGCACGATCCCGGTCACTCCGACGTGGCTGGTGAATTCCCGAGCCTGCGCGAGGCCGTTCTGGCCGGTGGTTGCGTCCATCACCAGCAGCACATCGTGCGGCGCTCCGGGGACGAGTTTGCTCGCCGTGCGCTTCATCTTTTCGAGCTCGGCCATCAAATTCGATTTCGTGTGCAGGCGCCCAGCGGTGTCGACGATGACGGCATCGGCGTTTCGCGCGCGAGCAGCAGCGAGGGCGTCGAAAACGACGGCGGCGGGATCGGCGCCAGCCTTCTGCTTGACTAACTCGACGCCGGCGCGGCGCGCCCACACTTCGAGCTGCTCGATGGCAGCGGCGCGGAAAGTATCCGCGGCGCAAAGAACCACCGAGTTGCCCTCCTGTTTGAGCCGGTGAGCCAGCTTGCCGATCGTGGTGGTCTTTCCGGTGCCGTTCACCCCAACGATGAAGAGGACACGTGGAGCCACGTCCGCTTTTCCGTTTGTGCCGGCTGCCGGGGCAGCGACGATTTTGACGAGTTGATTTTTCAGCTCCTGTTTCAGGGCAGCGGAACCTGCGAGGGCCTGCTCGTTGACCTGCTGGCGCAGCGCGGCCAGGATTTCCTTGGTTGTGGCGACGCCAATATCGGCGCTGAGCAAGGCAGACTCGAGCTCCGCCAACAGAGCCGGATCGACCGGCCGGTCGCCGGTTAGCAGTTGCTCGACCCGGGCAGCCAACTCAGTGCGCGTCTTGCCGACCGATTCCTTCAGCCGCTCGAGGAGTGTTGGTTCCGGTTTGCCAAATAGCGTGATCATTGATTCATGCGCACTCAGAGGATCAGCCATTCTAGCAGAGGTAGCCCATTTGCTGCGGGAGGCGAGATTTGGGGGCGATTGTTTCAGTGTGCCGGGTGGTCAAATACAAACCGTAGAGATGCAGAGGTGACCTGGACAAAGCAATTCGGCACGCAGAACGCAGCGAGAAGAGGCAATGCGGAGGCCTAGACCTCCACGAGGGTGGCGCTCAAGCGGAGTTTGCCCGAGTGGACCGCGGATTCGAATGCCGCGACGACTTCCTGATCGAACTTGACCACCGCGAGGGAGCGCACACGCTCGAGTGCATAGTCCAAGTCCATCGCCGATTGATACGGACGGTTGGTGGTGATGGCGTCAAAGGTATCAGCCACGGCGATGATCCGCGCCATCAAGGGAATCTGCTCGCCGGCGAGGCCGTAGGGATATCCTTTGCCGTCCATCCGCTCGTGATGAAGCTCGATTCCGGGCAGCATCTCCTTCAGTTGTGCCACCGGGCGCATGATGTTCGCGCCCTTGATGGTGTGCTGCTTCATCACGTCGAATTCCTCGTCGGTGAGTTGCCCTGGCTTCTTCAAAACGCGATCGTCTACGCCGATCTTTCCTACGTCGTGGAGCAAAGCGGAAATCCGCAGCCGGTCAAGATCTTCAGCGTTCAGGCCCATTGCTTCGCCAATGGCCATCGAATACTTCGCGACTCGGCCGGAGTGGCCTCGGGTGTAAGGGTCCTTTTCGTCGATGGCGGCAGCCAGCATGCGAATCGAGCCAAGGAAGAGCTCGCGGTTCTCAGCGGCGGCTTGTTGCAATGATTCCACATGCTTTTCGATCTCGCCCGCCATGTCGTTGAACGTCTCTGCCAGCTCACTGATCTCCGCTGCGCCGGTCACTTCCACACGCTCGTGGAATTCGGCGCGGCTGATCGCACGAGTTGACTCCACCAGGCCACGGATAGGCCGGGTGATTCCGAGGGCAAACAGATATCCGAAGAGAAGCGCAACAAACGTGACGCCCATAACGAACCGGAGCGCCTGCGCCGTCAGCTCCTGGACTCCCGCATCAATTCGCGCCTTTTCCAGGCTGCGCTGCGCCACCACTGCCCAACGCAGCTCGGGAATGGTGCTGTAGGTGGCGATCATTTCGACCGAGCCATTCTTCTCCGTTTGCTGGAATCGGATGTTTGCCGTCGTACGCAGCTCGGGCGGCAATTCTCTGAAACGGGCGACAACGGGCGACGACGAAGTTACGTCGCGCCCTGGGACCATCTCATGCGTGTCGGGATGAGCCACGATATGACCATGCACGTCTACGACGTAGAATACGCGATCATGAACGCTGGCATTCTGCAGACGTTCGGTGACGCGTTCGAGCGAGACCACCGCCGCCAGCATTCCACTGAATTGGCCGTCATGAATCAGCGGCACCGAAACAACCAGCGCCGGACGATTATCGCGGCCAAGCGCGAACGGCTCGCTCACGAAGTTCACTTGCTGGATGCTGGCCTCAAATGCACGCTTCAGCGCCGCATCGACGAAGGGATCCTGGTCGGCGTGAAAACTGCCGGCCGATTCCCCGCGCGCCTGTTTGCCGACGGCCGTGATGTAGAGAATGTTTGGATTGTTCTCGACGAAGTTCTGGAGCAGCCGCGTCAACTGCGGCGAGTGGACCGGATCGTCTACATTCTCGATCCAGCCCGTCAGCGTCAGAAATTGCCTCTGAGCGAGCAGCTGTTCGCGGAGGTTCGATTCGAACTGCAGGATTTCCCCGGCCACCGAGCGCGTCATTTCCGATTGCTGCACGCGCTCCGTATCCTGCAGCTTTTCATCGCTCAATTGGAGCACTTGGCGATGGTAGAGCCACAGTGGGGTTACGCTGACGAGCAGGAGGGCGCCCAGGACGATCCACAACAGCCGCAGGCGCCTGGAGTGGGGGCTTTTGAGAGCTGGGATAGGCACAAGGATTCCCTTCCTCAAGATCGTAGCGGAGCAGTTCTGGCAACACAACGGGACGAAAGTACTGACGTGGCGGATTGACAACGGGGGTTCCAGCGAGCGGTCTTCGAACGAGTTCTCTAGTGGCCTGTCGGTCGGGGAATCCGCACCATACCCACCGGTGTGTAGCCCGCTTCTTCAGTGGCGGGACTTCTGCCGAAACGGGGCTAAAACGTTATTCGTGCTTCAAACGGCGTTCCATCAGCTCGCGGATCGCGTCGAGGGGCGATCGCCGCTCGTACAGGACGGCGTACATCTGTTCGGTGATGGGCATTTCAATTCCCAGGCGGTGCGCCAGGGTGCGAGTTGCCGCAGTGGTGCCCACTCCTTCGGCAACCATGCGCATCGAGCCGACGATCTCTTCGAGAGGCCGTCCCTTGCCCAGTTGCACACCCACGGAATGGTTCCGGCTCAGCGGACCGGTGCATGTCAGCACCAGGTCGCCCATCCCGGCAAGCCCAGCCATCGTTTCCATCCGCGCACCAAGGGCAAGGCCGAGGCGAGTCATTTCCGCAAGGCCACGGGTGATTAACGCCGCCCTGGTGTTATGCCCGAAGCTGAGGCCTTCGGTCACTCCAGCTGCAATCGCGATCACGTTTTTCACCGCGCCACCCAGTTCGACTCCGACGAGATCGCTGTTCCGATAGAGCCGGAATGTAGGCCCTGAAAATTCATCCTGAATTTCCACGGCGAGGGCGGCATCCGCGGAAGCGATCACGACGGCGGTGGGATCGCCCTGAGCCACTTCTCGGGCGAAGGAAGGGCCGGAGAGGGCAGCGACCCGCGGCGTGAATTTCGAAGAGAAGGTCTGAGTGATGACCTCGGACATGCGGAGGAGGGAATCCGGTTCCAGACCCTTCGTCGCGCTGACTATGGCCGTTCGCGCGCTGACATGCGGGAGCATCTCCGTGTACAGCCGCCGCGCGTGCGCCGAGGGCATCACTCCAAGCACAATATCGGCACCACCGAGGGCTTCCGTGAGATCGTCGGTCACCGCGACGCACGGAGGTACTTCGAAGTCGGGAAGAAAGACTTCATTCACGCGGCGGCTGCGCAGCGATTCGACCACTTCGGGTTCGAGAGCCCACAGCGAAACCTGGTGAGCCGCGCGACTCCGAGTGAGCACCAGCGAGAGCGCTGTCCCCCAGCTCCCGGCCCCGATGATGGCGATTTTTTTCATGCGTTCAACGGACGAAGAAGCGCGCTCAGCGCCGCCACTTCAAACGGTTTTCCGTTCCGGCAATCACCCGCTGCATGTTTTCTCGATGTTTCCAGATCACCAGGAGCGAGATCAAAATCGCTCCGAACGACACTGCTTCCGGCGGCGCATGCGGCGGCGCGTAGAGCAGGTAGATCAGAATTGGCAGCGCAGCGGCAGCGACGACCGAGCCCAACGAAACGTATCGCCAGAACAACACAACCAGCAGCCACAAGATCACCCCCGCTGCCACCGCCTTTGCGCAAATCGGCAGGAATAGGCCCAATCCCGTCGCGACACCTTTGCCCCCGCGGAAGCCGAGCCAGACGGGAAAGATATGACCCAGAATGGCGAATACCGCGGCGAGCATCATCCAACGGATGCCCCCGCTCCATCGGCCCGCCAGCCACACAGCGAGATATCCTTTACCGGCGTCGAGCAGAAGTGTCAACGATCCCGCGGCCATTCCCGCCGTGCGCGCGACGTTCGCGGCGCCGATATTGCCGCTGCCCTGCCTGCGGATATCGCCCCGGCGCGTCAACTTCACGATCAGGTAACCAAACGGAATCGAACCGAGCAAATAAGCAACGAGAGCCGTCAGCCAGGGCGAGTTCACAAGCTTCCTCTCACGAAGCCGGCTTCAGAAAGTGAAAACTCTCGAGTCGAGTGTATTCGGCGCCCGACCGCTTCAGGACGCTTTGATACAGGTGAAATTCGGCGGCACGCGCCGAACCGAACTCCGGTGGACCAAGTTGCTCGACCCCTTTGGAGAGATCCACGGTTTCCTTTTCGCGGTCGAACCGCGCCAGCGTCAGGTGTGGAACGAATGGCCGCGACTCGCGTGGGATGTCGAGAGATTCAATTCGCTTTTCGATCTCGCCCGCTAACTCTGCGAGGTTCGCGGAAGCTTCGATCCCGACCCACAGGACCCGGGGCCGCCGTTCGTTCGGGAAGAAGCCGATTCCACGGAAGCGCATGTCCACCGGATCCGCCGACCGCACCTCGCGAAGTTTGGATTTGATCTTTTCCACCGTTTCCGGCTTTGCCTCACCGATGAATTTCAAAGTCAGGTGCATGGCCTCCGGGCGGACCCAGCGGGCGCCACGGGTCGTCTTTGCGAGCTGGGAAATAAAATCGCGGAGCCCGGCGCGGACGTTTTCGGAAATATCGAGCGCAATGAAGACGCGCACAATCTAAGCCTTGCCGCGCGTTGCATACAGGAAATAGCGCCGCACCGTATCGAGCGCGATTTGAGTTGCCTGCAGCCGGATGCGGTCGCGATCGCCCGGAAAACGGAATGCGCGCTCCTTCGCGCCGGTCTCATCCGCGAGTCCGATATGCACGAGCCCCACGGGTTTTTCCGGAGTGCCGCCGCCCGGCCCGGCGATCCCCGTCGTGCTCAAACCGAGGCTTGCATTGGTGTGGCGCCGTACTCCGTCGGCCATTGCCAGCGCGACTTCTGGGCTGACGGCGCCCTTTGCTTCGATCAGCTCGGCCGGAACACCGGCCCAGGCTGTTTTCAAATCGTTGCTATAGGACACCACGCCACCGAGGAAATAGGAAGAACTTCCGGGAATGTTGGTCAGGCGAGTCGCCACCATCCCTCCGGTGCAGCTCTCCGCAACCGCTATCGTCGCGCGGTGCGTCTGAAGTTCGCGCGCCACAACCTCTTCCATGCATTCACCGCTAGTTGAAAAGAGGGTCTCGCCGAGCGCCAGCGCGAAGCGCTCCACAAGTTCATCAAGCATTTTCTCCGCGGCAACGCGGTCGTCCGACCAAATGCGCGGATGAAGCTGAATCTCGCCCGGCACGGTGAGGATGGTGATCTGGATTTCGGGGTATTTCTTGTAAATCGGCGCGACGCGTTGCTCCACTTCCGATTCCGGGAGCCCGGCGATACGCAAATCGCGCGTGAACAGCCGTTCCTTTGGACTGTGCTTTTCAAGCCGCGGCTTCACTTCGCGCTCGAACATCGCCTGCAATTCCGCGGGCGGCCCCGGCATCAGAATGATGATTCGACCTTTGGTCTCGAGCCACAGTCCCGGCGCTGTCCCGCGCGGGTTCGCCAACACTGTGGAGCCTTCAGGGACCATCGCCTGCCGCGCGTTGGTTTCCGGCATCGCTCGCCCAAAACGGCGGAATCGTTCTTGGATGCCCCGGAGAATCTCCTCGTTGAGGCGCAAGCGGCGGCTAAGGAGTTCAGCCACGGTTTCGCGCGTCAGGTCGTCTTCGGTCGGCCCCAGGCCGCCGCATGCGAAAATGATGTCCGCGTGCTCGATCGCGATCCGGAAGGCATCGCGGAGATTGTGCGAATCATCCCCAACAACGCTCTTGCGGATAACTTCAATGCCTAGCCGATTCAGCTCGGCGGTGAGAAATAGTGAGTTCGTATCGAGGCGGTCCGGTGTTAGCAGCTCGGACCCAACTGCGATAATCTCCGCATTCATCTCTGGAAAGTTTTACCTGACCATGCGCAAGCACGCAAGCGAGTGAGACGCTCGGCACCAAGCAGGCAGAAACGCGAAGGAGGCTGAACCTGCGAGTGCCAGTCTCAAACGAGATTTATCCTTGGAGGGGCAAGCCGGCAACATCCCAGTCGAGGCTATAGAGTGCCCCGCTGGTGACCAGCAACGCGCGACGCGTCGGCAGGAGTGCCAAGCCGACAATGCCGCTCCCGCTCAGGACAAGCTCGGCCTTGGCCTGTGGCGCCAGTCGCACAACCCCTCGCTGGCCTCCGAACGACCCTGCTACGTAGAGATTGCCGTCGCGGTCGAAAGCCAGGCCCTGCGGTCGCCCCAAACCTCGAAAGAAAACGCTCACTTCGCCCGCCGGACTTATGCGATAGACGCGGTCAAAGCTTGAGGTGGTCGGGCCGGTGACATACAGGTCCCCCGTGGGACTGAATGCAAGATGATACGCGGCAACGGAGGGCTCAAGTGTCGCGAAGACGAAAATCTGCCGGTCTGGATTGATCTTGAAGATGGTTCCGCTGCGATCGCCGACGTAAAGATTGCCGGCCCGGTCAAACGCGAGGCCAGTGGCGATGCCCATTCCTTCGATCCATTGCATCGAGCGGCCGTCGGGCGAGATGCGATGAATCGTGCCGTCATTGCGGCAGGATACGTACAGCATGCCGTTGTGATCGAGCGCCAAGCCCGTCGGGTTCATCAGCTCGGTGACGAAGGGCTTCACGGTGTGATTCGAGGTCACTTTGTAAAGCGACACCGGAACCTTCTGCCCGCGCTGCCCGCTGTAGGTGACATAGACATTTCCTTCGCTATCTACCGCGGGATTGGCTACGGGATGCAGGTTGTCGGCGATCTGGACGCCGATCGCCAGCGGGAAGGGCTGGCTCTCCGCTGCCCCAATCCGCACGCGCACCGCTCCGCCTCCAGCGCCTTCCGGCACTCGCGCGATCAGAAAATTGTCTGCGGCCATCACCAGACTGCCTTCTGCCGGTCCGAAGTGCACCTGAGGGCGAGTGTGATTGCGCCTGGCGAAACCGCTGCCAAAGATCGATACCTCGCCGCCCGGGAGCGCTGCGCTCGGTTTGACGCCGTCGATCCGCGGGGTGCCGTTTGTCTTCAATTCGAGATTTCCCCGGAAATTCTCAAAGACCTAAAGCCCGCGCAAGCCACAGGCCCAAGGCCGCATACACTCCCGCGACCCAATCATCTGCCATGATGCCCCAGCCGCCCGGCAACGACTCCGCTTGCCGCGCTGGAAAGGGTTTCCAGATATCGAATCCGCGAAAAAGTATAAAACCCAGCAGCAAATATTTCCAGTTAGCCGGAGCGAGAGCTAGCCCGTATGTTAGGAGCTGTCCCGATACCTCGTCCACGACGACAAACCCCGGATCTTTGATTCCGGAGAACCTTGACACCCGATCGGCTGCCCAGACCGCGAGAGGGCCGACCGCGGTGACTACAAGAGCTGCCGCTAACCAGTAGGGTGAATATGCAATCAACAAATTAAAGCCGGTCGTTCCCCCGCGCACGTCAATGTAGGGGAGCGTACTGCAGATCCCCCAATATAAGATCATCCCGCCCAAGGAACCCCACGTTCCGGGTCCCACCGGCAGATATCCGAGGCCGAATGCTGTGGCGATCAAGTAAGCAAGCTGAGGCTTTCGCGCAACCGGCAGGGCAGCCGAATCAGTTCTTTGATTCATCGGGCGAGAGCGGCGAAGGCTCTTCGGGAACCGATTCGTCAATCACCGGTTCGGAGACCACATACTTCTCACTCGCCCAGTTGCCGAGATCGAGAAGGCGACACCGCTCGCTACAAAATGGAAACTCAGGAGTTGCCTCCGAGTCGGTCGGCTTGCGGCAGATGGGGCAATGCCATTTCATGGCGTACGGCTATTAGCCTAACATGGAGCGAGCTGGTTAGCGCCCCCGGGAAAACCCTTCACCTCAGCGAACGCAGAGGTCGTAGAGAGCGATAGATCGCATGGCACAGGCACTCCTGCCTGTGCGAATTCAGCACTTCCACGCATCCGCTGGGCTCGCAGCCGAGAGGGACCCCACGCAATCGTGGATACGTCCGGAAATCTCAATCTACGCAAGAATCGGGAATGGTGTAGAACCAGGAATGGTCGACTCATGGATGCGGGTGCGCAGCGGCACAGATTCAAACTCGACGACCCGGCCGATGAGGTCGTAATCGCTTGCTGAAGTGATCTCGACGGTCGCCATCGTTCCGAGTGGCGGCAATTCGGACGTTTCAGACACCCCGGCGATTTCCGTGATGTACACCTTGCCGTCGATCTCAGGAGCCATGCCCTCCAGGCGTGCTTCCCAAACAAGCTCATTTTCCTTCGAGGGTCCCTCAAGCATTGCCTGCAGCCGCTGGCCCACCCGAGCGCGGAGTTTGCGGCGCGAGATCTTTTTCTGGATGGCCATCAGAGTATCGCGGCGCCGCGCAATCGTTTCCGTGTCCACTTTGCCGCCGTAGCCAAAGCTTTTCGCTGTCTGCTCGTCCGAGTAGGCGAAAACGCCCATCCAGTCGAACTCGGCAGCACTCACAAAATCACAGAGGATCTCGAAATCCTCTGCGGACTCGTCTGGAAATCCGACGATGAACGAGGTCCGCAGCGACACGCCAGGAATCGTCCCTCGGATCCTATCGAGCATTTTAAGGAAGGCCTCGCCGGAAGAGCCGCGTTTCATCCCCGCAAGCACGCTCCGGCTGGCGTGTTGCAGGGGGATGTCCATATATTTGGCCACGCGTGAATGGGCGGCAATTGTCTCAAGCAGCCGCGCGGTGATGCGATTCGGATAGCAATACAGGAAACGAATCCAGCGCAGGTCTTCGATCTCAGCGAGCCGCTCGAGCAGATGCGATAGGCCGTCACGCAACCCGAGGTCCTCGCCATAGAACATTGTGTCCTGGCCGATGAGCGAGATTTCGCGGACGCCCGCTTGCGCCAGATTTTCCGCTTCGCGAATCACCGATTCGAATCGCCGGCTGCGGAATCGCCCGCGAAGCTGCGGGATGATGCAGAACGAACAAGGATGATCGCAGCCTTCGTTGATCTTGATGTACGCCGAGTGGCGTGGCGTCGCCAGAATGCGCGGCGTCAGATCGTGATAGAGGAACGCTGAGGGATCGGTCCGGGTTCCGTCGAGCGTGCCTTCACACGCCTCGAGGATTCGCTCAACTTCACCGGTGCCGATTATGGCGTCGACTTCGGGAATTTGTTCGCGAATTTGATCGCGGTACCGTTCGACCAGGCAGCCGGCGACGATCAGCTTCTTCGCTTGGCCGAACTTCTTGTATTCCACCATCTCCAGAATTGACTGGACGGATTCCTGCTGCGCCGGGGCAATGAACGAGCAGGTGTTGACGACGAGCACGTCGGCCTCGCCCGCTCGCGGCGTGATTTCGTACCCGTGGCGCGCGAGAATGCCCATCATCACCTCGCTGTCGACGAGGTTTTTGGGGCATCCCAGACTTACGAATCCCACCTTCGGCACTACACCACACCATCCTATGTCGGCTGAAAACCAACAATTCTATCATGGTACGCGGGGTTCTGCGGGATCGGCGGAAGGATTAAGGACCGCGCTGCAAGGCTGCCACGGTGACGCCCGAAATCACCCATAAGCGGACGCGCCGACTCATCACGTCTGGCGCTTGTGAGACCGGAGCAGATCTTTTGTGGCGCGAAGCAGGGAGGACATGGCATGGGCGTCGGCAGGTCGAGCGCCGAAGCGCGCCGATTGGTACAGCTCGGTGATCTGCGCGACTGGCCCGGCCAACTCACCCACCGGGATCGAGGCGGCGAATTCGAGCGGCGTCTGCGCCGGCGCTTTCCGCCAGCCGCGCCGCTCGAGCAGCTTCAGCATCTGACGGTATTCGAACGCAGCAAGCGATGCCGGCAAATTTCCGCCGCCGTGCACGTGCAACTGCCAGCGCGCGCGAAGATAAGCGGTGATCGAGTGGCTGCGAATTCCAATCAGCAGCATCACTAGAACCACGAGCGCGCTCGGAAGAACATAGGGCGAATTGCGCGTCCACTTTTCGAGACGCAGAAGCAAATCCATCGCTTGCCGCGCCTTCGCTGCGGAAAAGTGCCGGAAACGCTCGCTCCATTCCATCGAGGACTTCTGCAGGTTCTGCGCCAGCGTGGCCTGGTGTGAGATGTCGTAGTTGATCACCCACTCGCCCCAAGTGAACTGGAACCAATCCCAGTACAGGCCGAGCCGCGCCAGCAACCCGCGATATTCCGGCTCGCCAGGCGGCGTGGGGTCGAACGTGATCCAGCCGTAGCCGGGGAAGTAGACTTCGACCCAGCTATGCGCGTCGCTTGCGCGGACGATAAAGTCGCTGGCGAGATCGTTGTATTCGCCGGGCAGAAATCCATTGACATATCGCGCGGGAATGCCCAGCGTGCGGAGCATCACCGTCATCGCCGAGGCAAAGTATTCGCAGTGGCCCGCCCGCTTCACGAAAAGAAAATACGCCAGCGGATCGGCGCTGGGCGGCGTCCCGGAGAGGTCGAGCGTGTAGCCGTAGTGCGTGTGCAGGTATGCTTCGATGCTCGCGGCTTTGTCGTAAGCGGTCGCGGCTTTCCCGGTGATCTGCTGAACGAGCTGGAAGATGCGCGGATCGAGCGGCGGCAGCTGCAGATACGTGCCGCGAATCTCTTCAGGATACTCGGTCGAAGCGGCGCGTAACTGTTCCGGGGGAATGATCGGCAACGAGGAAACCGCCTCGTAGCGCACCTTCACGAGATTGTGGAATGGGTTCAGGAGCGAGCCGGTCTTATCCAGCAGCAGAAAATCTTGGGGCGTGGCGGGCCCGAAGCGCTCTGCGGAGGGGCTGAAATGCCCGCGGACATCGAGGGGTCGCGGCGCGAGAAAGATCGCATCGGTCGCCACCGGCTCGAGCATTACGGTGTAGCTGAGCCGGTACGTTTCGTCGCCGGGTAGTGGAGCTTGGTTGATGCGATACACGCCGTCGGCCATCGCGCTGAGGACCACTGAGTCTGCGTGCGGCGTGAACCAGCGCCGGCCGTCGAAATACGTGAGAGCGATGCCGCGCCATCGGACACCCTGGACGTGTCCGGGATCACCCTCGACGCGGATCCGCATTACCACCGCTGCGTTCTTCTTGATGGTCCCGATTTCCCCGAGCGTGACGTCGTCGCTGAAGCCGGTCATCAATGTGGGCTGCAGATTGAGCGCGCTCAAGTAGCCCGCCGTAAACCGCGGGATCACGAAGAAAAGTCCGGCGCCAACGACGAGCACGCTCGCGGCGACGACCGCAGATGTCAAACTCAGCGCCCGTTGGAGCTGCCGCGCCCGGGGCGTGCCCCATTCCAGGGGTGGTGAAACCGCTCCTTCCGCGCCGCGGCGGATTTCGAGACCGACGAACGTCGAAACCGCGACCACAAGGAAAACAGCGAGGGAAATCAAAAACGAAGTGCCCACAGTAAGAATGGCGGACGACAGCATGGCCGCGAATCCGAGCACCGCGAGGAAGAGGAAGTCACGGTTTGTTCGCGCCGAATAGAGCCGCACCAGCGCGGCGAACAACATCAAGTGAATCGCAGCCAGGAGTCCTGCATACATCGCGGGATTCGGAGCTGTGACTGCCTGGTCGCGCGAGAAGAACCAGAGGTCTATCGGAAAAAACAGAAAATAAACCAGTACGAGCCAGGTAGCGGCCCGATGAGAAAGTTCGGGTCCGCGCCCCCGCCACAGCCGGATGCCCTTGTGGATCAGCGCTGCGGGCGGAACCAGCGTCGAAATCAGGTCCAATTTGCCGGTCGAGACGACTGCCAAAATTGCCGTTGCGACGAGCAAATAGAGCGAAATCTCAAAGTAACGCTGAACCGCCGATACGGGCGGCCCAAGGGCGCGTACGGGAGTGGCCATAACCTCGCCTCCATTCTAACAGCCCACGTGATTGGCGGGGGCGCAACGACGGCCAAATTGATAACAACGCGCGCTCGTTTCGGTTCATTGGATTGACATCCTGAGGCCAGGTCTCTCTCGCGGGGCCGTAGCGAACCGAATTTCAGAAGCGATTCGTCATCGCCGCCGCGCACCCGGCGAAACCCGTGCGGCTGTAAGGGCATCCGCCGCGGCGGACCGTGCCCATTCCTCGGCTACACACTCTCGAGCGCAGCCTGGGCGATTTTGCGCGTCGCGCTCGAAACAGGAATTTGCGCGAGGCCATGGATAGGCAGGATGCGCGACCGCGCGCCTCGCGGCAGACGCTTCACGCGCGCGAGAAACGGCAGAAGCACGATATTTCGGAATGTCACACCATGGCGTGCCTCCCGCAACGCGGCAAATCCATTAGTTTCGATCCCGAGAGTGGCCGCGAGATGTTTTTTCAGTTCCCTCTCCGGTGCAGCCGTGACCTCAACCGCTGGAAACTGCCACATTCGCGAAAACAGTACCCCGTCATGCGCACCAGGATCTCTTACCAGAAGTGTCCGGCCGCACGGATCGAGCAGTACAGCAGCGGCGATTCTCATTTGCACCGGCGCGCGCTTTCTGCGCGGCGCAGGTATCTGGTTCACCAGACCCCGAGAGCGAGCCAGACAGAAGCGCGCCACGGGACAAACGCCGCACCGGGGGTTCCGTGGCGTGCAGAGCGTTTCACCTAATTCCATCAAGGCTTGATTCCAGTCGCCTGCGGAATCCTGTGCGAGAAGGCGCTGCGCACCGCTTTCGAGTTGCCGCCACCTGCGCGGCGAGCGCAGGTCGCCCCGCAGCGCTGCAAGACGCGCGAGCACCCGCGCCACATTCCCGTCGAGCGCCGCGAGCGGGACGTCATAGGCGATGCTTAGCACCGCCGCGGCCGTATAGCGGCCGATACCGGGCAGCGTCAGCGCTGCGTCCTGGCTACGCGGAAAATTTCCGCCATGCCGCGCCACGATTTCTTTGGCTGCTTGATGCGAATTTCGTGCGCGGCTGTAGTACCCGAGTCCAGCCCATGCCCGTAACACCTCCGCCGGTCGCGCGCTTGCGAGCGATCGCACCGTCGGAAACCGCCGAAGGAAATTCCGGTAATAAGGGAGCACCGCAGCAATCCGTGTCTGCTGCAACATCACTTCGGCAACCCAAATGCGGTACGGGTCGCGGCTCCCGCGCCAAGGCATGTCACGTCGATTCGCGCGATACCAACGCAATAACTTGCGTCGAAATTCCGTCAGCGTTGCTGGAGTGATCTTCATCGTGGATTCGTGGCGTATTCTCGCACATTCCGAAGACAAATCAGCTGATGCCGATCGCACAGAATGAGATTTAATGCGGCAGCGTCAGGCCGCAGCAACGAGCGCCGCCCTACAGTGAATCGATGAAAATGAAATACGAGGAGGACCACAGGGCGCTGGGAATGGAACGCTGCGAGCGGTTCGTCAAGATGATCTTGAACACGTCCGTTTCGCCAGCCAGCTCGTCGAGGAACGCCCCGCCAACTGCTGATTCGTCGGGTTGCAGGAAAGCCAGCTCGCGCAAGACGTCGTAGACGATCTCTTCGGCCGAAGTCATCGGCGTCGCGTTGCGATCGGTGCGGAATTGCATCACGGCGTTGATCTCGTGGAAATGCCAGGCGATGGAAGCGGCCAACGAAATCGCGCGCTCGAATCGCCCTTCGCGATCTGCCGGGCCCGACGGCGCAAGCGCGGGGCGCGGTGGACCTACGAAGGGGTCGAGCACAAGCATCAGACGGCGCTCGTCTTCGCGCGTAAACTCACGCACCTTCAGCGATCCCGTCTTCGCCGAAGTTTTCCAGTCTACGAACCGGGCGCTGTCGGACGATTGGTAATCGCGCAGCGCGTAGAGATCGTGACCTCGTCCGCGGAAGTAGCTCTCCATCTCGCCGCTCAACAGCGGGAGAATCTCGTAGAACTGCTCGGCGGGTTCGACATGTGGGTAGACCACGACCTCGAGCGGGGAATCGACGCGCCGCGTCTTTTCGAACAGGCCGAACGGGAACTTTGTGCGGATACCGAATGCATCTTGCCGATACATGCCACGGCGCGGGAAGACCAGCTCGACCTTCTGCTGCGCCGCCGCTTGCCGTGGGATGTACGGAAAAAAGACCGGCTGCGCCAAAATCTGCGCTGGAGCTTTGCCCCCCTCTCCGATCACCCGCAGGGAAAACGACGGCATCATCTCTTTTTGGTTCCGCACTTCCACCGTCGCAAGGAGCGGCTGCTCGGCAAAGATGTGCTCAGGCAGTTCCAGCTTCAGCTCGATTCCTGCAAGCACCACTCGGGAAAGCACCCCCGAAATCAGGATGCCCGCGAGCAGGCACCCCAGAAGCATAAACAGGAGGTTGTTGCCGGTATTGACCGCGGCGAGGACCAAGACAAAGACGGCCGCAAGATAGACGATCCCTTCGCGCGTCAGCCGGTAATCGATCTGATAGACGAGCCAGCGAAGGCTGGTGCGTCGCGCCAGCGCGGGCACAATCGCAACTGCGACCCAACCCGCGAGACTCAGCGCCGCGATTGCCGCCACGCTCGCCATCCACACCCGGCCCTGTTCCGCAACCGCGGCCGAATAGAGCGAGAGCAGCAGCGCGCCTGCCAGTATCGCCATGGCGATCGCGAAGTTCCGCCAGCCCGGGCGATCGCGGCCCTGCCACAGTCGTGCGACAAACGATCCGGACATCAGAGTGGGACGCGTGTGGTTTCGAGTATTTCGTCGAGGATGGCTTCGGCTTGCGCTGACTTCTTGCGCGTCGAGACGTAGCGCGAGCTGACCACCACCCGGTGCGCGAACACCGGAAGGATGAGATGTTTGAAGTCGTCCGGCAGGCAGTAGTCGCGCCCTTGGAGGAATGCGCGAGCCTGCGCCGCGCGATGCAGCATGGCCACGCCACGCGGGCTCACTCCGAGGCTCAATTGCTCCGATTGCCGCGTGCGCTCGACGATTTCCATCGCGTAATCGAGCAGGCTTTCGTCCACTTTCACTCGACTCACCGCTTCCTGCATGGCCACGACGTCCACACTGCTCTTCAGCGGCTCCAGCGATTCCGCTGGCGAATGTCCCGAGCCATTGCGAATGATCTCCTTTTCGCTGGCCCGCGCCGGGTAGCCCATGCGGATGCGCATCAGGAAGCGATCGAGTTGCGACTCAGGGAGGGGATAGGTGCCGTGATGTTCGATGGGATTCTGCGTCCCGATCACAAAGAACGGCTGGGGAAGCGGGTGCGTGCGGTTGTCTACCGTCACCTGCGCCTCGTTCATCGCCTCGAGCAGCGCCGACTGTGTCTTCGGTGTCGTCCGGTTGATTTCGTCCGCCAACACCACGTTGGCGAAGATTGGTCCGGGCTTGAACTCGAATTCCTGCCGCCCGGGATTGAAGACGCTGACGCCGATCACGTCGCTCGGCAGCATGTCCGAAGTGAACTGAATGCGGTGGAACGAGCACTGGAACGAGCGCGCCAGCGCCTGCGCCAGCGTTGTTTTGCCCACTCCGGGCACGTCTTCAATCAACAGGTGGCCGCGCGCGAGCAGCGCCGTCAACGCGAGCTGAATGACGTCTTCTTTGCCCTTCACTACGCGCGCAATCGAGCGTTCGAGAGAGGCGAGAGGGCCGCCGGCGGCGGTTGTCGTCTTGGTTTGCAATTCTCGAGGCCTTTTGTTACAAAACCTGTATCCGCCGTGGGCGATTAGCTCAGTGGTTAGAGCGCTCCCCTCACACGGGAGAGGTCCAAGGTTCAAGTCCTTGATCGCCCACCACTTTTTTGCGCGGCGCGGACGGCAAAGAAGTTTGATGCTGCAAGAACCCGTGTGACGCCCGAAACCCCATTGTATCGGAATTCTCCGATGACCAATATCTTCCGTTTCCTCGAGGTATTCGCATTAGGCACATGGGTCGGCGGAATCATCTTTTTCAGCTTCGTCGTGGCGCCGGGAGTGTTTGGAACTGTTTCGAGCCGTGACCAGGCAGGCGCCGTCGTTGGGCTTGCCCTCTCGCGGCTTCACATCTTGGGAATGATCGCCGGGATCGTTTATCTGATAGCAGCCGTGGCCTTGGCTAGATCGGTTGGAGGACTGGTGAGGCCAGCCGCGCTCGCGGTAATCCTGATGGTGCTGCTCACATTCGTCTCGCAGGGTATGGTGTCGGCGAAGATGCGTCGGCTGCGCGAGGAAATGGTCTCCGTGGATGTGACGCCGCGCGAAAATCCCTTACGAATCGAGTTTGATCGTTTGCACCGCGTCTCAGTGCGCCTGGAAGGATCAGTCCTCTTGCTCGGTCTTGTCGCGCTTTTCTTTACTGTTCGAAGTCAGGCGTATTAGTCGAAGTCTTTTACCGAAGCAACAGGCGAGGGCCAGGCGGATTCCGAAACGCACTATGTACTTTTCCTGCGAGCCGCGCTCTTCTTCTTGATCTTCCGGCCATCCTTCCCCGCGAGCTGGACGGCGCGCCACATGTACCAGCTCGCCACCGTGCGATAAGGCCGCCATCGTTCGCCGAATTCCGCCAGCTCCCGCGGCTTCGGAATCCGCCGTTTGCCATATGTGATCGCGAATCCCTTCTGCACGCCGTAATCGTGGATGGGCAGCACGTCCGGCCGCCCCAGCCGGAAGATCAGAAACATCTCGACGGTCCACGCGCCGATGCCTCGAACGGAATCCAACCGCTCGACAAGCTCTTCGTCGGACATCTTCTGCGCGTCTTCGAGCGTAGGCACAAGGCCTTCAATCGTTTTCTGCGCGAGGTCTCTCACCGCGGCGATCTTGGCCGCGGAAAGGCCCGCTTTGCGCAGAGCCTGCGTCCGCACGCGAAGCAGTTCTACCGGTGCAGGGCATTGCCCATTTGCGCCCAGCGCTTTGATGCGCTCGAAGATCGTCGCCGCCGCTTTCCCCGAAATGCTCTGATAGACGATCGCTTCGAGCAGCGATTCGTACACGCTTTCGCATTCGTCCAGCTTGAAATGGAATCCTCCGGTCTGTGTGATGACGCGCGCCAGATGCTTGTCGGTCCGAGAAAGGAATTCGTGGGCCTCCACGTGGTCAAAAGGCAATGAGTTTTTTTCAGCCATCGGTAATCGCACAGGATACCGCTGCCGGTCAGTCGGCACAATGCTGGCGTTCCGTAGGCACTGTCCAGCATTTCTGTTGAAAGCCGGCTTGAGGGTTCTCCGGGTCATGGGAACTCCTTAGCGATGCATCTGCTCGGCGGCGAGCAGGAAGCAGCCCAGCACCTGCTCGCTGTGCTCGGCGT
>JBARRP010000210.1:0-8679 GCA_049644285.1 Candidatus Acidiferrales bacterium | reverse complement strand
AATCACAACCAGTGCCTTGCCAGGCGGGGCGGTAGGCGTGAACTACAACGCGGGCTTGGCCGCCGCCAATGGCGTGCCACCCTACACATGGGGCATCGTCGGCGGGCACTTACCGCCGGGTCTTCGTCTTCAGGCGTCAAGCGGAGAGATTTCGGGCGTGCCCACGCAGGCTGGGGCATTCTCATTTCAAGCCGGAGTGAACGATTCCATCGGCGCCACCGCTTCAAGTAGCTTCAGCATTAATACCGGAACTCGTTTCGCCCCAGATGTTAGCAGAGTTTCTCCTAATTCTGGCCCGACCGCCGGTGGGACCCCGGTCACGATCAGCGGATCAAACTTCCAGACAGGAGCCACTGTTCTCTTTGGTGGTGTTACTGCATCCGCAGTGCGCGTCAGCAGTGCGACTCAAATTCAGGTGGTGACGCCCGCCCACATCGCTGGTACAGTCGATGTTACGGTCAGCAACTCCGATGCCGAGTCCAGCACACTGACCGGCGGCTTCGCGTACGGGGTTGTTTGGCCGACAGTCCGCAGTGTTTCGCCCAACAGTGGCTCCACAGGCGGAGGCACCTCTGTGACGATCACAGGCACGAACTTTCTCGCGGGAGCGATTGTATTGTTCGGAACTGTGTCAGCATCAGTGACCGCCAGCACCGGGACGCAGATCCAGGCCGTCACGCCGCCGAACGCTGCCGGGGTGGTACACGTCACGGTTGAGGATCCCGGCGGCCAGTCCGCTGAGCTTGCGGGAGGGTTCACCTATGTACTGCCGCAGCCGGCTGGGCCTCCAACTATCGGCGGTGTTTCTCCCAGTTCTGGCACACCGGGAACACAAGTAACAATAAGCGGTACGAATTTCGCGCAAGGTGCGACGGTCGAGTTCGGAGGCGCGCGAGCGGCATCGGTGTTCTTCGTAAGCACCACGCAACTTACGGCGTCAGTTCCATCGATTGGGGCCGGAACCTATAACGTGACTGTGACCAATCCAGACCCAGCCTCAGCAACTCTTCCGGGCGCATTTACCGTGACCAAGTCAAAGAGTCTCTTGGCTGGCGCAACTGTCTCTGCCACAAACGTACCTTCCGTCGCTATTCCGTCTGGATGGACGCTTGCTCTCGCAGAGGGCTTCGAGAGCGGCAAGATTGGGCCGAATGAATTTGGTCTCTGTAATGATCCAACGCAATGCAATCTGACTTCCATCACTGGAACAAACGCCCATTCTGGCAGTTTTTCAGAGCAATGCGCCATCCCATTTAATGGTGCCGCATGTACTTTGGGGGTTGGTCCCGGTTTTATTGGTTCCTCTAACCACATCTACGTCTCTTACTGGAGATATTTCGACCAGAATGCCTGCGGCGACATAGAGATTTATTTCGCTGAGGTGTTTGCGGGAGCTGGCGGCGGTGGCGCGGGATTTGCTGACGAGATGGATAACGACAATTACTCAACTCCCTCCAATAACTGCGTTTCCTCAATGACTCCCCGATTCTACGGCGATGGGGCACACATCTTCAATGATGGACCGCCGCAAGGAACGGACCATTGGAACTTGCCATTGGGAGTATGGGAACAAGTTGAATTTGAGTTTAAGGGGAGCACTTGCACCGGAAGCGCCTCGAATAACGATGGTCTCTATCGACTGTTCGTCAATGGCGTTCTGACCGCCCAGCATTTGAATTTCAACACGAATGGGTGTCTAGCTGGGTTCAGTTCAGTTGGAATGGGAATCCGAGCCGGTGGAACGTTTACTTATGGAAGCGGCGGCCTAGCCAAAGGCAAATTCAACGTTTACATTGATGACGTAATCTTGCTGAAGCAGTGACACTGACACCAAGATTCAGTCGCTAGGCCTTCTTGTCTCCGACGATGGCGTTCCCAGCGCAGCCGAAGGGCGGAAGACTGAGCAGGAAGTACAGATAATTAAATCGTATCATAGTGTTTCTAAGAACCCCCGACGGAAACCTGTGAATGTCCCAGAACTCGTGTCCAAACCTCTTGAAGACGCGGCCCCGATTCGCTTCCAACTCATGCATGAGACGTTGGGTGTTAGCAACGCGGCCCACAAACGGCTGACCGTTCTCCTCGGACCAGAACTCGAAACCCGCCTCCGTTCTCATCATTTTGGATTTTCTCGACTGGATTCTGCGGAATAGAAGCACAATCGCCATTTCGAGAGATTTATAGTTGCCCTCCAGGATGGCGATCCGACCTCCTGGCCTTAGAACCCTACAGATGCTTGCAAGAGCCTTTTCCCACTGCGGGATATGCATCAAAACACCCCTGCAGTGTACCGCATCAAAGGAATTGTCCGCGAATCCTAGGTCTTCGAGGGCCTCACAGACGAAAGAGATCCTCGATTCCAGGCCTCGTATTGTGGCATTCTGTTTTGCCGTCTTGAGGACATTCTCCGAAAGGTCCACCCCAATACAGCGATACCCTCGTTGCGCAATCCGGAATGAATGACTACCGATGCCACAGCCCGCATCCAGAAAAAGAGCGTTAGGGCGAGGATTCAGGTATTTCAGGATCCGGTCCATGACTTTGTCATCGAAGCGGTCCTGGATTGGGTGCCCTCTATAAACAGATTCCCAATGAGTGTGGATCTCGCTTTGCGCGTAGGTTCGCCTGAGGATCATTGATGTCCCCGAAGCGGAATAATGTGGTTTTTAAACTTACTTCTAATTTTGACCCTCCACCTGGAGGGGGTTGAAACAGTCCTGGGGGGCAAAGTGAGCGGGGAAATGCTCGGAACGACGCGGTGCTTTCTCATAGCCTCCTCCTCGGTGATAAGTTTCTACTCGGTTTTAGCAGAGCAGCAGGTCAACTGACAACGATATTTTGAGCGCACTCAGATTGGGGAGACTGAGCTGAGTCTCGTCATGCAGCAGCTCAAAGCGCAAGAAGTTGGCGGCACGGCCTCCAATCGTCCCTCAATCACGACACACGTATGACTGCCCTTCGGGTTTCAGCTACGATAGGCAGTGCTCAGAGTTTTCGCAGGACGATAGTTGGGTAGGGGTCGAGGATTTGAGGCGAAAATCCTAGCGCTCGCGATGCGTAATGTCGGATGTGGGTTCTAGGGCTTTCATCGGCGAAGCTAGATATGGCACGAGTCAGTTCGAAGTAACCAAGTCCACGCCATCCACTGGAATTCCAATCACGATCGCTGCTCCATCTACTACGCCAAATCGCGTACCAACGAGCAAGCTGCTTAGACATCCACGGCACGAACCACAGCCCAGTAGTGTGTCCATCCTTCGGCAAATACTTGTTAGGTGTTTCGTTAACGATGAGGTGACCGCCTCGTTTTGTAAGGCGCCATATCTCGCAGATGTATTGCGCTCGGGGCTGCGGGATATGTTCAAGTACGGCGTTAGCCAGCACGACGTCAAATGTGCAGTCAGGGAAAGGAAGTCGACGGCTGTCGGCGACGTGTATCAGGCTGGCGCGAGCTTCGATTTGCATATCCGCAAGAAGGCGGACTCCGCGTTCGACTCGTTGTTGATCGGGCTCGACACCGACTACGCAGTCGGCGCCGACTTCAAGAAGTGCGCACAGGGAAAGCCCATACGACGCACCGAAGTCCAGAACCCGTCGGCCTTTAATGAGTGATCGTAGTTCAGACAGGCTTGAGAGCAGCGTCCTATATCGCTCGCGCTCGATGTCGTCATGTTCGTAGGAAAGAAAGCACTCCATACGTGACATGGTGTATTCGTCTCGGGCGCACTCAATCGAGAAGGGCTTATCCGTCTTTTCTAGGATCTTAACTGAGGAGAAACCTCCAACGGTATAGCTTACTGCAGCACTCGAGCCAAGTGTTTGACGATCCGTGGAGCCGCTTTGCCGTCCCCGAAAGGATTCTGTCGCTGGGCAAACTGCCGGTAAGCTTGCTTGTCATCTAGCAAGCGCAGAACCGCCCGTTGGATAATATCCGGATCTGTGCCTACGAGTTGACAAACGCCTGCCTCTATTCCCTCTGGACGCTCAGTCTTCTCGCGCATCACCAGTACCGGACGACCGAGTGAGGGCATTTCTTCCTGGATTCCCCCTGAGTCTGTCAAAACCAGGTACGCCTGCGTCATCAGCCAGACGAATTGCAGATACTCCACCGGTCCAATCAGGTGGATGCGACGCAATGCGCCAATGGAACGATGAACGGGCTCGAGCACATTAGGATTGGGATGGACGGGGTAAACGATCTCGATGTCCTCTCGGCATGAGGCAAGCTCTCGCAGTGCAAAGCAAATGTTCTTTAATCCCTGCCCAAAATTCTCCCGGCGATGAGCGGTAACCAAGAGGAGCTTTCGGTTGGCCCATTTAAGGCCGTTGAGCGACGGGATTACCGGAGGCCGCCGACGGACTAAGCGTTGGGCCTCCAAGAATACATCGACGACCGTATTGCCCGTAACGAAGATCCTTTCCCGGGCAACGCCTTCTCGGAGGAGATTTTCTCTGGCCCAATTTGTGGGAGCAAAATGATAATCCGCGAGGTGCGTTATCAACCGACGATTGATCTCCTCGGGAAAGGGAGCGAACCGGTCTTGAGTTCGCAGTCCCGCTTCGACATGAGCGAGAGGAATCCGCTGATAGAAGCCAGCAAGAGCGGTGACGAATGCCGTCGTCGTGTCACCTTGCAAAACGATGACATCCGGCTTCACTTGCTTCAACATCGCGGACATTCCAACGATGGCATGCGCCGTGAGCTGGTCGAGCTTCTGATCCGGCTTCATGAGGTTGAGATCGTGATGCACGCGAATGCGGAAGAGGCGCGTCATCTGATCCAGCATTTGCCGATGCTGTGCTGTCGCGCAAACGGTGAGCTTGAATTCGGTGCGCCGGCGGGAGAGCTCGCGGATGACAGGGGCAAGTTTGATCGCCTCGGGGCGTGTTCCAAGAACCACCAGGGCGTGGATGCGTTTCCGTTTCATGGCTAGGAATCCAAAGAGCGAGAATCGACCGCAACGGTTTCGCCGGCGTGTCTTTCGTTTGCTTCGGAAGAAACCAATCTTTCCAAGCAGGTCAGTGCTCGGTCAAAATCAAAGGTCCAATTGTATTTTTCCAGAACTGCCTGGCGACCTCGCTGTCCCATCGCCGCCAGTTTTTCCGGAGAGTTCTTCAACCGGAGAATGACTTCGGCAATTTCCGGGTAGCTGCTTTCCTCTGGAATGATCCTGCCACAACCTACCTCTTCAAGGATTCTCCGAGTGGGCACCATGTCGGTGGACAGAACTGGTATTCCCGCCGCCATATAATGAAACAGCTTGTTCGAAATGGTCGTATTCGTGAAGGAATTCACCGGATATGCGATGATCCCAAGATCGCCCTGTTGTAACCACGCGGGCAGATTTTCTGGCTGAATCAATCCGCTGAACACAACGTGATCTTGAATTCCGAGTTTTTTCACCAGGGACACCAAGTGCTCGCCACCACCGCCAACTAGGAACCGCACTCTCTTATCTCGCTCCAGGATGTATGGCAGCGCCATCAGGATTGGTTCAACCGAGCGAACGCCCGGGGCGAAAAGTCCGAAGTAAACCAGGGTGAAATTGTCGTCCTTTGGCCTTGGCCGCCGTTTTTCGGATGCCCGAAGTTCCTCCAGACTCGGTGTGTGACATACGACGCTGATCTTCCCTGGTCTGCGCAGGCTGAGCGGGATGGCCTCGAGTCGTTCATCAATCACGATCCACGTGTGGTCAGCCATTCTTACGCACAAGTCCTCCAACAGCCCCACCAGTTTGCTGTTCTTGGTGATGTAGTGGTGCGGCCAGATCTTCGGGTAAGCCTTGACGACTTCACGGTTGTTTTCCTGCAAGTCCAACACGACGGGCTTACGGAGTAGTTTGGCAGCTATGATTGTCGGCAAGGCGATGCGAATATTGCTGGCGACAATAACGTCTAAGCGCTCTCTTCTTGCGATTCTCCCAATCCAACTTGCCCACAGGGGATTCAACGGCGAGGGTGCACTCAGTAAGGGGAACATCTTCCAGTTAAGGAAATCGCCGAACCGGTACACCCGACCATATCCGAGATCTTCTGCGACTGGTCTTTGCCTAGAGTTCCAAGACATGAAGACTACCTGGTGCCCCGCCCGCTGTAACGATCGAGCCAGTTTGGTCGGCCTCACCTCTCCCACATGGGGATAATCCACATCGACCGTGATTCCGACTCGCATTTATTTTCTTCCTTTAATCCTGATTGCCTCTTCTAGTGTTTTAGCACGCGCTTCGTAGAGGGACGAGTAGAGCTCAGCCACTCGGTCCGCGGTGCGGTCGGCAGTAAACTGTTTGGCGACAAGCTCGGCTCCGGCGCGGGCCAGAAAATTACGCCGCACGTCGTCATGCAGAAGCTGCAGGCAGGCTTCCGCCAAGTCTGACGGTGCGGACGACGGGACCCAAACTCCATTCACACCATCTTGAACTACTTCGCCAACGCCACCGACCGGGCGCGCCACGACCGCCACGCCCAAGTAGAGGGTCTCTAGCAATGCCATTGGCAAGCCTTCGTGATCGGAGCAGAGCACGAAAATGTCCATGGCGCGCAAAACATCGTAGATATCGTCGCGATGGCCGAGGAATAGGACGCGATCCTCCAGGCCGAGAGCAGTGGCTAGACCGCGCAAGCGCGATTCCTCCGTTCCATCGCCCGCTATAACAAACTTTGAGTTCGGCTGGACAGAGGCAATCTGCTGGGCGGCCGCCAAGAAAATGTCGAGGCGCTTGATGGGATCCAATCGGCCCGCCGTGCCGACCACCCAGCACTCCACTGGAATTCCGAGGCGTTGCTTGGCTTCAGCGGCGTTGAAACGGGAACAAACGGTTTCCGCGTCGATGCCGTTGTAGATGGTAACCACCTTGTTCGATGGGAGATATCGCGTGAGCTGGGTGTGGAGTTCTCCGCTAACGCTGACCACGCAGTCGGTACAGTGATGAGCCACCCAGCGATCCAACGCCTCCACCAAATTTTGTTTGTAGCCCCGCCAGCCTGTGAAAGGCTCCGGTGCGCCATGCCTCGAACACACGTGAACAGGCACGTGACACCGGCGCGCCAGCAGGGCGGCCAGCAGGTTTTCCTTGTAACGGTGAGAATGCAGAACCTGGATATTCTTGCCGTGGAGGAAGTGGGTTGCCCCTGAGAGGATTTGGAAAAAGTTCTGCCGAGTCTCGTCGAAAACGCAGACCTCAGTTCCGGATTGGCGAGCTTCGTCAGCCGGGCGGCCGTCGTTGAGAAAAATCGCTGAGATGCTAAGTTCCGCGTTGCGCTGAAAAGCTTTGAGCAGCGCGGCGAGCTGTACTTCAGCCCCCGCCCAGCGGTCGCCGGAAGCTACATGACACACTTCGAACTTTCCCAGGCTCACCCGGCTGCCCGTGACCGCGGCGGACTCAGCCTCAACTGCGTTGCGTTGGCTGCCAGCTAACAAATTTCTCTCCCGAAAGAAAATAAAACCAGGCTATCAAAGTAGCGGTATTCCCCAATAAGAAATAGCCGGCCAATTTAATGGGCTTCCATCGCGAGAAACGATCAGCAGCCAGGGCCAGCAGACCGACTCCATAGACCCCAACCTGCAACACCAAGCACACGCGGTAGAACCCATTGGTCGCCCACAAGAAAAGATTTGAGAGCAATAGAAGCAGGATGGCAGACGGAGTGAGCCAGCGAAAGAGTTTATGACTGATGAGTTGCCAGGAAAACAATCCATACCGGAAAGGGTTCAGCAGATGGAGATGGGTGAAGAAAACCTGGAGCCCGTTCACAATCGTGCGGACTTTCCGCTGCAGCTCATCCCTATCGGAGCGCACCAGGCCGTAGCGACCGATGGATTCAGGATCTACCACTGCCCGCAAGCCCTTGCTTACAGCATTTAGGGGCACAAAGAAATCGCTAGTTTGGTCTATATGCCAGACGTCACAGACAGAGGACCGAGCTGCAAAAAACGAGCCGCTGGCCGTCACGAGGGACCCGATGCGGGATTCCAGGCGCCGTATCCACATCTCAAAGTGAACGTAAGATTGCTCGCCCCTCCAGGTTCTATTTCGCTTAACGACCTGGTCCTCGCTGCTCACGCATCCGACGGAAAGATCTGCGAAGTTGGAAACAATTTTTTGTAGAGCGTCCGGCTCCATCTCCGCTCCCACATCAGTAAAAACGAGAATTCCCCCGTGCGAAGCATCACGCGCCAGAAGTTGGGCGTACTGCTTGCCGCGTCGGACCGGGATCTCGATAAGCTTCACGCCTCGGTTGGCGAAGGACCGAACGATTTCGGCCGTGCCGTCAGTGGAGCCATCAGAGGCGACGAGAATCTCGAATTTATCGTCCGGATAGCAAAGCTCTAAGCAATTGACGATTTTTCTCGAGATTGCGGGAGCTTCGTTGTAAGCAGCGATGATCAGGGAAACCGTGGGTTCTATTGTGGCCCGCCGGTGAGGCCGGTTCCGATAAAGCGAGACCACCCAAAGCATGATCGGGTAGCCCGCAAACGTATAGATCAAGAACAACGCTGCCGTCCAAAAGACCCAAACCATTGTGTTATGCACGGTTCAAGACGCGCTCGTACAGGCGCTCATATTCGCGGACCATTTTCTCGAGGGTGAATGTGCTTTCGACTTTCGCCCGCGCGGCTCGGGCTAGTGCCGCCGCGCGTTCCGGATTGTCCAGAAGCTCGCAGATTTTACCGGTCAGGGC
>JBARRP010000209.1:0-20681 GCA_049644285.1 Candidatus Acidiferrales bacterium | reverse complement strand
ATAAAAACTCAAGCGCTTCCTGAATGCGAAAATAGGGCGCCGTTCCTAACCTGCAACAGCACTAAGCGCGAGCCTAATTTTAAAGGGTAGATCCGATCGAGTGGGGTCTATCTTCCGAGATAGCTGGCTGAATGGCCACGTTGGGTAGTTTACGTAGGTTCTCGATTCTATTTCTTCAGTCACGAACCGAATGAGCCGCCACACACTCATGTTGACCGAGAAAACCTTTCCGCCAAATTTTGGTTGCAACCAATCGGACTTGCGCGCAATCTAGGATTTGGCGCGAGAGAGCTGAGACGAATCCAGTCGATCTTAGAGGAGCATCAGGCAGAGTTATTGGAGGCCTGGAATGGGCATTTTGGCGCTAGCCGCTGATGAGCGTGTTTCCGGAGTTGAACTGACGGATGACTCTTTGAGCGTAGCGCTCATGGACGGGCAGACGATTATCGTGCCCCTTGTGTGGTATCCAAAACTGCTGAATGCCAGCAGCGCGCAGCGCAGGAATTGGAAAATCTCCGCGGGTGGATACGGTATTCATTGGCCGGACGTAGACGAGGACCTGAGCACAGAAGGTCTGCTTCGAGGCGCGCCCGCGCCTCGTCCCCAGAAGAAATAGTTCCAAGCACCTCATGGCGCGCTCGAGCTAAAGTGCTGGCCCGAATTCGAAGGCGCTCTTTAGCACAACAAGCGAGCCTGCACGTTCATCCGAACAACGGTTGTGGTAGAGTTTCGGGCCGATGCGGATCTTCGTCCTGGGAGTGGGCGGGACCGGGTCTCTGCTGGCGCGCTTATTGGTGCGCCAGGGCCACACCGTGTGGTGCGGCGATAAAGACGTGGAGCGGGCCCGGCGATTCCTGGGGAAGAAAAGCGAATTCGAGATCCACGAAGTAAATGCGCGGAACCTGTGGGCGATCGTGCGCGCCGCGCGTGGCTGCCAGCTCCTGGTGAACGCTTCGCCCGCCATCTTCAACGAGATCATCCTGCGAGCAGCGCTGCGCCTGCGCGTTCATTACATCGATTTGAACTCACGGCTCACGAAGAATCCGTTTAAAGCCGAACAGTTGCGCTATGACAAGCGTTTCCGGGCGAAGAACCGCGCGGCGGTGATCAATGTGGGGGTGGCGCCGGGCCTCACAAATCTGCTGGTAAAGCGCGGAGCGGAGCTGCTGGACAAAGTGGAAGCCGCCTGCATTCGTCTCTACGAAGACACCGAAAGTGAGGATCCTGTTTCGACCTGGTCGGCTGAGGTGGCCTTCGATGCAGCCGTTTCGCACCCGCGCATTTATCGCGCCGGGCGTTTCCGCTTTGCCAAGCGATTCAGCGAGCGTGAAATGTTCCGGTTTCCGCCGCCGATCGGCGAGGTGCCCGTCTACTTGGCGGCGCAGGATGAGATTGCAACGTTGCCGTATGTGCTGCCGCTGCGCGACCTCGACGCGAAGATCGGAGGAGGAGATATTGAGCGACTCCGGAGATGGCACCGGCAGGGAAAGCTCAGCCGGTCGCGGGGCATGGTGAAAAAGCGGTTCCCCAAGACGCCGACGCCGCGGATGGTTGCCAAGCTGATTCGCCGCGGCGTTCTGGAGAACGCGCGATTTGCCGCGGCGGTGCTGGTGCGGGGGATCAAGGACGACCAGCATTTGCTGGTTCGCTGGGATGCCGGGTTTCCGACGCTGTACCAGATCCGGCTGCGGGGTTTGCTGTCGACGCCGATTGCCTACGGCACGGCCCATGTCGCGGCGCTCTTTATTAAACACTTCCCGAGGGAGCTTGCGGGCGTTTATCCGCCGGAGGCGTTGCCCATCGAAGTGCGGCGCGCGATTCTTTCCGAGGCGCGCTCACGGGACATCCGCATCAGCTTGAAGATCACTCGCCTGAAAACGCGCGACGAAGAGGAATTTTGAGCTGTTCGCTCGATCGAGGGCTTGGGCCCTTCAGCAAAAACCCTCAGGTCAGCGCCGGCAAAACCAGCCGCCGCGGGACCTGGCTACCTACCACTTTCCGATCGTGGGGCGGGCTCACCTGCTTTAAATGTGGTCCAGGGGCCGGCGATCATGTCCCGGAGCACCGGCGCCTCCCAGGAATATTGGGGATGCGCGGCAAGAAACTCCTTGGCGTGGAAATCGCCCCCGCAAGGATGGCCGGCCCGGGCGATGAAGGTCATTTCCTCCGCCATTTTGCTGTCCATCACCTTTCCCTGGACGGCTCCGCCGGGGTAGTAGGATCCCCACTCGAAGACCTTTACACCGGCGGGAGCGACGTCACCGTGGCCGCAGAGAGTCCGGGCGTCGGGTTGATCCTTTTTCTCGTAGGTATCGAAGTGATCGGAGAGAAATTTCCGGGCGAGGTCGGTGTCGAGCTGCCCCTTCGAGCGGTTCAGGAGATCTTCCCACCGGGCGCGGCGGGCGTTCGGCGAGGTTTCCTGATTTCCCGGATCAAAGCTGGTATCCATGGTGATCACTTGGGGATCGCTGGCGAAATTGGAACCGGAGTAATATCCATCCTTCGTCCGCCAGATGTTGTAGTGTTTCAGGCCGAGCTCGAACCGGGCGATTTCACCGGTCTTGCGATCGCCGAGGAGCCAGTCGTTTGCGTATCCGCCGTTGTTGCCGTCGAGCATGATCTTCACGTAATCGTCAATCGAGCCCGCATACTGCATGGCCTTGCGCGAACGAACGAATTCGGGCTTGCCGTTCGGGTCCCAGCCGTTGAATTGAGTAATCGTGGTTTCGGTGACCATGAGGCCGTCGGAATTGACTCCGAAATCGTCGTCGCTAGTGATCACTCCGGGAAAGCCATCCATGAACATGCGGTAGCCATGCTGGGGAGCGATATCGAAAATGATCTTCCAACGCTCGCCGGCCAGGTAGCTCGTCCAGTTGTTGTGCGCCATGACGATCTGGTGGTCGCGCGTCCAGCTTCCGGTGGCAACAAACGCGCTGCAGTTGCCGGGGCTCGTGAGATGCGGCGCTTTGCTTGCCTTTTGCTGTGCGTTCAGCCAGGGGACGTAATAGTAGGGCAATTCCTCAAACGCGTTGAGCGCCACTACATCGTCCACATCCATCGCTACACCCTTGGCCTTCAATCCGTCCGCGATGCCCGTCAGCTCCGCCTGGTATTCCGCATCGATGTGGGGCCACAGCATGTCGCGCGCGGCTTTACGGAAGAAATTCCAATCGCGCTGCGTCTCATGGGTGTCGCTCAGTTTGATGGCCGCAAACGCATCCGCAATCTCCGGGGCCAGGAGATAGCCATGCTGGAATCCAACGTTTTCCGGACGGCCTTCCAGGTGAACGTAAACCCACCCGCCGCGGTCGAAGCGGTAAGCGCCCGCGAGCCGCGAGTCAGCCGATGGGGCGGCGGCCGAGACGGTCGCGTTCACATCCCGCCCGGCGCGGAACAGTAGAAACGCAGCCAGCAGGCAGAAAACCAAGAGTGCAAGGACTACAAAAGGAAAACGATTGCGCGGAGTTGGCATGGCGTGCCTCCAAAAAGCGCAAAATCGAGTGCTCGCGGGTGATGTTAGGTTACAGGACAGGGCAAGTCAATGAGCACATGGGGTAATTAGAACGCGCCGCCCGGCAAACGTCTCGCGCATCTGCGGGTGATCAAAGATTCGGGGCGTCCCATCTCCGTGTATGAGGCCATCCTGCGGAATCTGCTCCGCATCGTGGACGCGCTGCCGGGCGTCTACGTCGTCGGTATTGCCTGCGCCCTCTTCAGCCGCCAAAGCAAACGAGTAGGCGATTGGGTGGCCGGCACAGTCGTGATCCACGAAAAGCCGCTCGAGGGCATACGGCCAAACTGGGAGGCGGCGCCACCGGCGGGCGCGCAGGCTTATGACGTCCGGCAACTTTCAACGGACGAGCTGCGATTGATCGAGTCTTTCCTCGAACGGCGAGGGAGCCTCGAGAGCAGCGTCCGCCGGGACATGGCCGCGCAAATCGCTTCCCGGATCGGCAAGCAACTGAAAGTCGCGCCCGAGGACCGTGCCGACTCAGAGAAATTCCTGGAAACGCTCGCGGAGTTGCGCCGCAGCACCGCCCGATACTAGTGCATGTGACAGCCCTCGGTGAACGTGTGTCACCTATTTCGGTTACACAACACTAACGGGGCTTCGCCCCAGCCCAACAAGCATGTCCTCGGGCGAACGAAACACGAACAAAACTTGACTCATTTGCACCAACTTTTGCCCCTCAAGATGTCTAGGGATGCCGGTTGGGATTGGGAACGCGGACGGAAATCGGGAACAACTACTTTTCGGGTTCGCCGGAAACGCCGAGGACCTGCACCTGGATGGCGCGTTCCCGCGGGCCGTCCAGCTCCGCCAGAATCACGGATTGCCAGCAGCCGAGTGCGAGTTCGCCGTCGCGAACGGGAAGGGAAAGTGTGTGTCCGAGAACCATGGCGCGGAGATGAGAATCCGCGTTCTTGCGGGTACACTCGGAAAGCTTCGGATCGTTATGGCGCCAGTATTCGATTCGGCCAACCAGACGCTCAAGGAACGACTTGATATCGTCGAGAAGCGCCTGCTGGAACTCATTGATGAAGATGGCGGTGGTGGTATGGAGCGATTGCACCAGAACAAATCCAGCCTTCAATCCATGCTTCTTCACCACGTCGTTCACGTCTCGAGTAATGTTGATCAGTTCGAGCCGCTCGCGGGTCTTGTAGCAAATTGTCTCAAGATACATCTGCAAGACGGCGGTAGGCCGCACTTCCGGAGTCAACTTCGTCACTTCCGCCGTAGCGGGTTTCATGTGGGTGCTCCTCAGCTTCCCATGCCGGACCAGGAACCATCCCTATCAGATTAGAACAGTCTAAATCCCCACAGGTTGTACAAACCCCAATTATAGAATCGCCTAGCTGGAGGCGTCCATGCTTGATTTTCCAACATGTTTCGGCACAGGCAGGCTGATGTGGTCAGGCGAAAACCGCTCAGCAGCACCGACTGGGGCTGTTATAACGGCGGCATACGATCTCCAAGTAGAACTCTTGTCTGGACAACACGCGCACGCGCTCACTGGCGTCCTCTGAAGCACGCACATGGTAAAGGTAGGTCTCGTAGGCTGCGTCGCCGCTTACTTGCCGCAGCCACCACCATGCCGCCTTCAAGGCACGACTCATCGAATTGGATGCAGCTCTCATCAATCTCCTTCCGCCCAGCTTGTCGCCACATAGGGCGCTTCGTGGAGCTGGATTGGCTTGCGTCCTCGCAAGATCAACATCCATTCGCCGATCGCCTCGACCAGCAGGAATAGCACCATGGCCGCCAGGATGACGGTCACCATCGCGTCTAAACGATTGTTGAAGATCAAGCGGTGAGTTTCCGCCGCGCGGCCCGGGGGAATGGCCCCGCTGGCGAGCTGCGCCGCAAGCACGTTCGCTTGCGCGAGGAAGCCAATTCTCGGATTCGGATGAAAGACCTTCTGGTAGCTTGCGGTCATGGTGGCGAGCACGAGCCAGACCATCGGCACCACCGTCGTCCAAACCATTCGCCGCCGGCCCATCTTCAACAAGATGGTCGTGGCCACAACGAGCGCCACGGCTGCGAGTAGTTGATTGGAGATTCCGAACAATGGCCAGAGCGAATTGATTCCCCCGAGCGGATCCTGAACTCCTTGCCACAGGAAATACCCCCACGCGCCGACGATTAGAGTGCTTGACGCGAGTACGCCCGGCATCCAGCTCGTCCGCCCGAGCGGCTTCCAAATATGGCCGGCCAATTCCTGGACCATGAAGCGGCCGACGCGGGTGCCAGCATCGAGGATGGTAAGGATAAAGAGCGCCTCGAACATGATGGCGAAGTGATACCAGATCCCCAGCAGGCGTTCGCCGCCGATTGTCCCGCTGAAGATCTGCGCCATGCCGACGGCAAGCGAGGGCGCGCCGCCGGTGCGGTCGAGCAGCGTCTGCTCTCCGACTCGACGGGCCAGATCCACCATCGTCTGCGGGTCGAGCGCGAAACCCCATGAACGGATTGTGACCGCGGCGGCTTCGGCGGTCTTTCCGACGACGCCTGCAGGGCTATTAATCGCGAAATAGACGCCGGGGGAGAGCGCGCAGGCTGCCACCATCGCCATCACGCCAACGAAGGATTCCATGAGCATCGAGCCGTAGCCAAGCAGCCGCGCGTGGCTCTCGTGCAGAATCATCTTGGGCGTGGTCCCGGAAGCGATCAGGGCGTGAAAGCCGCTGACGGCGCCGCATGCAATGGTGATGAAGCAAAAAGGGAAAATCTTGCCGGCGAAAACGGGACCGCTGCCATCCACGAAGCGCGTCAGCGCCGGCATTCCGAGCGTGGGCCGCACCCATAAGATTCCCACCGCCAGCGCCAGCACTGCTCCCACCTTGATGAAGGCGCTCAGGTAATCGCGTGGCGCAAGCAGCAACCAGACCGGGAGCGCGGAAGCAGCGAAGCCGTAAATAATGATGGCGATCGCCAGCACCGGGCCGGAAAGCGTGAAGGCTCGCGACCAGCTCGGCGTGGAGTTGACCCACTGTCCCGCGACGACGGCGAGAACGATCAGAACAAATCCCATCGCGGAGGCTTCGAGGACACGCCCCGGCCGCAGATAACGCAGATAGATTCCCATGAGTAGCGCTATCGGAATCGTCATCGAAAGGGTGAACGTGCCCCAGGGAGAGTCTTTTAGCGCCTTGACGACTACCAGCGCTACGACTGCCAGGAGGATGACCATGATCGCGAGCACCGCCAGCAGCGCAATCATTCCGCCGCGCTTGCTCACTTCTTCCCGCGCCATCTGCCCCAGCGATTTGCCGTCGCGGCGAATCGAAAAAAACAAAATCGTGAAGTCCTGGATGCAACCGCCGAGCGCGGCGCCCAAGATGAGCCAGAGCGTCCCTGGCAGATAGCCGAATTGCGCCGCCAGCGTGGGGCCGACGAGCGGTCCCGGCCCGGCGATCGCAGCGAAGTGATGTCCCAACAGCACCCATTTGTTCGTGGGCACAAAATCGCGGCCATCTTCAAGGCGCTCCGCGGGCGTGGCGCGGCGATTATCGAGCGCGAGGACTCTGGCCGAGAGGAACGCGGAATAGAAGCGGTAGGCGACCAGATATGTGGAAACCGCTGCGATGATGAACCAAACGGCATTGAGCGGCTCACGTCGCTCGAAGGCAATCGCAGCAAGACCAACCGCGCCTGTAAGCGCAATCGCAACCCAAAGCAGAATGTTGAAGAGCCTTCTCATCGCGCCTTAAGCCGGGTTTCGCGCATCGTACGCAACGCAGGGGAAATCGTCAACTCAATCGGCTCGCGTGGTGAGCAATATATCCCCCCTGTTCCTACCCCACCAGCCCGGTGCGAAAGCCTGTTACACTGAGCAAACTATCCTCGCAGATCGCGTCACTGCTCGGTGCTTGATGTAGCGTGGCGCAGCTCCTCGAAGAAATTGAAAACAATAGTCAAGTGGTTCTGCTTTGTTACCTGAGTGTCCGCAGACGACAAGATGATGGCGAAACGCTTCCCATCGGGGTGCAAGTCAAATCCACGAAGTGTAACCTGCTGTTCGGACCACACGCGTGGCTTGTCTGCAACGAAGGAATCGGCCGCTGCGCGATAGCCGGCAACCATAATCTTTTGGTCGACGGATCTGTAGAACAGCTCTCTTCCATTCGGAGACCACCTTGGCGTATCACCGCCACCCGTGGAAATTTGCCACTTGCCGCCGGGGCCGGGGAACTGCCGCACGTATACTTCGTTGGTTCCCGACTCGTTCGACGAATAGGCGAGCCAGCGGCCGTCCGGCGAAAACGCCGCTTGCAGTTCCCCGAAGGGTGTGTTCAGGAATGGTTTCGGTGTGCCTGGCTTCCATCCGGATTGCGGCGGCGCGGGGCCACAACTTCCAAATGGAAAGCAGGAATACAAGCGCCAGCAATCCGGATGCTACCCACGGTAAATTTCTAAGCCACTGAGATTGCGCGGTTCTGCCCAGAGCTGCAGGAGTTGTGGCATCAGCGTGCGGATTGGCAACGACATCTTCGAGAACAATTCGTGCCTCACCGATCGCCTGCAATCGTTGCTTGGGGTCTTTGGTCAAGCAGTGCCGCAGAAGTTCTTGAATGCGCGGGGGGACGCCGGCCGGCAATTTTTCCCACTTCGGCTCCTGCGTGATGACGTTGGCCAGAACTTCCGAAGCAGTTTCGCCGGTGAACAACTGCTTGCCACTAAGCATCTCGAAGAGAACAACGCCGAATGCCCAAACGTCCGCGCGCCGGTCAGCCGGCTTGCCTTTGGCTTGCTCGGGCGACATGTAGGCTGCTGTGCCGAGAATGATTCCAACCCGCGTGGCCATTCCGCTCAGAGTGGGCGAGCTGGAAATATCCTGCGCCGCTGGGCCGTCTTCGAGCGCTTTCGCCAGCCCGAAGTCCAGCACCTTCACGTGCCCATCTGATTTTACCTTGACGTTCGACGGCTTCAGGTCGCGGTGAACAATACCTCGCTCGTGCGCGTGTTCGAGCGCCTCGGGGATCTGCTTCGCAACCGGGAGCGCCTCGCCTATCGCTATCGGACCTTGCTTGATTCGGTCTGCGAGCGTCGGACCCTCGACCAGCTCCATCACCAGCGCGCGCAGGCTTCCCGATTCTTCGAGGCCAAAAAGGAACGCGATGTTTGGATGATTCAGTGAGGCCAGAAGCTTGGCCTCACGATCCAGCCGCGCCATGCGTTCGGGGTCTTTCGCAAAGGCCTCGGGCACAATTTTCAAGGCCACCTCACGGCCCAGGCGCGAGTCCTGTGCGCTATAAACCTCGCCCATCCCTCCAGCACCAATCTTCTGAAGGATGCGGTAATGCGCGATGGTCTGCTCAATCATGACGTAGCGTTTGCGCCATGCTATGACGGGCGCAGCCGCACGTCAACGAACCTGAGGTGTTCCGTGCACAGAACCGGCGGAGCATCACAATCCACCTCGTTGGTGTGCTGAAAAAGTTGTGCCGTTCAAGGCGGTATGTCTTTGAATAAAAAGGCACATTTCTCGGAGTTCCGTACGACTGGCGTCGGTAAACTTCTCTTGTCGGAACAACCGCCTGCAAACCTAGGAGTTGAATAATTCAACCGCGACTTGAAAAATCCAACGGCTCCGCATTGACACGTGTCGGACCTCCTCTTTTCTTATTGCGCCAAGTCTCATCCGGGTTACAAGATACGCGACGGGGACACTGTCCCCGGACTTTGGGCATGAGATTGCCCCATTGAATTGAACCTGCAGAACAGGTTCCAAGGAGGACCGCTAATGGCCACCAAGAAGGCAGTTCATGCAACGAGGGGAAAGAGAAAGCTAACTTCCAAGAAACTCAGCAACGTGAGGCCACTCAGAGCAGGTGGGATCAAGGCCTTTAAGCGTTAGCGAGTGACCGAGTTCCTTTCCGCACGGCTGTAGGTGGATCACTAGTGACATGCCTGGCGCACAGCCCACGGGGCCGCCCCGTATACGGGTGGCCCTGAAGGGTGCGGCACGGTCTGCGGTTTCCGACTCGCGGAAATTGCCGATTCCTGTCGCCATATAGCGCCGTCTACTCTGCCTCCCTTACCGCTGAAAGCTGATTGCCGTGTCCGATAACTCCCGGCGGTCAGTCTGGCATGGCGGTCCACACTCCGAACTGATTCCTGAATACTGACCCGCTGACCGCTTGCTTCAAGACCCTGCCTCAACAGGGTCCGCCACACGCGAGCACGCCGAAACGGTTGCATTTCCGCACAAGATCTCTGGACCTGTGCGGGTTGGGTAGAACAGGGGGGTATATCGTTCACCTCTAATTGGCTCGCTAGGCGGCGGACGAGTAGGCTTGGCGGCAGGTCTCGTGCTCGCGGCAGGTACGTGGGCAATTCGTCTGGTCAATCAAAATATAGTTGTGGCAGGCGGCGCAGATCACGCCGTAGATGGTTTCCGAAAATTGGTCGTGACCTGTCTGCGCGGTGTGCTGTTTCCGGGCTTCTTCGCGTGGGATTGCCATCGTTCTCCTCGTTTTCGCGCGTCGCGCTTACGGCTTCCAGTCGGCGGAAGACGTGAAACGATAAAGGGGATAGAGCTCGCGAAAGATTTTGCCGACTTCGGAAGCTAACGCCGGCCGTAGGGCTGCCGTGGGCCCGAACTTCCTGCGAACAATCCAGCCTTTCAGCTTCTTCCAATCTTCAGGCTTCGCCGGCCAGCCAGGGTGCTTGATCCAATCTCCCTTTTCGCTGGAATACCAATAGCTGTCGTATCTTTTGCCGAGACGTTTCTTTTGCCGCTCGATCCATTTTCCGTTCTGCTTCGCTCGCGGAATCCCGACACGCGCCAGGGTGCTCTCCCGGCTCTCGAAATAGCTGCGAAACCCCGCCGTAACGCTTTCGGCGGAAACGCCCACGTAGAGCTGGCCATCTCCCCCGGCACTCGCAGCTTGCCGCGAGAATTTCAAATACATTTGCGTGCGATAAGGAGACTTGTCAGCGGCAAAGCGAATGTCACGATTGATCCTCGAGAAATTCTCTCCGGTTCGCCCGCCGACTTCGAATCCCCGATCGAGCTTGCGGATCGCGGGAGTCAGCTCCTCGAGAAGGCTGCGAAACGGTGCGACGATCGTCGCGCGGTAGCGGTCTCGATTCTCGTCCATCCACGCTTTCCGATTATTGCAGCCCAGCTCGCGGAAAAAGCGGAAGGTCTCTCTTGTGAAAATCGCGTCGTTGCCCATTGCTCCTTCCGTCCTCGCTTTCGCCGCGCCTTGCCCGGCCCATTCTACTCGAAGATATGAGGAGCGGCGGAACTCTCGTGCGCCGGCCAAAGCCTCACAACCGGGCAGATGCAAACTTCCGCGCTCCCGCCGGTTTGTGATAGCTTCTGCGGCGCGTGGCGCGATTCGAACACATCAGGATAGGTCGCGTCCTCTTTGGGGGGCGCAGATGGCACTAGTCCAGATTGGCTCTTGCGGCAATTCGAGCGCGCTTCTACGCTTCTCCGATGAGCCAATTCACGCCTACGAAGCGCACCCAGGTCCGCCGGCTGCCGAACCGCGCTGCCTATGATTCCGAAACGGTGTTTCGGATTCTTGATGAAGGATTCGTCTGCCACATTGGGTTTGTCGCTGGCGGGCAGCCGTACGTCATCCCCACCGGGTACGCGCGCGTGGAGGACACCCTCTACGTCCATGGGTCGGCCACTAGCCGAATGCTTCGGACACTCGCAGGCGGAGTGCAGGTTTGTGTGACGGTCACACTCGTGGATGGATTGGTTTTGGCGCGCTCGGCGTTTCATCACTCGATGAACTACCGGTCGGTGGTCATTCTTGGCCGGGCCACTCCGGTGGAAGATCCCGCAGAGAAGATGCGGGCGCTCGAGGCGTTTACCGAGCACATCGTTCGTGGGCGATGGAAAGACGTGCGCCGGCCGACGGAATCGGAGCTGAAGGCGACGACGGTGCTTGCGCTTCCACTTGACGAAGTCTCGGCGAAAATCCGCACTGGCCCTCCCAAGGACGACGAGGAGGACTATCAGCTTCCGATATGGGCAGGCGTCGTGCCGCTCCAGCTCGTTCCCGCGGCGCCCGTCGCCGATCCTAGGATGACCGCGGACATTGCACTGCCTGTGTACGTGCGCTCCTACGCGCGATAGGTTTCAAACCCGCGGCCGATCAGAGTGGAAGGCGGAGGCGCGCTTCGCAGCCGCGGCCCTTGCGGACGTTCTCAAGTGTCAGCGTGCCGCCGTGGGCTTCGGCGATCTGGCGGCTGAGGACGAGGCCGATGCCGGAGCCGCCTGGCTTCGTGGTGAAGAACGGAACAAACAAGTTTGTCGGATTCGGAATGCCTGGGCCTTCATCCTGGACCCACACTTCCAGGTAGCTATCGACGCGACCCCAGCCGAGGCGTACTCCTCCGCCAGTTTCGAGTGCGGCATCCACCGCGTTGTGTAGCAAATTGATCAAAAGCTGTTCAAGCTGATCGGGATCTGCCTGAATTTTAAGGTCTGGGCCAGGGTGGAGTTCGACCTGCATCCGCGGTTCGAGTCCCACGGCGCGGCGGATCCACGTATTAACCTCGATTTTCTGAAGCACCGGCGGAGGCAGCTTGGCCAGCTGCGCGTAGGCATTCATGAACCGCGCGAGCCCGTCAGTGCGCGCGGCGATCAGGGCGAGGCCGGACTGCATATCTTGTTCCCAGTCCGGAGCGCGATTACCACGGCGAAGGATGCTGCCCAAGTTTTCGGCGACGGACTTCATCGGGGCCAGCGAATTATTCAGCTCGTGGCCCATGACGCGGATGAGGCGCTGCCAGGCCTTGCGCTCTTCTTCGCGCAGCGCGCGACTCAGATCCGAGATGACAAGCAGCTGGTGAGGCAAACCGCCTTCGCGAAAACTCCCACGCCGGATTTCCCAGCGGCCCGCCTTTCCGGGAAACGCGATCTGCGCAATTTGCGGGCTTTCCCTCTGGAGGCATTCCGACAAGCCTAATTCGGCAGCAGTGCGGCCCAGGAGCCATTCCGCCGGCTGGTTCAGGACCCGCTCGCCGGCCCGGTTGACCAGCCGGAGACAGCCAGTGCCATCGAAGGCAAACACGGCAACATCGATCTCCTCCATCACCTTTCGCAGCAACGCTGTGGCTTCGAGAGCGCCGAGGCGCTGCTGGCGGAGCGTCTCGCCCAACGCATTCACTTCACGCAGGACCTCGCCCATGGCGTCGTCGAACTTCGCCCCGCGGGCGCGAATCGAGAAATCTCCTTCGCGAAGAGCCGCCAACAAATTGGAAAGTGTGCGGAGCGGAAAAACGACTCGCTGCTGAGCACTGAACGCGAAGGCGAGCCAGGTCGTGACGACGATGACCGTTAGCGTCCACTGCAGCTTGGAGGAGTAATTACCGAACCAGAGAAGCGCCAGGGCCACTACGGTGGCCCCCAGGCCGGCAGCGAGGGCCCTGAAGAGGATGCGACGCTCGTAAGGCAGGTGTTTCAAAGGCTGTATTTCTGCAACCGGCGGTAGAGCGCGCTGCGGCTCAGGCCCAGGGCCTTGCTCGCATGACTCACGTTTCCGCCGAATCGCGCTAGAGCCTTTTGTATCAGAATTCGCTCCACTTCTTCGAGGCCCATTTCTTCCAGACGGTAGGAGGATTCCCGCACCGGCCGCAAGCCCAGATCGCTCGCGCGGACCTGATCGCCTTCGGCGAGCAAGACAGCGCGCTCGACGGAGTGGTCGAGTTCGCGCACATTGCCCGGCCAGGGATGATCGAGTAGAAGCTGGAGAGCGACAGGCTCGAATCCATGGAGGTTCTTGCGGTAACGCTGAGCCGACTGGCGCAAGAAGTGCAGGGCGAGGAGGGGAATGTCTTCCTTGCGCTCGCGAAGCGGAGGCAGATGGATTTCGATCGTGTTGAGGCGGAAGAGCAAATCTTCACGGAAGTGACCGGCGGTGATTTCAGTCTGGACTTCGGCATTGGTGGCAGAGAGGATGCGGACGTCCACCCGGCGGGTGGTGGAAGAGCCTACGCGCTCGAGCTCGCCGGTTTCAAGGACGCGCAGAAGCTTCGCTTGCAGATTCATCGGGACGTTGGCGATTTCATCGAGAAAGAGCGTGCCGCCATCGGCCAGCTCAAAGCGGCCCACGCGGTCGGCTCGCGCATCGGTGAACGCGCCTTTCACGTGGCCGAAAAGCTCGCTTTCGAAGACGCCCTCGGGTAGTCCTCCCGCATTGACGGTAACGAACGGCCGTCCGGCGCGCGAGGAAAGCGCCTGAAGCGTTCGCGCCACCACTTCTTTGCCCGTGCCGTGCTCGCCGGTGATCAGGATGTTGGCGTCGGAAGGCCCCACGCGCGCAATCAGCTCCATCACCGGGCGCATCGCCGAGGAATCAGCAATGAGCGTGGGCCGTCCGTCGGCTCGCAACAGCCGGTTTTCCGCTTCGAGACGCTGGCTGCGGCGGAGCGCCTGGGCGAGCTCAATCTGCGTTTTCAGGATGGCCAAGAGGCGCGCGTTTTCCCATGGCTTCTGGATGAAGTCCTTCGCGCCGCGGCGCATGGCTTCGACGGCCAGCTCGAGGCTGCCCCAGGCGGTCATGACGACGATGGGCAAGGTGCTATCCTTCGCGCGGATGTTCGAGAGGAGATCGAGGCCTTCTTGTCCCGACGTGGTGTCCCGGGCGTAATTTAAGTCGATCAAGACGGCGTCAAATTCGCGCGTTTCGAGCGCCGCCAGCACCGCCGCCGGCGACGCGACCGTTTCCGTTTCAAAACCTTCGCCTTTCAGCAGGAGGCGCAGGGCCTCGCGCACGTCCGGCTGATCGTCGGCGACGAGAACACGAATGCGATTTTGATTTGCCGGTATCATGGATGAATGGGTTTCTCCCTGAATTTTACCTCTGCCCGCGCTTGCGGGAACTTCCTGGGCATAGCTGGCCATCTTTTCTCCGTGACTCGTGATTTCGCGATCGTTGACTCATTCATTTACGAATGTCATTCACTCGTACCTGAGCGCCACGATTGGATCGACTTTGGTGGCGCGACGCGCCGGGATGAAACACGCCAGCATCGCCACTCCTGCCAGCACCAGGGCGACCCCTGCGAACGTTACCGGGTCGTGGGCACTCACTCCGAACAACAAACTCGAGAGCACGCGCATCAGCGCGAAAGCCGTGATCAATCCTAGCGCGAGACCAGCGAGGGCCAGGCGAAGTCCTTGGCCGACCACCAGCCGCAGGACATGCCCCTGCTGCGCTCCGAGCGCCATGCGAATGCCGATTTCGTGCGTCTGCTGGTTCACGGAGTAAGAAAGCACGCCGTAGACCCCCACGGCCGCGAGGATCAGCGCGAGCCCGCCGAACAATGTCAGCAGGGCCGCGCCCATTCGGGGCGCCCAGAGTCCCTGGCTCATCACTTCGCCAATCGTCTGAACGTTCGTTAATGCCAGATTGCGGTCGATTGACTGAACCTGGCTGCGTACTGTTGACAGCACCGCTTCCGGATTGGCGGTTGTGCGCACCTGCAGCGTCGCCGCCGGCGGATAATCCTGAGTGACCGGCAGATACGCGACGGGTTGAGGATCCTCTCCAATCCGATTTATGACGGTGTTCCCGACCAGGCCGACGATTTCGTGCAACGTCGAGTCGCCGAAGAAATGGAATCGCTTCCCAATTGGGTCTTCATTCGGCCAAAATTGCCTGGCCATGGCTTCGTTGGCGATTGCAACCGGAGTTGTATTTTGCCTGTCGAAATCGTTGAAGGCGCGGCCCTGTTTAAGCGGGATACGCAGCGTATTGAAGTAACTCGGAGAAACGTTGTCGAGCAGTGTTAAAGTGCCGCGGTACCCGGAAGCTTCATCCTGGCCTTCCGGAAAAACCGTTCGCAAGAGTCCGCCGCCCAAGACGGGATTGGAAGCGATCGTCGCCGCCTGAACGCCGGGAGAATGTGCGGCGCGCTCGATGGCATCGCGGAAGAACTGCTGGCCCCGCCCCTCGTCATAGTGCAGTGCGCCCAGATCGAACCCCATCACGAAAAGGTTCTTCGATTCGAATCCGGGATCGATGCTCTGTGCGTTCTCCATGCTGCGGATAAACAGCCCGGCGCCGACCAGCGCGATCAGCGCAAGAGCGATCTCGGAAACAACCAGAAGGCTGCGCAAGCGATTGCGCGTCCAACCCATCGTCCCGCCGCGCCCGCCTACCTTCAGCGTCTCGATCAGGTCGGGGTCGGAAGCCTTTACCGCCGGAGCCACGCCGAACAGCAAGCCGGTCAGCAACGCGATTCCGAGCGTGAAGAGCAGGACGTGCGAATCGAGCGCGAGATCAATGTCGTTTTGTTCGATGAATGGAGGCCGGAAGGACCATAAGAGCGTTCGGCCCCAGTACGCCACCAAAAGACCGGCGGCACCACCCAGGAGAGAAAGCAGAATGCTCTCGGTCAGAAGCTGGCGCAGAAGCCGGCTGCGGCTGGCCCCCAAAGCCGCGCGAACGCCCATTTCTTTTTCCCGGCGGGCCGCCTGCGCCAGAAGCAGATTCGCCAAGTTGACGCAGGCAATCAGCAGCACCAAACCGACTACCCCCATGATCAACCCTCCGGCAAGGGCAATCTGGCTGTGGTTGTTGGGGTCGACCGTCGCCTCGGTGAGTGGAGTCAGGGCCACGCTGCGGCCGGCGTTGTCTTTTGGATATTCGCTTTCGAGGTGCGCTGCGATCGTTTTGAGTGAGGCCTCGCTTTGGCTCAAACCCACCCCGGGCTTCAGCCGCCCCACAAGGACTGCATTAAGGAAGCGGCGATCGTTGAAATTGTCTCTCTCGAATCCCGCTAGGGCTTGTGTGTACATACTGGCGGGAATCCAGATCTGATCCGCGCTGGCGAAGGAGAACGTGCCTTTAAAGCCGCGCGGCGCGACGCCGATGACCGTATAGGGCGTCGCATTTAGCGTAAGTGTCTTACCGACTAGGCCGGAGTCAGAGCCGAACTTGTTCGCCCAAAGGCTGTAGCTCAACACAGCCACGTTATTCCCGCTGGGCTTCGTATCTTCGTCAGGAAGGAAAAAGCGGCCGGTGGCGGGGGTCACACCGAGAATGTCAAAATAGTTTGCGCTGACGAGTTGGCTCTGTATCTGCTTGGGCTCCACGCCGCCGCTCCAGGTGAGAACGCCAGGAACCATAGCCGCCAAACCTGTAAACACCAGGTTCTGACGTTGGTAGTCCTGAAAATTACCGAAGGACATGCCGAGCTTGGTGACTCGGGCTTGCGTCACCATCGTCTTGGTGTCCACCGTGTCCAGCTCGACCAGCCGCGAGATATCTCTCACCGGCAGCGGATTCAACAAGATGGCGTTGACGACGGTAAAGATGGTGGTATTCGCGCCGATGCCCAGCGCCAGCGAGAGAACCGCGACGATACTGAAGCCGCGATTCTTCAGCAGCATCCGTACCCCGTACCGAATATCTTGTAAAAGCGTCTCCATTTGTGTCCTCCTACAAGCCAACTCTCTCATTGGCCTTTACCCGGCAGAAAACCCCCGGGTCTGAAGACCCGGGCTACAAGCGCTTTGCTGTTTGCGGTCTCATGTCGTGACAGCCTGCTGGTTCCTGCCGGGTGAAGACCAATGAGCCGCCGGCACACGCCTGGCTCTCAAGAGGCGGCCTGCAAACGCACGCTGAATGCTGAGAGCTGATCGCTTCCTCACTCGTATCGAAGCGCCACCATCGGGTCCACCTTGGTGGCCCGGCGCGCCGGAAAAAAACAGGAAATCAGAGCCACCGCCGCCAGAAATCCGGCCACGCCGAAGACCGTAACCGGATCGAGAGCGCTCACGCCGTAGAGAAGTCCGCGAATCAAACGCGCACTCAGAAGCGACGCCAAGAATCCAAAAGCGACTCCCGTGAGCGTGAGGAACATTCCCTCGCGAACCACCATGCCGAGCACATCTCGCGGCTGGGCGCCCAGGGCCATGCGGACGCCGATCTCGTGCGTGCGCTGCGTGACGGCATAAGACATCACGCCGTAGATTCCGACGGCCGCCAGCAGCGTCGCGAACCCGGCAAAAATAGCCAGCAGCAACATGCTCAGCCGCCGCCGAGCTACCGCCGAGGTCACCAACTCCTCCATCGTTCTGATCTCGGTGGCCGGCTGATTCGCATCCACCTCCATCAAGGCGCGGCGAACTGCGGATGACGTCACCGCCCGATCCGCCGGAGTGCGCACCACCAGCCGCATCAGACGCGAAGGGTTTTGCTGATAGGGGAGATAAATTTGCCCCGTTCTCTTTTCGCTCCACGCCCAATCGCGAACGTCGCCGACGACGCCGACGATCGTGAGCCAGCCCTCCCGCGGTTTCGGGCGCCACGGCGTGTTGGTCTCGGGTAGCTGAATTCGAACGAGCTTGCCGACCGGATCGTCATTGGGCCAGTAGCGATTCACCAGGGCTTCATTGATCAGAACAACGCCGCCGGATTGTTCGCCGTCGCGGGGCATTAAATCGCGGCCTTCTTTCAGTGGAATCCCCATGGTGCGGACGTAATCAGGGTCAACCACCAAGTATTCGCTCGTGAATTCTTTGCCGGGCGGCGGAGCCGGGCGCCCTTGGATGTCAAAGTCGCAGAAGTCGGCCCATCCGGTCATCGGCAGAAAGTTCGTTGCGCTGGCGGAGATCACACCGGGCAGGCCGCGGACCTGTTGCAGCGCCCGTTCATAGAAACTGATAATCGGGCGACCTTCGGCGTAGTGGGATTCGGGCAGCCAGACCTGCATGGTCAGAAGATTTTGTGGGTTGAAACCGATGTCCTCCGTCATCAACCGGACGAAGCTGCGAATCAGCAACCCAGCCCCAAGGAGCAGCAGAAGCGAAAACGCCACTTCGGAAACCACCAGGGCTGAACGCAACATATGCCCGCGACGCGCTCCGGTGGCGCCACGCGAGCCTTCTTTCAGCGTTTCACTCAGGCTTGTCTGAGAAACCTGGAACGCCGGCGCGAGGCCGAAAAGAATTCCGGTCAAGCATGCGATCAGAACGGTGAACCCGACCACGGTGTGATCAATACCGATTTCCTGCATGCGCGGAAGCTCGCCGAACCCACCGCGCGGGGGCAGAACAATAGGGAGCAGGCGGAGACCGCCATAGGCGGCGAGAAGCCCCAGGCCTCCGCCCAAGAACGCCAGAAGGAAGCTCTCCGTGAGGAGCTGGCGAATGATCCGCTTGCGCCCGGCTCCGAGCGCCGCGCGCACCGCGATTTCTCTTTCGCGAGTTGAGGCGCGAGCCAGAAGCAGATTGGCCACGTTGGCGCAGGCAATGAACAGGACAAGGCCCACCGCCGCGGTCAATACCGACATGGCCGGGAGAAGGTCCCGGACGGGCTCCTGCTGCATGCGGGAGACGCGAATGCCGATCCCCTCGTCATTCGTGGGGTATTGCTGCTGGAGGCGCCGGAGAATGGTTCCCATCTCCGCCTGCGCTTGCGCAAGCGTGACGTCCTTTTTGAGCCGCGCGAACACCAGAACCGAGTGGTCATCGCGATTGAGCCTCGCGCGGTCGAAAGCGAACGGCATCCAGAGATCGAATTGGCGGCTCGTGCCGAACACCGAAAAACCTGCGGGAAGCACTCCAATCACCGTGTAAGGCTTCTCGTCAATGACGATGCTCCGGCCAATCACAGCCGGATCTCCGCCATAGCGGCGCTGCCAGAGGCCGTAGCTCAAGATGACCACCTGCTCGTGTCCCGGTGTTTCTTCTTCCTGCAAGAAATCGCGGCCAAGAATCGGGTGCGCTCCGATCAACTGAAAGAATTCGGCGGACGTGCTCACACCCCAGACTTGTTCCGGCTCGCCTTGGCCAGTAAGGGTGTAGAACCAGGTGCGCCACGACGCGATTCTTTCGAACACGTGATTTTGCTCGCGCCAATCGAGAAACTCCGCCGGAGAGGCTGCGCCGCGAGTGAGGGCGCGGTTCGCGTCGGTTTCCCAGATCATCGTAAGTTGTTTGGAATCCGGGAAAGGGAGTGGCCGCAGGATCGTGCAGTACACAATGCTGAAGATGGCGGAATTCGCGCCGATGCCGAGCGCCAGCGTCAACACGGCGACCGCCGTGAAGCCGGGCGACTTCACCAGCATTCGCCAGCCGTAGCGCAGGTCTTGCAGCAGCGTCTGCATCACCCATCAGCTCGTGGCAGCATCCTCAGGGGTGCCGCGGTCTTGCTGCCGTCAGCATTCAGCCTTCAGCTATCAGCGATCGCGAACCCACAAAACATGTCCTAAGAATGTTAACCGTCAGATTTCAGCGATCGGCGATCAATGGCGCAGCTTTTACTGAAAGCTGACCGCTGAAGGCTCGTTCAATACGCGCACACCAGTGACAATCTACGAATCACGATGCCACACCTGCCTTCGTCTGGGTATCGACGATCCAGCCGTCCTTGAGCTGGATGATGCGATCGCCGTAGGCAGCCCAATTCTCATTGTGAGTCACCTGAATGATCGTCGTGCCCGCGTCGTTCAAACCCTTAAGCAGGTCCATGATCATCTTTCCCTGGCTCGAATGAAGACTTCCGGTCGGCTCGTCCGCCAGAATCAGCTTGGGATTGCCGATCACCGCGCGGGCTACGGCGACGAGCTGTTGCTGTCCGCCCGAAAGCTGACTCGGGTAGAGCGATTTCTTGCCCACAATCTGAAAGCGGTCGAGGACGTCCGCGACCATGCCTTCCCGCTCCGCCTTCTTGATATCGCGATAGGAAAGCGGCAGGTCGAGGTTTTCCTCCACCGTCAGGTTGTCGAGCAGGTGGTATTGCTGGAAAACGAAGCCGATATATTTCTTGTGAAGCTCGACACGGCGCCGATTATCGAGTTTCTGCACCGCGTTCTCGAGCAGGTAGTACTCGCCCTTCCAGGCGCCATCGAGCATTCCAAGAATCCCCATCAGCGTGGATTTACCGGCTCCCGAAGGCCCCATGATGGTGACGAATTCTCCTTCGCGGATATCCACGTTGATCCGGCGCAACACCCATGTTTTTCCCGCGCCGGACTCGTAGGCCTTCTCGACATCGATCATCTTGATCAAGGATCTTCTCCCTCGCGCAAGCGGTGTCAGAACGTCGGGCGTTCGAGGCGACGGATGCCCTACTCCTACGAAAATCCAGCCTAGGCGGTCTGAGCGAGTGGCTCTAGCGTCACTCGGTGTCCCAGACGCTCCAGCCGCCTGACCAAGGAACGCCGGAGTTGGTTCACATGGATACGGTCGAAATGG
>JBARRP010000208.1:0-16359 GCA_049644285.1 Candidatus Acidiferrales bacterium | reverse complement strand
TGCGAAAATAGGGCGCCGTTCCTAACCTGCAACAGCACTAAGCGCGAGCCTAATTTTAAAGGGTAGATCCGATCGAGTGGGGTCTATCTTCCGAGATAGCTGAAGAAGCTAAGGAACCCTCAGGCAGCGGCGACAAACATGATCTCCACCCTTCGATCGCTGTCACGATGAGGCGGGAAAATCCAGTTTCTCGGCGATGCCACAGCTGTAAGCCGTTCGGATCCAATGCGATTGTGGCTGCTGGAGGAATTACCGCGCTGATCCGTTGCGGCTCTGCCAGGTTTCCTCGAGGGCGCGTCGAGTAAAGAGCCTGACCATATCGCGGCGATACACCGGCGTGGACGCGGAGGTCGTGAGCGGCTTGCCCGTCTGGATAGCGGAGTGAGCGACGCGCCCGATGAGCTCCGGCGATATTTTCTGTCCCACGAGCCAGTCGCTCGCCTGGCGCACCAAAAGCGGAGCAGGATTCACGGCGGTGAGCGCGACGCGGGCATCGCGGCAAATTCCATTGGCGTCGACGCTCATGGTGACGGCCACACCCGCGAGTGGGTAATCAATCGAGTCGCGGAGACGCAATTTATGGTAGACGCCCCGGCGCCCAGCCATGGCCGCGGGAACATGCACGGCTGTGAGAAGCTCATTGCCCTCGAGGGCGATGCGATTCATGCCATCGTTCCTGTAGAAATCGCACAGCGGAATCCGCTGCTTTCCCTTGGGGCCCACAATTTCGACTTCGGCGTCGAGGGCGAGCAGCGCCGGCGCCGAGTCACCCGACCATGCCGCCCAGCAGAATTCACCTCCGGGCGCAACATGACAGATGTCGCCGTCCTTCTTGAGGCAGCCGCCGAGAGCCTTGCGCCAGAGATACGACTGGTTATACCAGCGGCAGCGCGTTTCGAGACAAAGGTTTCCGCCGAGCGTTCCCATGTTTCGCTGGAGCGGGCCGGCAATTGTGCCTGCGGCACTCGAAAGCACCGGAAAATTGTCGCGCACGAGTGGCGATTCGAAGATCTGCGTGAGCGTCGTCATCGCGCCGATTCTCAGGCCGTCCCGGGGAGAAAACTCAATGCCTGAAAGAGCGCCGAGCGGCTTAAGGTCCACGAGGAGTCGCGGAGAAAAAAGCCGCATCTGAAGATTCGGGATCACGTCGGTGCCGCCGGCGATGATCATGGCGTCAGGGCCGTGGTCGGCCAGCAGGCACACGGCTTCGTCGACTGTCTTAGGGCGCGCGACACGGAAAGCAGGCATCGTCATGGGACGATCCCGTGGCTGCCATTCCCGCCGGCACCGGTGCCGCCAGCAGCCTTCTGCTTCTGACGAATGGCTTCGAGAACCTTCTCCGGCGTAATCGGGAGCGTGTTGATGCGCACACCGACGGCGTCATAAATGGCGTTCGCGATGGCCGGAATCGTTGCCGCGAGCGAACCTTCGCCGGCTTCCTTGGCGCCGAATGGCCCTTCGGGATCTTCGCTCTCGACGATGATGGATTCGATTTCGGGATTCTCGAGTGTGGAAGGAATGCGGTACTCGAGAAGCGACGGATTCATCAGCCGGCCGCTTTCCCAAATCATCTCTTCCTGGAGCGCCTGCCCAAAGCCCATGTAGACGGAGCCCTCGATCTGGCCTTCGACTGTCAGCGGATTCAGCGCCTTGCCGCAGTCGTGGGCAGCAACAATTTTGTCCACGCGCACTCGGCCCGTTTCGGGATCCACAGTGACCTCGGCGACCTGCGCGCTGTAGCTATATGAGGGCGAAGGCCCGACGCCAGCGCCCTTGAATTTTCCGCCGCGGGCCTCTTCCGGCGGCGCGTAGGCGCCCTGGGCGACCAGCGCGCCGTGAAAATCAATCGCCATCACCACCCCTTCATCGAAAGTGACTCGGACGCGCGGGTCATCCTTCTTGCCGATGATCTCATCAACGACTTCGAGCTCGGCCGGCTTGCACCCGAAGCGCTCCGCCACGGCGGCGAAAATTTCGTCGCGCATGTTTCTCGCAGCGATCAGACAGGCATTTCCCGCCATAAACGTCACGCGGCTGGAATAACTACCGAGGTCGATGGGAGTCAATTCCGTATCGGCGGCGACCAGCTTGACGCGTTCCGTGCGCACTCCCAGCACTTCGGCAACGATCTGCACCTGAATGGTATCGGAGCCTTGCCCGATCTCGGAGGCACCCGTGTAGACCGTGACGGCGGCATCGCGATCAATTTTGATGCTTACAGTGGTGTGAGGCATGTTCGAGCGGATGATGGGATTTGCGGCGCCGCTCACGTAGTGGCTACACGCAATTCCCACTCCCTTGCCGTAAGGAAGCCTGCCTCTTTTCTGATTCCACCCGGAACGCTCGACGGCTTTCTCGATGCATTCGGGCAAGCCATAGCTCGTGACGCGCAAACCGTTCACGGTGATACACGGCGCCTTCAGCAGATTTCGCCGTCGAACATCGGCCGGATCCAGTCCAGCCTGATGAGCGAGCTGGTCGAGCATGGCTTCAAACGCGAAGCGGACATTGACGGTGCCGTGTCCACGCATTGCTCCACATGCCGGCTTATTCGTCAGGACGCGGTAGCCGTCGTAGCGTACATTGGAAATATCGTAAATCGCGCCGAGAAGCGCGCCGGAATAGAGCACCGTCACCGGGCCATAGCCACAATAGGCGCCGCCATCCTGCACCACGCGAGCCTGCACCGCGGTAATCTTGCCCTCGCGCGTAATCCCTGTTTTCAACTCCACAATCGTGATCGGCCGGCCGCGATGCGCGTAGAAAACCTCTTCGCGGGTGTAAGTGATTTTCACGGGCCGTTTGGCTATTTTTGCCAGCACTGCGGCCGCGACTTCGAGAGGAATCACTTCACTCTTGCCGCCAAAGCCGCCGCCCACGAGCGGCTTGATGATGCGGATCTGGCTCATGGGCATTTCGCAGACTTCGGAGATCGTCCGATGGAGATAAAACGGCACCTGGGTTGACGAATACACTGTTAGCCTGCTGTCCGGCTCCCAGATCGCGAGCGTCGAATGCGGCTCCATGGCCGCATGATTCACTTCACCGGTGTAGTAGCGCTCTTCGGCGACGAAATCGGCTTGGCGGAATCCCGCTTCCGGATCGCCGAAAGCGTGGTGGTACTCCTTTTCAACGTTGTGGGGACGATCCTGGTGAATCCAGTTCGCTTCGGCTTTCATGGATTCTTCCGGATCAAACCAGCAAGGCAGCGGCTCGTAGTCGACGCGGATGAGATCGAGGGCTTCTTCCGCGATCTCAGCCGAAGTCGCCGCGACGGCGGCAACGTTGTCGCCAATATAGCGAGCTTTATCCAAAGCCAAGACGCACTCGTCGTGGCCGATGGGAAGGATGCCGTAAGGATTCGGAGCATCCTTGCCCGTGGCGATGGCTTTCACTCCGGGCAGCGCCTCGGCGCGAGAGGAGTCAATCGAACGAATCCGCGCATGAGCATACGGCGAGTGAAGAAACCGGCCAATCAGCATGCCGGGAACGTAAAGATCATCGGCGTATTTGCCGAGCCCGCTGACTTTGGCGCGCGAATCGGTCATGGCCATGCGCTTGCCGATTGTGCTGAACGCCGTCTTAGCCTTGGTCATGACCTAGCGCCCCACCGTGGCGTGTGCGCCGGACTTAGCCTGCGCCTTCTCAATCGCATATTTCACCGACTCATAAATTTGCATGTAGCCGGTGCAGCGGCACAGGTTGCTCGAGAGGGCCTCGCGGATTTCCTCAAGAGACGGGTTGGGATTCCGATCGAGGAGGGCCTTCGTTGAAATCATGAATCCAGGTGTGCAGTAGCCGCACTGCGCTCCACCGGCTTCGGCATAGCCCTCTTGGACCGAGTCGAGCTCCCCCGCAGCGCCGAGGCCTTCAACGGTGGTGATTTCGCAGTCTTGATAGCTGGCCGCGAGCGCCACACAGGAAAGTATAGGTACGCCAGCCGCAAGCACCGCGCAGCATCCGCAACTCGAATCGTCGCAGCCGCGCTTCGATCCAGTCAGTCCCAGGTCTTCGCGCAGCACGTCCAGCAGAAGACGGCAGGGCGCGATGGCGAGCTCATGTTCTTCGGCGTTGACGCGCAATCGAATCAGTTCCTTGTTCACTGAATCTCCCTAGAATTTCTTCAACGCATCTTCGTCGTAGCCGACTACGATGCGTCCGCCAAAAATTACGATGGGTCTTCGAATCAAGTTGGGCTCTGCGGTCATCAACTTCAGGGCCTCGGCGCGTGAAGGCGGCTTCTCTTTCATATTCCTCCCGCGATACAAATCGTTGCGCGGGTTGAGAAACTCCCGATGATCACGATCACCGATCAGCCGGTCGAGCTCTGCGACTGTCAATCGCTCTTTGCCCAGGTCGCGAAATTCGAGCTCGACTCCCTGTTCCTGCAAGAGACCTCTTGCCTTCCGGCAGGAGGTTCAAGTCGGCTTGTGCAGAAATTGGACTTTCTTCTTGGCCATGCGCGATCCCTTTGCCGCGAATCCCAAAAATCCCTGCCTCTGAAGAGGCGGGCTACAAACCTATAAAAACCCGGGATCTAATATCCAAAATCGGCCGGGGTGGAATAGGCGTGCTCGCGGACGCCCAGCGCTTCGATTCGACACGCGCCGAGCTTGTTCATGTATTCGCGGCGGTCGGAGACTCGCAGGACCCAGCGCCCCAGCCATTGCTCGAAATCATCCAGCTCGCGGCTCTGCTCGTGATATTGCGCGAAAAACGCGTGATCGCGCCCGTAATACCCCTGCACTGGCGAGGGATGCGCACCCCCGGGCTCGTGAACAACCGCCGCGACCATGAATCCAGGGATCAACGTCCGATTCGGGTCGGAAGCGATGACCTCCGGCTCGACGATTTCCTCGGCCACTACGATCAACTTTCGCGCCGCTTGCGCGCCATCCACTGCCACTCCGAGACTTCCCCAGATATGCGCGTTGCCGAATTCATCGGCGCGCTGGACATGAATGATCGCGACATCGGGGCGTAGGGCGCGCACTGCCACCAGCTTTTCTTCGCTCACCGGCGAGGAAAACTCGCGCAAGTTGCCATTCTTCGCCAACAAATCGCTGCCAAGCGTGGCGTAGGTTGGCAAGAACGGCACGCCGAGAGCGGCCGCGTGCAGAGCCAGCGCCACGGTGAAGTTCGAATAATCCACCATCTCGATTTGTCGCGGAATCGCATGCTCGACGGCGCGCCGCAAACAATATCCGACCCCGGCGGAGACGTTGCCAACCCAAGCGGCCATCACGCGCGACGCGCACCCCGCGCCGATCATGTGATCGAACAGGATGTCGGAGATCGGCCCGACGAGCGTCAAATCTCGCTTTCCCTGGCGAATCAGCTCGTGCCCGGCCGCAAACGGGATCATTTGCTCCATCTGCGCGCCGAGCAAAATCATCGAGCCAGAGGGCACGTGCCGCGCCACCGCTTCCTTCATCGTCGCGAGTTTGGAGCCGGGTTTCGTCAACTTGCCCTCGCTACCGCCCTTGCCAGACCGGGGCGCGCTTCTCAAGAAACGCGCGGACGCCTTCCGATGCGTCCTCGGTTTTCATCAATTGGTTGAGGTACATTTCCTCTACTTCGTTTAATGCCTCGTCAAAATCAAAGCCCGAGGTACGCCGGAGCGTTCGACGGGTGAGCCGAAGCACCGCGGGGCTCAGCTTCTGAAGCTCGCTCAGAAACAACTTTACAGCGGACATCAGCTCTCCTTCCGGGACGACGCGGGTGATCAGACCCAGGTCGAGAGCCTCGCGCGACAGAATCGTCCGCCCGGTCAGAATCAGATCCAACGCGGCCCTTGGACCGATCAAATGCGGAAACGCGGCGAGCGCCACCGGCGGAAAGCAGCCCAGCTTGATTTCCGGCTGGCCGAATGTGGCCAGTTCGGTGGCGATCACAAAATCACAAAAGGCGGCCAGCTCGCAACCACCGCCGAGGCAGTGACCCTGAACCGCGGCAATCGTGACGCAATCCGCCCGCCAGAGTTGCCGAAAGACGCTGTGGAACGCCCCGAGCATCTCAACGATGCGATCGGGTGTGTGGTCGCGAACCTCAGCGCCCGCGGAGAAGGCCTTCTTGCCCGCGCCTTCGAAAACCAGGAAGTCAGTTTCTTTCACGTTGTGAACCAGCGCGGAGGACATCGCGCGCATCATGGGAATGTCGAAAACATTCAGCGGCGGGCGGTCGAGCGTGACCCAGACGGTGCGACCTTCGCGGCGGACGTGAACGGTGGAGGCCTTCATTTTCAACGGGTCCAGAAATGGTTGGGATCAAGGGCGCGCATCTCCGCAAGTTCCGCGGCCGTAGGCGGCGAGGTTTCAAGCAGCTCATCAGCAACCCGCAACGTCCAGCCAGTTGCGGCTAGCACTTCTTCCACGCCAACGCCCGGGTGCACAGAAGCCAGGTAGGCTTCGCCGTCCGAACCGAAACGCAAGACGCCGAGCGTTGTGATGACCGCTGACGGGCCGGAACGAGCTGGCAAGCCGCGCGATTCACGCCAGCCATTTCCCGACCCGTATCCCGGAGAAGTGATGTAACTGGCGCGCTCGCGCAGGCGGCTGGGGTGGTGGGCGAGCAAGACAACCGTCCGTTGGGCGAGGCAGGCGATATCGCAAGCTCCGCCGGAACCGGGCAAGCGCTGAGTCGCACCGTCGCGCGAGCCCCAGGTGGTATTGAGATTGCCGAAGCGATCTACCTCCGCCGCACCCAGAAAGCCGACGTCAACGCGGCCTTGCTGGAGCAGCGACATCACGTCCAGCATCTGCCCACACCGGGTGGCCCCGCGCAGGTTCGGCGGATCCCCCATGGTATAGAGAAGTTCAGGAGAAGGCCGCTCGCGGATCACGCCGTTTTCGTAAAGCCCGACAGCTCGCAGGGCATGGGTGCGCTTGGCGATGAGAAACGCCAGCGTCGGCAGGCGCATCCCGACGAAGACCACCTCGCCGTCTGCGATTTCCCGGGCGGCAGCGGCCACCATCAGTTCGCTGCGGGTGTAGCTTTGTGTCGTTTCAGTTTCCGTGGGTGCTGTCACGACTATCCGATTGCTCCCTCGGGCGCCACTCACTCCGCCGTTGCCCTGAATTTCGTCCACCGGCTTAACGTCTTCCGACTGCAGCAGCATCTCTTGCAAACTTAAATTCGTTTCTTCCGGCAATCGCCGGGTTTGGAACCCGGCTCTTTAGGCCCGGGGATTTGCCTATCGAGCGCGAAAGGCCCCGCCTCTGAAGAGGCGGGCTACAACACCGGCGACGTGGTTACCGCCCGCGAAACTGCGGCCGTCGCTTCTCGAAGAACGCGGCGAAGCCTTCGGCGGCGTCCTCGGACTGAAAACAGTGCGCCTGCTGGCGCGCCTCGTCGTCCAATCTTTCCTCGAGCGCCTTGCGGTCCCCAAAGGTCAGGACGCGCTTGAGAGGCCGCACTGCAAGCGGCGGAGCCGCGGCGAGCTGCTCGGCCAAGCGCCTCGTCTCTTCCTCGAATTTAGCCGCGGGCACCACGCGGTTCACCATTCCGATTCGCGACGCTTCTGCAGCAGGGATCATCTCGCCGGTTAAGAATAGTTCCAGCGCGTGCGCTGGGCCCACCAGCCGGGGCAGAAAGTACGTCCCACCGAAATCTGGGAACAATCCCAGCTTCGCGAACGACTGGCCAAAGGACGCTTCCTCGGAAGCAATTCGCAGATCACAGGCCAACGCGAGATTCGCTCCGCCACCCGCAGCCGGACCGTTCACCGCCGCGAGCACCGGTTTCTCCATGGTCGCAATCGACACGCAGATCTCTTTGGCTGCGTTCAGCAGGGCTTCGAGCTCGTGGCCAGCCCTGCGGTTGCGTGCATCGCGGAGGAACTCGAGGTCCCCTCCGGCACAGAAGCCGCGTCCGGTGCCCGTAATCACTACCGCGCGGACGGAAGCATCGTGGGCCAAGTGCGCGAGCGCCTTCGCTAGAGCGTCCCCCAATTCGAAATTGAGCGCGTTGAGGCGGTCCGGCCGGTTCAACCGCAAGGTCACAACGGCGCCCGAACGCTCTTCAAGCAGCACGTTCGCCTTCCCGGGTTGAGCAGCTTCAGCCAAAAGCATTTGTCCGTCAGATTCCGCGAAACGCTAATCCTTAAGCTTTTTCAAGACTGCCGCGAGCTTCCTGAGATAGCGCATCTTCACTGCCTTCTCCGCCCCAGCGTTTTGGCCGCTGGTGGAAGGCAGGACGAATACATGCGCACCGTAGAGCTTTTCCTTCTGCAGTCCGAGCTTGCATTGCCGTCCGGCAAACTTCTCGTACGTCATCTTTCCGTTGAAGGCGACAACGCGTGGCCGATGCTCCTCGAGCTTCTGGCCCAACAGTACGCGGCCCTCCGCAAATTCCTGCCGCTCGATTTCTTCAATTCCGCGCGTCGGGCGTTTCACCAGGTCCGTAAGCCCGATGCCGAATTCGATGATCCGCCTATCATCTTCATACCCGATGGGCTCGGGAATAACGCCCGCCTCATACATCAACGGCCAAAACTGATTGCCGCGCCCGGCGTAGTAATGACCCACGCGCGCCGAACGTTCGCCGGGATTGCAACCCACCACTATCAGTTTCATCCCCCGGCGCAGATAATCGGGCAAAGTGCGCATTCCTCAGGACTCCTCAGAAACAACCTGTCTGACCGGAACCTAATCCTTCAAATTCACCCAGACGCTTTTCACCTGGGTATAACTCTCGAGCGCGTGCATGCTGAGCTCGCGGCCGTAGCCGCTCATCTTGTATCCGCCAAAGGCCGCTGCAGGGTCGTAGTTGTTATAGGTGTTGATCCACACGGTGCCGGCCTGCAACCGGCGGGCGACGCGATGGGCCTTGGCGATATCGCGCGTCCAAACCGCCGCTGCCAGTCCATAGGGAGTCTGATTCGCTTCGCGGATGGCCTCCTCGACGTCTCCAAACTCAATCGACGCGAGAACGGGTCCGAAGATTTCCTCCCTTGCGATGGTCATGTCGTTGCGCACTCCATCGAAGATCGTGGGTTGGACGAAGAACCCCTTGCCATCGCCGACCTTGGCGCGGTCGCCGCCCGCGACGAGCTTCGCGCCTTCGGACTTCCCCTTTTCAATGTAGCCTAGAACCGTGTTCATCTGCCGCTCGCTGACCAGCGCCCCAAATCGCGTTTTGGGGTCCAGCGGGTTCCCGGGCTGAAGCTTATTCGTCCGGTCGATGAGCTTTTGCATAAAATCGTCGTGGATCTTCTTGTCGACGAAGAGACGCGAGCCGGCCGCGCACACCTCGCCTTTGCCGTAAAAGATGCCGGTGGTCGCGCCGCGCACCGCTCCCTCGAGGTCGGCGTCTGCCAGGACAATGTTCGGCGATTTGCCGCCGAGCTCGAGCGTGACCCTCTTGAGCGTGTCGGCTGAATGCCGGACGATGTCCTGTCCCGTCTTGGTCTCGCCGGTAATGGCCACCTTGGCCACTGCAGGGTGCCGCACCAGGGCTTCACCTACCTTCGCACCGGGGCCCGTCAAAATATTCACCACGCCGTCGGGGACGCCGGCTTCCTGGCAGATTTCCCCGAAGCGCAGCGCAGTAAGCGGAGTCCAGCTCGCCGGCTTGAGCACGACCGTATTTCCCGTCGCGAGCGCCGGCGCCACCTTCCACGAGGCCAGCAGAAGCGGAAAATTCCACGGAACAATCGCGGCCACCACTCCGAGCGGTTCGCGCAGCGTGTAATTTAGAAAGGGCCCGCGCACGGGAACCGTCTCGCCGTGAATCTTGGTGGCCCAACCGGCATAGTAGCGGAACACCTCGGCCACCATCGGCATGTCCACCTGGCAGGATTCGAAGATAGGCTTGCCATTGTCGAGCGTCTCGAGCGTGCCCAGTTCCTCGTTGTATTTGTCAATGAGGTCGCCGATCTTCCAAAGAAGCTTGCCGCGATCCGACGCGCTCATCTCCGCCCACGGATTACCCTCGAATGCCTCGCGGGCAGCCTGGACGGCGGCATCGACATCGCGTTCGTCGCCCTCGGCAACCTGGGTGAGCACTTCTCCCGTGGCGGGATTGATCGTCGGAAAAGTATTGCCGGAAGCTGAGTCGACCCACTTGCCGCCGATGAAGAGCTTGCCGGGCTTGATTTGAAGTTGTGGCGCTGTTGCCATTGAAAACCCTTCCCGCACTCAGCGATCAGCTATCGATCGTCAGCTTTCACCCTCGCGATTGTAACTAGTGTTTCTCTGTGCTCTCTGTGGCCTCTGCGTGGAGCCTTTGCCTTTCCGCATCAATGGCACGACTACTTCCCCTTGAAATCGGGCTGGCGCTTCTCCACGTAGGCCTTAAGGCCTTCCTTGGCATCCTCGCTGGTGAACAGCAGTTGCTGGAGTTCGCGCTCGATGCCCAGGGCCTCGCCAAAGCCAACTTCTGAGCCTGTCACGACGGCGCGCTTGATGCGGCCAACGGCGCGAGATGCTTTATTCGGCGGGCAGAATTGCCGCGCGTAGGCCAGCACTTCGTTCCAGAACGAACCGCGTTCGTAGATGTAGTGAATGAGTCCGAGCTCGAGAGCCTCTTCAAAGCTGAATGTCCGGCCGGTAGCCATCAGTTCAAGCGCGCGGGGGCGGCCAATGCAGCGGGAAAGGCGCTGCGTTCCGCCCGTGCCCGGCAAAACGCCGAGGTTGACTTCGGGAAGCCCGATCTTGCCTCCCTCTTTTTTCGCGATGCGGATGTCGCAGGCAAGCGCGATCTCGAGCCCGCCACCGACAGTATGACCGTTCAGGGCGGCGATCACCAGCTTCGGAGTTTGCTCCAGACGCGAAAGCGTCTCGTTGGCATGCAGACAAAAATAATACTTGAAGTCCGGATCCGCCTTGGTGAGCATGGGAATGCTCGCGCCGGCGGAGAAAAATTTCTCGCCCGCGCCACGTAAGACGATGACATGAGCCTGCTCGTCCATGCGCGCGCGCAAGATGGCAGCGTCGAGCTGCTGCATCATTTCGTAGGTGTAGGTGTTGGCCGGTGGATCATCCATCTCGAGGATTGCCAATCCTTCTTCCACGCGGTAGTGCACCAGTTGCTTCTGCTCGACTGCGCTCGTTGTTGCCATCTCGCTTCCTCCGTGATTGGCAACCGATCCCTTGTATTATCGGCTGGTGTGAGATGTCTCTTCGAGCTCGTTGCGCCGCGGCTGCACCGATTTTGATCGCGCCGATCCGCGGCCGTCCAGGACTCCGTAGAGAAACATCCTGGCCGTGGCATCGGCGAGCGAGTCGGCTTGGGGGTCGGCCTGCGGCCGGTGCCAAGTGTAAATCCAGTTCATCATGCCGAAAAGCGACAGGACCGCCACGCGGGAGTTGACACGGCGGGCCGATCCCGCGCGGAGGTCTTCGAAAATCTGCACGGCAAGCGCGTAGTAGCGCCGCTTGATCTCGGCCACTTCCTTGCGATAGTCGCCCTCGAGCGCATCATCTTCGTGTGAGAGTACCTTCATTTCGAGCGGATGGCGAAGGAAATAGTCCAGGTGGTTGTGGATGAGGATGCGGAGGCGTTGTTGGGGGTCAGCGAGGCGCTCGAGGCGCTTTTGAAGGCGCGCGAGAATCGTATTAAATGCATATAATTGTATAAGATACAGGAGTTTCTGTTTGCTGTCGACGTAGTAGTAGAGGCCCGAGAGAGAAACGCCGCTCGAGCGGCTGATGTCACGGATCGATGCCCCTTCATAACCCTTGGCCGCAAAGATGAGCGCCGCGTGATGAAGGATGTGCTGGAGTTTCTCGGCGGCATCACGGTGGTGAGAGACGTTTCGGGGCATCCCAGCGAAAAATGCCTGAGTCGAACGTTCGTTCGAGCCGCAGCATATCAAGCGGGGGGCCCGCCTGTCAAGGGCGCCTCTGGCCCTGTCAATGCAAAGTGGAAATGTCCGCTTTTCTAGGGCCGGACGCTCGATTCTTGCATCTCCCGGGCCTCCCACAGCGTCCAATCTGGGAGTGTGAGACGTCCATGCCCGCGATGCGCACAGTCTATGCTACGCTTAGCGCTCGGGAACCCTTGTTCATGAATGCTCCGAAGTTGGATCCGATCAGCCAAAGTCCAGTGGCCGCCGTTCCTGTCGATAACGAGGCGCAACTCGTAGCGGCCGCGAAAGCCGGCGACATCTCCGCCTTCGAAACGCTCGTGAACCGCTACGAGCGGAAGATTTTCCGCCTGGCGCAGAACATTACGCAAAACCGGGAAGACGCGGAAGATGCGATGCAGGAGGCCTTCCTCAAGTCCTTCGAGCATCTGGGGGACTTCCAGGGCAACTCGCGCTTTTACACCTGGCTGGTACGCATTGCCGTCAACCAAGCGCTGATGAAATTGCGCAAGCGCCGCCCCAACCAGGTGTCGCTCGATGAAGAGAAAGACACCGGAGAGGATTTGATCCCGCGCGAAGTGGAAGACTGGGGACCTACGCCAGAGGAACGTTTCGAACAAACGGAGCTGCGTCGAATTCTCTCGACGGCAATCGCCGAGCTCCACCCTTCGTTCCGGGTCGTTTTCCAATTGCGCGATATTGACGAGCTTTCCACGGAAGAGACTGCCGAGGCCTTGGGCTTATCAGTACCGGCGGTGAAATCCCGGCTGCTGCGCGCGCGGTTGAAGCTGCGCCAGAAACTGGACCGCAATTTTCGAAAGGAAGCAAATCAGTGAATTGCAGAAAAATTGTAGTTGAGCTATCGAACTACCTGGACGAGGCACTCGATCCGACCCTCAAGGCCTCCATCGAGCGTCATCTCGCCGACTGCGAGGATTGCCGCTTGGTGGTGGATACGACGAAGAAAACGATCCACATCTACTGCAATTCAGAGCCAGCCCCTCTTCCAGAAGATACCCGCCAGCGCCTCCACGAAGCTCTGCGCAAGCATTTGCACCATCCCCGAGCGTAGTTCCCTATTCGAATCAACGGGAGACCCGCCCGCGCAAGCATCTGGCTTAAGCTTTGCGATCAGCGCCGAGCCGCATCTCTTTTTCCCAGACGGGCACGCTACGTCCGAGGCCCTTCTCTTTCGCCAGCTCATAGATCCGGCCAGCGACCACGACGTCTTCGATGGCAATGCCATTCGACTTGAAGAGAGTAATCTGCTCCGGCCGAGTTCTTCCAGGCACCTTCCCGGAGACAATTTCCGAGATTTCAGCGACGCCGTTCCATCTCGCCGGATCATCGCCCATTGCATAAATCAAATCGCCCGCCTCGAGCTTGGACTGCTCGCGGGAATCCGCCACAATCAAGTCAGCACGCTTCACCGCGTCCTCGTCCAGTTCGCGCTTGTTGGCAAAATTAGCCCCGATGGCGTTGATGTGAACGCCGGGACGGAGCCAGTCTCCGTTGACGACGGGGGAGGAAGCGGTTGTCGCGGTGACGACGATATCAGCTTCGCGAACCGCTTTCTCATTCGAATCCACGGGTTCGACCGGCACGCGGAGCGCGGCTGACATCTCCTGCGCGAATCGTGCCCGCTTCGCCGGGTCGCGGCCATAGACGCGAACACGCTCGAGCTTGCGCACGAGCGCAACCGCCTCGAGCTGCGTCCGCGCCTGCAGCCCGGTTCCGATCATCCCGGCGAGACGCGCGTCGCTTCGCGCGAGGTAGCGGGTGGCCACACCGCTCGCTGCCCCCGTTCGGACCTGGCCGAGATAATCGGCTTCAATCAGCGCGACTAAATCACCCGTCGTCACTTGGAACAGCGGAACAAGGAACCGCAGGCCGTCGCGCGAGCTGGTGTAGATTTTCAGGCCCATGTAGCCGCCGGTCGAGTCCGCAGCGGCCATGTAGTGCAGGTAGGACTTCCCCGGGACATGCAGCCGGGCGCGCGAATGCATCTGCGCGGTGCCGTCCGCCAGGCGCCGGAAGGAATTCTCAACCGTTTCGAGAGCCAGCGGCATGGTCAACAGCGAGCGAACATCTCTTTCCGTTAAGATCAGAGCCATAGGGGTGAGACTTTCACAACGAAAGCGACTTTGCAAGACGGAGCTGCCGGCTCGACGCCCCCTCCGGACTTCGCGCTATTGAAGATTGATCTTGTAACGCAGAACGCGTGCCGCCTGGCAGTCGAGCACCAGCAAATCCCCATGCAGCGTGATCACGATCTGAAATTTTCCTTGGCTGCCATGCAGCCTCCCGCCTAGATCGTCCATGAGTTTTCGCTCTCCAGTCACGGTCCACACAATAACGCCGCGACTTTCCGTATCTCCGACGAAAACGTAGTTCCCGGTCACACCGATGCCGGCGGCATTGTAAGCTCGATCGTCAAGCTCGCCCGTTGTTTCCGGCATGAACCACCCCGACATGAAATCACCTTCACGAGTAAATTTCTGAACCGCCTGCCCGGCGAAATCAACGACATAAAGGGTTTGGTCGCTACCGAAGGCGATCGAGGCGGGCGTTAGCGGGCGGCCCTCAGCTGTGGGACGCATTTCCCAGGATTTCAACAAAAGGCCGCGGGCGGAAAATTTCCGAATTTGGCTCCGTCCGGAGTCACCGAGGACTTCGATCACATAAATGTTGCCGTCCTGGTCGACAACGATATTTCCCGGCCACTGGTGGCGATGCGTGGGACGCACCGGCAGCGTTCGGATACGCTCGCCCTCCGGCTTGAAAATGGAAATCGAGTCCACCCCCGGTGAGATGACGTAAATGCCGCCACCGCGATCCACGGCCACTCCGAAAGGATGGTTAGGCACACCATCGCGAAAAGAGAGCAGCGGATGCCCTTGCGGCGCGAACTTGTTGATGTAGCCGCTTCCTGAGTCTGCGATGTAGGCGTTCCCGGCGACATCGGTCGCCAGCCACTCGGGCTGGCTGAGCTCACCCGGGCCGTCACCCTTTGTGCCCCATTCGCCGATGTATTCGAACGGCGGTAGAGGCGCAGCCTGGGAAGCGGTCGTTTGCGTCCGCGCGCACGCGAGAGTCAAGAGAGTGGCGCTGAGAACCAACGAAAGAGTCGTCGGATTTGAAAGACGAGCGCTCATTCGGCCGGTCAGCGATGCCGCTTCAGCCGCCTGGGGGGTTCGCCTTCGCGGATACGTCGAACGATCGTCTGGCGCATGCGGTATTCGGCGTCTTCCTCACCGCTGTGGCCGGCCGCCTTAAACCGGAAGAAAACATCGCCGCCGGGTGAGGAAGCAGGAGTGACAGTAACAGGAAGCTGTGCGCACAGATGGCCTTCGACGTAAGCAGTCTCGTAGCGCCGGTGCTTCACCGACCAGGTATACACGCGGAGCATTGAGAAATCGCACGGCTGCCCCTCGGGGCCGTGCGTCCCAACAACCAAGTATTGAGGCTTCGGTCCTCCCGCTGGATCGGTGACTTGGTTCAATGCAAACCACGCGACGACGCGCATTCCGGCGGTGCTGGCATAATCGGGCAGCGGCGAGGGAAGATCGAGATCGATGAATCGACCAAGAATCCATCCCGCAGTTTCGGACTGATCTTTCGGCTGCGCCCGAACGAGCCACCAATCTTCCTGCTTGGCCTCACTCTCCTCCGAAGAGCCTGCATCGTCCTTCGCAGCCGCAGGGTTTGTCGGAACCTGCACCACGCGGCGCTCCACCAATCCCACTGGCACCTCGCGCAACAATTTCCGGATTCGAGCGCCATCCCGTCCGGGCTCAACACGAAGATTACTTACTACCTTTGTATGGCCGTGCGCCTCGACTGGCATTTCTCGCGCTTTCGCAAGAAGCGCGTTTCCCTGGTCCCAAAGCTCCACGGACAGGAGCAGGCGACTGTCCATCCACCCTGTCGTCCCCTTGGCCGTGCGGACCTGAACACTGCTTCCGTCGTGTCCGAGGACTTCCAGCCGATCGCCGTACTCAAGCGTTGCCACCGACTCGCGCACTTGCGCGGTCGTGGACCAGAGCGTCACGTTCCGCTCCCCCGAATATGCCACAGTCAGCGGAGCCCGCAAGGAGCGACCGCGCCAATAAGCTGCGCCTACCACGATCGCAAGCAGGCAAATTCCCAGAACAATTTTGCGCATCAGGGACGGTCTCCGAAAGTGATCCCCAGGGCGCACGCCGCCCGAACGTTGTCATTGTCGCGAACCGCAGTGCGGACAACTGCGCGGATGACAGCATTCAATCCTGGACAGTCACCGCCTCCGGTGGACACGCCGGTGGTGTGCTGGGAACCCGACATCAACTTTCCTCGCGAGATTTTGAACGAACGATTTTAACTTTTCTTTCAAAAATGCCAACAAAAACGCTATTTCCTTGACGACGGTTGCCAGTTATGTTACACATGGCCAGGAGGCGAAGTTGAAAGCCAAAGTCGTATTCCTCGCTAGAGTGAAGAAGGCAGGCAAAGACACATGGCCTCAAGTGGAAATCAACCGAGGCCGTCTTAGCATTGCACCAGCCACTGAGGGC
>JBARRP010000207.1:0-5267 GCA_049644285.1 Candidatus Acidiferrales bacterium | reverse complement strand
ACCAGCACTGGATCGTCCAGCGCTTGGACTACCTCACGCCCGCCCAGGCTCGCCAGCAGTTCCTTGCGCTCGGAGCCGCTGCATGAATACACTCAATTCACTGTCCAAACAATCCGGGGCTAAACACCTCTGATTCATCATTAAACGAGCAAGAGATGGTCGCTGCGGAGACAAGCACGTCGTCCCTGGTGCCTGGTGCCGAGATTATTTCAGCTTAGCGTACTCGGCTTTCGCGGCGATGAGGATGGGAATGTCGGGGTCGGCGTCATTCTAGAGGGCGAACATCGTCTTTCACATTGAGCCAACGTCGCACTCTGTCTGCCGTTCTCGCGTTTAATACAAGGGAGATGCAGAAAGTCTTCATGTAGACCTCCGAGGCTGGATTGTGCGCCGAATGCTACACCTGTGTTATGCCAGCGGTCAATTCCGAGCCAGCGACACCATCAGTCTGACAAGACTTCGACACCGAAAGGCGTGTGGGCAGGTCTTGCGTCACACCGGCGTCACAATTCTGAGCACCGAGATTACTTTAGCTTGGCGTACTCGGACTTGGCCTGCTTCAGGATGGGGATGTCGGGGTCGGCATCTTTCCATAGCGCGAAGAAGTCCTGGTAGGCAGAGCTCGCTTTGGCAGTGTCGCCGGAGAGGGCGTACGCACGACCAAGACCGAGATGGGCCAGCGCGCCCAGCGGGAAATTCAGCGTGATGCCACGTTGATCGATGAGTTTCTGGAACTCAGTTACCGCCCCCCGCCCCTGGCCCGCTTTGAGGTATGCCTCCCCGCGAACGTACACGGGATACATCGTCCCTGCGACAAAGGGAGGAGGCTCACCTTGCTCGTAGGCATTGGTCGCTTGCAGCAGCGCGAGCGCTTTCTCCGCGTTGCCTCGGTTCAACTCCAGCGCCGCCCGGATTGTGGGCAGCCAGTAACCCTGCATGAGGGTGCTCAGCGGGTTCTCCTTGTCCAGCCTCTCCACCAACCTCTGAGCCTGGGCAGCATCCCCTACGCGCGCTAGTGCCAGTGCTGCAAGAACCGCCACGTCCCTGCCCGATCCCAACGCGAGACCGGCAGCGATACCCTGGTGTGCTTGGATCTGATAACCGAACTCAGCCTCCCGCAGGGCGGCATTCGTCTGCCACACCGCCGCTTCCTCCGGGGCATCGGCGTGCTTGGCCACTTCCACCGCGCGTTGCGAGAACGAGCGCGCCTCAGTCAGCCGGCCGTGGTAGGCCGACGTGTCGGACTGAGCCGAAAGGAGAATATCTTCGCCACCAGCGTTTCCCATGGCCCAGGTCGCTTGCCGCTGCATTTCGGCCGCGTCTCCTCTGAGAAAAGCCAAGTAGTAGGTCTCCTGGCGGAAAAATGGGTCTTCTATTCTGAACGACATCGCTTGGTCAACGATGGTTTTGGCCTCATCCGTTCGGTTCAAAGCCAGGTAAGACTGGGTGAGGTTCGTGTAAGCAATGCCGCTATCGGGCGCAAGTCGCAGCGCTTCCCGGCTCTCCGCAGCCGCTTTTTCGTATTGTCCCAATAAATTGTAGGCGTTTGCTAAATCGAGGTACGAAATGTCATCCGCAGGGTAGACCTGTGCCCACTGCGTGAAAATCGCGTTGGCCTTTTCCAGTTCACCCGTGACGTCGGTGTAGTAAAGACCCTCAATGTGGAATCGCTCTCGCTCGCTCACCCGGCCGCGCAGTTCGTAAGCCTTCTTCATTTTTTCGATCGAGAGGCTGGCTTGATTGAGGTTTCCGTAAACCGTTCCCAGGGCCCTATAGGCCTGGGCAAAGTTCCCGTCCAATTCCACGGCACGCTTGTAGAACGGCAGGGCCTCCGCGTCCCCCTTCGCCTGTTGTGTTCTCAAACCCTGGGTATAGGCCTGCAGTGCCTTCAGCGATGACGTCGTGGCCTCGACCAACGGCTTGTCGAACTTCTGCACGGAGGCGAGCGATTCCCCCAATTTCCCGCGCAGTACAGTGGCCGCCTCCCCCAGCGCTCGCAGCACCTTCTCTCGGCTGTCTGCCTCCCCTTCCGCACTGCCCAGTGAATCTCCCGTCTGACAGTTCAGCGCCTTTAGCTGCACGATGTAGTGGCTGCCTAAGCTGGCAAGCGAACCAGCCAGCAATGCCTTGCTGCTTGTGCGCAGGCAGATCTCCCGCGCCACTTCTTGTGTAACGCGCTCGTTGGGCGCTCGGTTCATCAGCTTCAGTGTGGCGCTGATCTTCTGGTCGGAGAGAACGTTCAGGTAGGGCGACTGTTCGAGCTGGATGGCCAGCGCCTGCTTCAGCGTCTCGTCAAATACGGAATCGCCTGTAGTGTTAGCGAAGTCGGAAAGAACGATGGTGTCTTTCTCAGTGAGCACGGGTGCCTTGCGCGAACGCCAGAACAGGCCACCAGCGACCAATGCCGCTACCACTACAGCCGCAGGCACCAGGATCTTCCAATAGCTAGCTCGAGGTGCCGCGGCCACCACAGGCTCTGCCGATGGTGGAGCGGCTTGCTGCTTGCCGCTCGAGGGCTTGCCAGTCACAGCCGCTGCAGCCACAGCTTCCGCCTCGTCCTCTGCAACCACACTCTGCACTGCCCTTCGCCCTCCCGCGTCGGAGTCTCGCTTCAGCCGCTGCAGATCCGTGCGCATTTCGGCTGCGGACTGATACCGCAGCATGCGGTCCTTCTCGAGTGCCTTGTCAATGATGTCTTCCAGCTTTGACGGAAGGTCAGGGTTCAGCCGCACCGGAGGAACCGGCGCCCGTTCCAAGATAGCGTTGAAAATCACACCGGAGCTTTCCCCACGGAAGGGCAACGCACCTGTCACCATCTCGTAGAGGACTGCCCCAAACGAGAACAAATCAGTGCGTGCGTCCAACTCCTTAGCCCGCACCTGTTCCGGCGACATGTAGGCTACCGTGCCCAGTGCCACGCCGGGACTGGTCAAATGCTCCTCACTTACACCAGCTGTTGCCTCAACTGTGACACCAGCCGTTTCCGCGACTTTACTGCTGACCGGCGTGAGTTTCGCCAACCCAAAGTCCAAAATCTTGACGTGTCCCCGCTTGGTGACAAAGACATTGGCAGGCTTGATGTCCCGGTGGACGATACCTTCGGAGTGGGCAGCATCCAGTGCGTCGGCAATCTCGATGGCCAGAGACAGCACGGTTTCCGTTTCCAGCGGTCGCCCGGAAATGCGATGCTTCAGTGTTGCGCCTTCCAGAAACTCCATGGCGATGAATGCCTGACCGTCTTGCTCGCCGATGTCATAAATCGTGCAAATGTTGGGATGGTTCAAGGCCGAGGCCGCCTGCGCCTCGCGCTGGAAACGGGCCAAAGCCTGAGGGTCTCGCGCAACCGCCTCCGGCAGAAATTTGAGAGCGACAAAACGATGGAGTCGAGTGTCTTCGGCCTTGTACACCACGCCCATGCCGCCACCACCGAGTTTCTCGATGATGCGGTAGTGCGAGAGGGTCTGGCCGATCATGGTGCTAGGGCTGCAGATTCATGCGGCGCAGAAGGTCCTGGAATCGCGGGTCCGAACGCAGCGGATCGTAGACTGGGTCCACTTTAGCGTTGCGAAGTGCACTTCCTATAGAGCGTTCCTCATAAGACCTTTCCAGCCACTCGAATGCCTTGTCCTTCTCTCCCAGGCCCACATAGATTCCAACCCTGGACACCGCTGGAACATACTTTTGCTTCGAGAGCTCGTTCAATTTATCGAGCACCTTCTGCGCCTCGGCTCTTCTACCCGCCCCCGCATAGGCGTATCCGAGTCCCGATAATGCATATGGACTGCCAGGAGAACCCACCAACTCCTTTTCACACTCCGCGATGCCTTCCTTATACATCGATTTTTGGACATAGGCCAAGCCGAGGTACTCGTGTGCCAGAACGACGTTTGGGTCCAACTCCAGTGTCTTCCGCTCTTGCTCGATGGCTTGGTCATACTGCCGCGCAAGGTAGAATACCGATCCCAGCGTCCTATTAATGATCAGCGAGAGTGGATCAAGTTCCAGAGCTCGTTTGTTCTCCGTGATGGCTTCTTCAGAACGTCCCATGGCCAGTAGAGCTACGGCATGCCACTGATGGGCGATCGCATAGCTCGGATTGAGCTCAATGGCTCGCTGGAATTCTCTCTCGCCGCCTGACCAGTCCCAGTCATATTCTGTTTTGACATATGCTAGCGAGGCATGAGCTTCGGCGAGCGTCTGGTCTAGTTGCAGTGCCTTCAGCGCAGCCTCCTTGGCTCTCGGAAAAGCCTCCTTCGTAGCAACAAAACCGTAGTCTGAAGCTAGACTGTAGCAATCGGCCAAGCCGGAATAGGCCAGGGCGTAGGTGGGGTCTTTTTCGATCGCCTGCTGAAAGTATTCGATGCCCTTGTTAAACCCCTCTTCGCTTCTCTTGTTCCACCAGTAGCGGCCCTTCAAATAGTCCTGATAGGCTTCGGGATTCGCGGTGTAGGTCTTTGCCATGCGCTTCTCGTCCGCGCCCGTCAGACGCATCCGCAGCGCTGTGGTCATTTCCTTCGCAATCTCTTCCCGGAGCGCAATCATATCTGCGAGCTTGCGGTCGTACTGCTGGCCCCAGATGTGGCTATTGTCGCGCGCATCGACCAGTTCCGTGCTGATTGACAGGCCGTCGCCGCGCTGCATGATTCTGCCTTTGAGTACCGCCCGAACCCCCAGTTCGCGCCCTACTGTCCGGGCATCCGTTTGCCTTCCCTTGTACATAAAGGCAGAGTCGCGTGACATCACTTTCAAATGGGGCAACTGGGAGAGGCTGTTGATGAGGCTCTCGGTGATCCCGTCGCTCAAATACTCCGAGTTTGGATCGGCACTGGCATTCACGAAGGGCAAGACTGCCACCGAGTCGATCGTCTCCCCTCGCCCCGCAAATCTGTAAAACCAGCCTGCAGCCGCGAGCACCGTCATCAGCACAACAGCAGCAGTCCCGAGCGCCGCCCTGCTGCGCCACCACGGCTGAGGAGATGCTTCGGTCGCCGGTGCGCCAGCGGCTGAACGTCCCGAATCCGTATCGCGCTTCAGCCGGGCCAAGTCAGTTCGCAAATCTGCCGCATTCTGATAACGCAGCTTGCGGTCTTTCTCCAGAGCCTTGTTGACAATTTCTTCGAGTTTGGGCGGGACTTCCGAGTTGAGCCGAAGCGGCGAAATCGGAGCCTGGCTAAGAATCGCGTGAAAGATCACTCCTGAGGTGTTGCCCGAAAATGCCAGCCGGCCCGTCGCCATCTCATAAAGAACCAAACCAAACGAGAATAGGT
>JBARRP010000206.1:0-5574 GCA_049644285.1 Candidatus Acidiferrales bacterium | reverse complement strand
AACACTGCGGCGCATCCGCCGGTTGCGGTCGCCACTCCAAGTGAAGTAAGGCGGCCAATGGTTGCGACAACTCAGGATTCCGTTCCGGGTCCATTTCGATCATCTTTCACGCAGGATTCAGGTTAAGCGGGCTCAAACCGGACCCGCAGAATCCGCAACAGGGGTCTTGCTGAATAAGCTTCGCCAAGATAATGCAGGCAGCCGAAATAGCGAAGCTCCTCGTAATATTGCCTTGATCCTCGTTGAATCCTACGGGATATCGCGCGACGCAAACGATGCCGCTCTCGTCAGCGCCCCGTTCAATTCACTAGATATACGCCAACATTATGATGTGACCACGGGGACAGTTCCTTTTCACGGGTCAACAGTCTCAGCCGAATTTCGCGAATTGTGCGGCATGTCCGCAAGCATTGGAGTGCATCCGAACGATTTTTCAAGCTGTCTTCCCACGCTTTTAAAACAATGGGGTTATGAAACGATTTCCTTTCATGGATTCACCGAATCCATGTTTGCCAGGAACAAATGGTATCCGATCATGGGCTTTGACAAATCCCTGTTTGCCGAACAAATGGAAAAAATACCCGGCGTGAACATCTGCGGAGGGATTTTTCCCGGAGTTTGCGATGCAGATGTGGCGCGCCTAATCGGCGATTATCTTGCAAACAATTCAAGCAGACGGAATTTTGTATATTGGGTGACCTTGAACTCGCATTTGCCAGTTCTGCGCTCACTTGCAAGCGGCGGCGCATTCAATTGCGGAACTGCTCGCGCGCCCGTCCAGGACGCGGATATATGCATGTGGATGTCTCTGATATACAAGGCTCACAGTTCTATTGCGGCGCTTGCCCTGCGTCCGGACTTACCCGCGACAGAGTTCTATATTGTTGGCGATCATGCCCCTCCATTTATTCTGCAAGAACGCCGCAAGATGTTTTCCCCAGGCATCGTTCCGTATCTTCACCTAGTTCCCAGATAATTCCGGCGGGAATCGGGAGGCGGCGCGAAGGCGCGAGAAATTGGCGTAACTGTGGCTTGTGGGCATGCGGGGCAGTGGACCAGAAGAGTGAGGGCTTCGGCTTACCCGTGTCTCGCCGGACAGTGATGTTGCCGTTCTCGGGGCAGATTCCACATAGTTGTCGCGGTAGGGAGGACCATCGCTGATCGCCCCCGCACCGATCCGTACAGGCGCGTTCACGCATACGGCTCTTACTGTGGATGGGTGGCGAAGCGAGCATCAGGATAAGGATGCAGAATACGGGGTGGGGGAATCCACCGGCTCAAGAGAGGGGAGAGACGATCCCATCGCACCTGTGCGCGTTGACTGCGACGGACTAAAACGCCCCGCCACAACCAGCAACCGCGACGGCTAAAGATGCGCAACTGAGTCGAGTTACCCGGAACGGTATGGTATTGGTAGTATCCCAGCACAACCTTCCGAAGCCATGCACCGACGGTTCAAGACTGGGGGCAACCGCGGATTTTGAGGGGCTTTCAGCAATCTGATACAAGCTGCGAGGGATCTGACGTTTGAGCCTCAATCCTTTCACAAAGTCAAAAATTACCGTCACCACGCTGGGCGCGGTCGGCAACCGATGGGGAAGAGGGATTTGTAAAAGCTGGCTGCGGTATGTCTTTCTTATGCAACAACTCGACGAGGGCACGGTAAAGGCGCGCTCTGACTTCGTGTCTCTCATTGACCCGCGTGAGATACCGCACGAGAACGTTTACGCCGGAATCTGTCGGTCGTACGCTCATGGAGGGCGCAGCGGAGAACGAGCGCCTCGCATGGCCGGGCGTCGCGCGTTCCCATTCCTGCTCCGCCAGTCCCGCGTTTGCTGCCGTCTCATCCGCAACGATCTTCTGAATCGCCTCGGCAATCAGAAAAGGATCAGCGTTCTCCGGAAGCGCCATCTGGATTTCATCCCAGAGCCACTGGCCGGATGTAGAGAAATTGAAGTAGTGGCCTTCGATGGCGAAGCTGTTCACGAATGTAACTTTGCGGCCGGTCGGGTGGCCAGCATCAGACCAGTTGCCCGTTTCAAGTAGGACCGTGTGCAATAACCCAACCTCGAGGACTTCGCCCCCAACGTCGTTTATCTCGACCCAGTCGCCTGGTCGAATTCCGTTTTTGCCTACCAAGACGAACCAGCCAAAGAAGCCGACGATAAAATCCTTAAGCGCGACTGTGAGGCCAGCGCCGGCAAGTGCTACCACCGTTGCGAAGTTGTTCGGAGCGCCGAAGATGACGAGCAAGATGAGCACGATGCCCAAGGCCTGTATGAAAAAGAGGATAAAGGCACGCAGTGTGTGAAGCTGACGGCGCTCTGGAGTCAGGTCGGCGAAGAAGCGCTGTATCCAATAATTCGCCGCAAAAACAAGCACGGCAATCAAGAAAATCCAGATCGCCGACTGAAGCGAACCATGCAGCAACGCATGCTCGCGAGCAGTGACCAACGCGATCCAGTTGGCATAGACGGCGGCCAGTTCCTGCTCGTCATCAATACTCTCGCCAAGCTCGGAGAGCTCCTTCTGATCGTGCGTGAGGTGCCGCAGAAGCGAAAGAGCGGAGGTGGTTTCACTCGCCACGTTCGCAGCCTCCGTGTTGCGTTCCGGTGTGGAACCTGCGGTCTTGTTATGCAGTATTTTCTTCTGCGACTTCTCTTCGTTCAGCTCCTTTGTGAGAGCCTCATGTCTGGTTGTGAATTCCGCTGCGCGCGAGAGCGCACTCTGCTGTGCCTGGCGCAGGACCCGTTCTTTGTTGTGGAGTGAATTCCAGGCTCGGGCCTGGGCGACCAAGCTGGACGATCTTGTAAGTTCGACTGAATTACTCGCGGCGGACCCTGTTCCAGCATTGCCAGCGTAAAGACGAGATGCTTTGTACTTGTCCAGTAATTGTTGGACAGTTGCGTGCTTGTCGCCCCCGGCGCGGATGAGATCCTGATGAGCATCGTTGAGCCAATCCTTGTCAAGCGACAACTGCTCCTGCGCTAGGTCAAGGTCCTGTTGGAGGGCATCCTTCGCGCTGGCGCGGGCTTTAGCGACCTGCTGAGTCAATTGCGCAACGCGGTCTTCGTCCGCCGCTAGGCGCGTTTCAGCTTCCTTAACTCTCGCCGAGAGCTCCCGCGTCTCCGGGGTAAGCGGCGCTGGAGATTCAGTGGCGTCCCGCAGCGCTGCGGAGAATGCAACATCGACCAGAAGATCCGCCAGCCGTAGAGCCTCCTTCGCGTGGTCCTGCTCCTCCGGAGTGACTGCGAGCGCTGTCAATTCCTGCGCGGTTTCGGCTGAGCGCGTGTCTATGAGATCTGAGGAATGCTTCGCAGCCGGCAGAGATGATTGCTGCCAAGTCGGAGAGTTCACCCAGTCGCGAGTGGAAATATAGGCAGCGAGCGCAAAGATAAGCAGCCCCAACAAGCCCGCAAGGATCGCCTTTTGGTAGCCTTTCGTAGGATTCACCTACGCCGGAATTTCCATTTCTCAGCTACCTTCTCTTCACTTCGAGGGGCTGAGTCAACTTGAAGCTGAGCCTTGTTTCGGCCGGAATCGTTATGTCTCGATTGCCGGTAAACGCAGCACCCGCTGTGCCTGCGCCAGCACCCGCAGCAGCGCCGATGGCAGCGCCTTTACCGCCGCCTGCAATCGCGCCTATAATCGCGCCCGCGGCTGCTCCGCCTCCCGTGCCGATAGCCGTCCTCTTGCCGCGACCCTTGCCGGCCTCTTCAACACTCGTGGTCTGAATATCGTAGCTCTTGCCCTTCACCGTGATGGAATCGAGGCTCACGTCCAATTCGGCGCCGCCTTTGAACCGGCCTGCCGACTTCGCCTGGGTGACTGTCCCAGAGCATTTCGCCCCCACAGGGATCACTTCCTTGCCATCTACCGTCACGGGCGAGGCAATCGACGCGTCAAAATGGTCGCCCGCACCATTCGTCTTCGAGCTGATCGACTGATCGATCGTTACCGTAAGCACCGTGCCCGCGTCGATGACGATCGCTTTTGCAGGCCTCGTTTCAGCAGCCTTGTTCTCTTTCGCGCCAGCAGAAGCCGAATTCTCGTCGGACGGAGAATTCTCGGCGTCCGGCGTGGCCGCCAGTTTGTTGCACCCGAAGAGAGCCAACAGAATCCCCAGCACGAGCCATCGAGTTATCGATTGATGTCGCATCTTTTTCTCCTGACCAAGATTGGGACTTAAGAACGAAGCATAAACTCTCCAGCGTTCCGCTATTGAATCTCGAAGTGGAAAACACTGTAAACGTAATTCGTCCTTGCGTTCATCAGGACGATGTGGCCACCGATGATGACATGCCTGCAACCCTCTGGAGGCGGAGGCAAACGCCCCTCTAAGTCTTCCGGCACCGGCTGGATTCTCTTCTGCAATCCTGGCGGGAGAGTGCCGCGCTCTCGAAGCTGTTTTTCAAGGCCGGGTGGAAGCCGGTCTCGCTTGGCGAGTCCCGGTGGAAGGCCATCCTCGTGGTCGCCGTACCAGCCACGCATAACTTCGCGATCATGCGAGCTGAACGCAGCATGGCCGTGGGAATCGTCATCATCGCCTTTGTCATGTCCGTGTCCATGTCCGTGCCCCTTCCCTTGCGCAAAAGCGGCATTGCTGGTCAGGGCTAAAAGCGCCGTCGCGAAGACGGTGGTCCAACGTCGTGCCATCATACGGTTGCTCCTATCGGCAGTTTCTCCTGCAACGACCTGGCGTCATCTTCGACCCATCGTACATAATTAAATTGTCGCTCCAATGTAAAGGAGACGAGACCTGTCCTTCCGGTCAGCTTTGTCCTAAGTCGCAACTGAATTGGAGACCCGCTCACGGGGACGATCAAGAGTTCAGATGGCAAGGAACTCACTCTGAACACGGATTACGCGGAAGAAATCAAGGTACAGTGCGTCTTTGCGCTCTTCACGCTGCGCGCACACACCACACTAGTCGGGGGAAACGCGTTGCAACTTATGTTCAATTGTCTGTAGATTGGCACCAACTAGGGCTAGAACGTCTGCGAGTAACCCCTTCCGAGTGGTTGAAATACTTGCAGTTGTGGGTTGCGTCGAATCGCTCCCATGGTAAGGCAATTGCTAGTGACCGCTGTCGGGGGAAAGAACATGAAGCAGTTCATGAAAAGGCTCTGGAGTGGGGAAGAAGGCCAAGACCTGACGGAATACGCTCTTCTGTTGGTCCTTCTCGTCCTGGCGGCGATCGGCTCGCTAAGCGCGGTCGCGACTGCGATCAACGGCGTGTTCGCGAAGGCAGTGCAGAACCTGAACGCCACCTAGCCGGCACGAACGAATGACGGGGCTCGCGCTGGCGTTCGGGATGCAGCCAATGGCTGTGACCGGGGGGCCGTATGGTGGAGGAACGCCGACAGTATCCGCGGCTGATTCCTGAGTCGCCTATGTCAGTTTGCCTGGGCGAATCCAAGAGCGTGCTCCTGCTCGATTCGTCGGAAGGCGGCTTGGCCGTCGACGGTTTTGCTCCCGAAAGTCCACACGAAATTCTTCCACTGGCGTTTGACCTGCCGGAAGATAAAGGTCAGATCCAAGCCATAGCGGAAATTGTCTGGATAGGCGATTCGG
>JBARRP010000205.1:0-5588 GCA_049644285.1 Candidatus Acidiferrales bacterium | reverse complement strand
CAGCAGCGATGGTGGACAAGGTCTCGGCGGTGGCTCGGAACAGAATGCCGTAGACCAGCTCTTTGTTCTGGTAAGCGATGGAAGCAATCTGTGTGGGAACCGAGAAGACGACATGGAAATAGTGTGTCGCGAGAACTTCGGACCTTCGTTTTTCGACCCACTCCGCACGAGCGAGCGATTGGCACTTGGGACAGTGGCGGTCGCCGCAGCTGTCGTAGCAGGGGCGCTCGTGACTACAGCAGTCGCAGCGCTCGAGATGACCGCCGAGAGCGGCCGTGCGGCACACCTCGATTGCGGTCATGACGCGCCGCTGGTCAGTGGATAGCGACGCAGCATGCTGCTGACGATAGACTTCACCGTAGCGGCGGAAGATGTCCGCCACTTCCAGCTTCGGGCGATCCAAGGGGCCCGGCGGTTAGAGGTGTTGCGGCGCAGTAGGCTGGACATCCCTCGAAACAGGACGAGGCAGCAAATCCAGTGGGCTCGATGTCGAGCACACTTTGCTGGTCGCGATGTGCAGATATTTTGCTGTGGTGGTCAGGCTGCGATGGCCGAGCAAGAGTTGAATCTGGCGAATGTCGGTGCCCGATTCAAGCAAGTGACATGCAAAGGCATGACGCATGGAATGCGGTGTAATCGGTTTAGGAATCTCGGAAATGCGGCGGGCTTTCCGGCACATCTGCGCAACCGAGGTCGTGGTGATGTGTTGGCCCGGCGTGCCCCCCGGAAAGAGCCAGTGGCTAGGCCTTTCCATTCGCCACCAGGCCCGCAGGATCTCTAACAGTTTCGGTGAGAGCATCACGTAACGATCTTTCTGCCCTTTGCCTTGCTCGACACGCAAGACCATGCGCTTGCTGTCGATCGCTGGGAGTGTGAGAGCAACGGCCTCGGAGATCCGCAAGCCCGCGGCGTAGCAGGTGGTTAAGATGGCGCGATGCTTCCTCATGGCGACACAGTCAAGAAACCGAACGACTTCCTCTGGGCTGAGGATGATAGGTAGTTTTTTGGGCACCTTGGGAGCTGGGATCATGTCGGCCATGCACCAGTTCCTTTTGAGGGTCACCCTATAGAGGAAGCGAAGCGCGGAGGTGGCCACGCTGATCGAAACTACCCCCAGCTTCTTGTCGTTGATCAGGTAGATCTGATAGGCACGAATCTGTTCCGGCCCCAACAGCTCTGGTGACTTGTTGAAGTGCCGTGCAAATCCCGAGACTTCTCGGGTGTAGGACGCTTGTGTTACAAGCGAAAAGTTCCGCACCTGCATGTCCTCGATGAACCGTTGCCGAAGAGATGTCATGGAAAGCTCCTTTGCAAAATGGAATGTGCTGCTGTGAGCAGCCGCTCCATGCTTTAGCAAAGAGGACTTCCGTGGGGGAGATATGTTCAGCTGGAATAACGACGAGTGTGACCGGATAAGCCGACATAACTACGGCGCCACCAATACCGCGATAGCGGTTTAGTCCAAGTCGTTGTATCGAAAGCGCGCGAACACACCGTGCTCGTGCAGACGCCTTGCCCCTTCGCGCTTCCGATACAACCCTAAGACTTATGGACAGCGAGGAGAGACTGCACTTGTCCGATTGGCGCGTTTATCAGGACCTCCATTTGACGTCCGACCGGAGCCGCATTAAGCTGCGCCGGGCAATCGCAAAATGCCGAAGCATCTTCCTGCTCGCTACTCCGAAATTGGCTGCCGGATTCCCAAGGAATATTTCTGGGTGGTCGGCTGGGGAGAAAGCAATGTCGGAATCGAGACCGGATCGTATGACGCGGCCCTGCACATGGCCGGCATCGAGAATTACAACGTGCTGCTTTACACCTCCGTGCTGCCGCCTGAAACGGTCGAGCTCTCATACTTGCCTGACATCCACCATGGGTCCGTGCTCGAGGGAATCATCGCTGTTCAGCATACCGATAAGCGGGGAATACGGATCACGGCTGGTCTGCTTTTGGCCAAGGTCTATCGCGATTCAGACGGCTCTTACCTGGGCGGTTTTGCGTGCGAGTATGCCGGCAACGGATCGGTCGAAGAAGCGGAAGCCAATCTACGGGAAGCGATGCAGCAGCTTTTTGCGCGGCGTTATAAGACAAAGTTCTACAAACTCGAGTTTGGGAAATCGGTCGTTCGGACATACACGCCGGAAAAATCGTTCGGGACGATTCTTGTCGGCATCGGCTTCGCCAGTTACCTTGTGCCGGTATTGAAACCCGAAGTGGAGGTAACCCCTTCTCACAAGGACAAGTCGCACGTGAAATACACGACCAGATGAGTAAGCCAGCATCGAGTCTCCTATTCGGCGCAGAGGACGCGGTAAAACACACCCAGATTTCAATTGAAGTAATGGACCCGCCCGCGTCGAAGTGGACGGTTAGTCGGGGTTACGGGACAAGTGGTTCATCGACATCCGGGTCCAGAAAAGGGGTCGTGGGAAGCGAAAGATGAGGATCTGGGCGAATCGTCGCGCACTCGGAAGTCCTATAAAAGGGGATGTCAAGCGAGAAACACTTCCCCCTGAGCCGGAAGCCAGAAGTGTTTTGGCGGCATCCAGCCCCCCACGACATTTTTTCTTTAGCTGCTTGACCGGCCCCGATGCTTCTTTTCCATCCCAGTAGTTTCATGTTCGCTGTCATGACGGCGCCATTCGGTTCTCTGAAACTCATAAGCGAAGGTGGTTGCAGAGTTGCCATGACCGCACACTCGCATAAGCGGAGACTGGCTTGACTTCCTTTCAGGAGCGCATCGTCCGAGGCAGCAATCGCTGGCGACACGCAGGCCGCGAAGTTCTGGGAAGGCCGTGCATGGGCAGAAGATCGGCGAGCCGATTCGCAGGTACTGACTCACCGCCACTGGGATGGCGAATAAAAAGCGAAAAAAGCCAACTAGTGCTTGTACCTAGTTGGCCTCAGGCCGATAATTTAAACGCAACACTCTGAAAACAATATGGTTAAATACAATAAGCCACTTCAGCCGCAGAGGTGTTAACTAGGCCTCAACTAGGGCACCAGAAGCCAGAAGAAGGACGCCTCCGAGTAGCTCGGACTCGGCGGGAGCCCAGAACCAAATGCCGGAAGGGACGGGTTGGGTTGGGAAGACACCGAGAGTGCCGCGAGTTTCAGACTAGGTCCAAGCGGCGCAGCGATGCCCGTGCTCACGCCGAAAGCCAAGAGCCAGAGTAGCGAGTTTCGGCGCATCTATCCTTCCTGTTGGCGGCCCCGCCGCTAAGTTACACCGCGGGCTCGATGTTCGGGTTCAGACGAAAGAAGTTGGTCGGGTCATACGTTTTCTTGAGTGCGGCCAAGCGTGAGTAATTTGACCCAACTGCGGCGCGCAAGCCCTCCTCGTCTTGATCCGTCAGATAGTTCAGGTACATTCTCCCGCCGGAAAACGGATCCAACGCTCGACTGAGGCTGGTTCCCCACGCGGTGGAAGCGTTGGGCTGGCCCACCCCTTCTTCGTATGACGTGAGGCGGAAACTGTAGCCGCTTTGCCGGAGACTAAAAGCCATGTCGCTCTCAGGCACGCGGCAGATCGCGCCGTGGAGGTAATGGTCGAACGCGACGGACCAGGAGCCGGACGGCGGTTTCTCACAGTGAGCGACAATCGCGTCGATCGCGGCGTCGCCGAGCCCCGTGACAAAACCGGTCTTGAAATACCCTGAATAGCGCGGCGTGGCGTGATTGAGGAAAGGCACCAGGCTACCAAGGCCCTGCGCGTCGAGATAGGACATCTGTCGGACCGTGTCAGAGGTCGGCGGACCAAACGTGCGTAACGGCCGAAGCGTTTCTTCCGCGGCGCGAAGGTCGCCGCCGCAGCAAACATTGACAACAACGGTCGGGACCTGCGCGTCAGGCGCGTACTGCAGGATGCCGCTTCCGATTTCGATAAGGGCGTCGAGCTGGTCGGGTGCCGCTGTCAGGTACTCGCCGAAAAATCGAAGGACGGCTCTCGCCGCGGACATCGGGTACGCCAACATGCCCGAGAGCACCTGCCTGACCGGATGGATTCGATACTCAAAGGCAGTCGCGATTCCAAAATTGCCACCGCCGCCACGGATTCCCCAGAAGAGATCGGCGTTCTCGCCTTCGCTGGCGCGGAGCACCTTGCCCTCGGCGGTGACGATTTCCGCCGTCAGGAGGTTGTCGCACGCCGCTCCGTGCTGTCCCATGAGCCGGCCGAATCCGCCGCCAAGGGTGAACCCGGAGATTCCAACCGAGGGACACTCGCCGAGCACCGCGGCGAGACGGGAGGGGCCGGTCGCCTTGTCGAGCTCGCCGACGGTGACGCCCGGTTCGGCGCGCGCCACGCGCTGCGCCGTGTTTACCGCACTCTTCTTCATCGGGGACAAATCGATCAGCATCCCGCCGTCAGTGGAACGGAGCCCATGTCCGCCGCCGCGCACGGCAACGAGGACCCCGTGGTCCCGCGCGAAGTTCACGGCAGCGACGACGTCTTCCGTGCCGGCGCAGCGAACGACAAGCCCCGGAACGTTTGGTATCCGCCCGGTCCAATCGCGGCAAGCCGATTCGTAGTTGCGATCGCCGGGCAGCAACGCCTGACCGCGCAGGCGCAAGGCAAATTTTCGGATGGCCGCTTTCTCGATTTCGGCGACGGTCTTCAGGCCTGCTCGCACACGTGCTTGACCTGCGCCGAAAAGACTCGCTGGCGATGCCGAAAACACGGCTGTGGCGATCGCGCTCTGCTTGATGAATTCTCGGCGGTCGATTCGATTTGGCACGTTTTCGTCCCCTAGACCAGCGCACCTCGCCCGACCGTCGGCATAACCCGGAGGCCCGCCGAGTCGTCAGTGCGCCCCCTCAGTTCCCGCGCTTTCCTCTGGGCGTACTCGCTCCCCTCTTTTGCCTTCTGCGACAGGTATTTGCGAGTCTCCTCACCGGATTTCGGCGCAAGCAGGATGCTGATCAGCCATCCGATACCCAGTCCAACCAGGAAATAGCTTACTTTGGAATCGGTCTTTTCGGCCATGGCTAACCTCCGACTTGAAAAGTAACAGTGAATTTCCGAGTTGAACAGAGTTGTTTTAAGTTGACCGACGACGATCCCTCGCCACGTCGTCGACGCCCACGGCGTGCGGATCACTTGACATTCTTGAGCGCGGCCCCGCATGCTTGTCCGCCAGCTTCTCGAACCGCAACGTGGCTAGCAGCGATAGCAGTTTGTTCGCGGTGGTGGGACTTCCTCTCTGCCAGCGCCGTGTGCAAGTTGGGGTTTACCAGGGCTGGTGACGTCATGATTGGCCGAAGAAAATTGAAGGGATTGAGGGAAAAACCGAAACACATTACCCCGATCGAATCTTCCGCACGGATCGAATGGGACGGGACAAGGATAAGGAGTAGCACATGGACGGGCTCATTTGCGCACGTCTTGTGGTTCCGGCCTCTTGAAGCCCCCGTTGACGAAACATTTGCGCCGTACTATCGGCGAGCTATGTCTGGGGACCTTGGAGCGCTCGTAGAGTTTTATCGAGAGTGCAGCCCAAGCCTGGGAACCGCTTTCTTCGAATGTATCGGCTATTTGGCCTCGATAGGAGGTTCCCCTGAAAGAAAGATCGTTCGGAAGATTTTGGCCC
>JBARRP010000204.1:0-13690 GCA_049644285.1 Candidatus Acidiferrales bacterium | reverse complement strand
GCCATAGTAACCGTGGAAGAAGCGCGCCTCCTGCTCCCCGTGCAGCGGTGTGTCCGTGACGTCGAGGTCCAACACGATTTCACGCGGTGGCTGCTCGTGTGCTTCCAGAAAAATTTCCACCAGCAGTGCATCGAGGGCTTCAGCCGAGTAGCTGATCTTGTGATAGCGCTCGTGTTGGGGCTCCCCAGGTGGGGTGAGTTCCAGCCGGTTCAGTGTGCTCTTGCCTGCCAAAGGTTCTTCGAGTTCCCGCTTGCCAGCCAGTAGCGCCAGCAGCGGATCGCAACGCAACTCTTCGTGATCGATGAGATCTTCGTAGCCCAGCGCCAAGCCATAGACGCGCTGCGCCAGCATCTGTCCGAGTTCGTGCTCGATCCGCTGCGGGTCGCGCCCGTCGGTGAAACAGCCGGCCACACGTTTCAGCAGACCGATGCGCCGGTCCACCGCCCGCAACAGCAGCGCCCCACCGTCGGTCGTCATTTGGGCGCCGTCAAACTGTGCCACCACCTGCCGCGAAAAATGCGCTTCAAACGGCAACGCACTCTGGTTACACTCTGTCATGGAAGAGGCCGCTCCTTTCAGCATTCAACTACGTCGTGAACAACGCAGTTATGCCTGAGAAAGCGGCCTTTTTCCATCTCCAATTAAGACTCTTTGTCACTTCTAGTGAGAAATCCGGGCTAGTCGCTTGCTTCAAATGGGAAATCAAAGAGCAGGAAGCTGAGTTGGTTCGGATGAAGAGTATCCGATCCACGAATCAAACGCAGATGCAGTCTCTTGAAGAGAGGATTGAAGAGACAAAGCGGTTGGCTGAATTGCAAAAGGTGTACCGGTATTCAGGTTCCGGTTTTCTCGTCTAGCCTCTGATCCGTCATCAAACGAGCAAGCGATGGTCTGCCGAAGCAAGTGCCGAGATCATTTCAGCTTGGCGTACTCGGACTTGGCCTACTTCAGGAGGGGATTTCGGGTTCGGCGTCTTTCCAGAGCGCGAATCTCATACGACCCGAGTTTTGTGCCAGAGGTTAGGGCCATCCGTGGGCGCAATTCTAGTCCCCTGAACCGCGTCGCTCACTCGGCCGTAACGGGCAAACCACAAATGTGGCACCGAGACCGAGGATCACAGAACACAGAACCCACATCTACGAAGTCGACACGTCCACCTGGCGGATTGGGACGGAAATAACGCTGAAGCCGTTTCAAAAATGAAAAACGTGTCACTGCGGCAACCCAATCCTGCGCAGCACCTCGGGGAATCGCGGGTCAGAGTGCAGCCGGTCAAAGAACGGATCACATTTGAGAAAAACCATGCCCAAGGAGCGCTGCTCGATACCACGATTCAACCAATGGAAAGCCTCGTCCTTGTCGCCCAAACCCGAATAGATTGTCGCTATATTGTAGCCATCGACATATTTTTCCTTGGCTGAATCCTTGAATTGATTGACGATTTTGATTGCTTCGTCACGCCTCCCTGAGACCGCGTAAACATAGCCGATCCCTGCCGAGATCAGTGACCCTTCTGCGGGAGGCGGCGGTTTGCTCATCTTCCCCTGCTCTGCCATGGCCTCGCCAAACATTCCTTTGAACGAGTAAGTCCAGGCCAGTTCTGCATGCGCGATGTTGCTACTCGGATCGAGCTCGATACCTTTTCGGAACCATGGAAAAGATTCGTCATATCGGTGTGCCATCGTATAGACGTAGCCGAAGTACGTGTTCATAATCAGCGAGAGTGGCTCCAGTTCTTGCGCTCGTCTGCCCTCGGCAATCGCTTCATCGAAGCGGCCAAAGACGGTCGCTAACAGGTAGGCATAGCGCAAATGGGCTACCGCGCTGTTCGGGTCGAGCTCGATGGCTCGCCGATATTCTTTCTCTGCTGTTGCCCAGTCCCAGTGGTACCACCAGCTGATTTCTCCCAGCACCGTGTGAGCTTCGGACAGCGCAGGATCGATTTCCAGGGCCTTGAGTGCCGCAGTTTTCGCTTTGGGAAAGGCTTCCGTCGGCGCCACATACTGAAGATCGGCAAGTTCGTCGTATGCGTCCGCCATTCCCGCGTACGCGGGAGCGTAGGCGGGGTCTAATCGGATCGCCTCTTCAAAATGCTGGATCGCCTGTTTAAGGTCATCCTCTGAACTCCTGCCCCAGTGATATCTGCCTTTGAGGAACGCCTGGTAGGCTTCGCTGTTGTTGGTGTATCGCTTGGCAACCCGTTGTTTCTCGACACCGGTTAACCTGCGCAGCTTCTCGGAAATATTCCCGGCGATTTCTTGCTGTACTGTTAAAACGTCACTGAGCCCTCGGCTATACTGCTCGCCCCAAATCTGCCGGTCATTCTGCACATCGACGAGTTCTGCGCTGACCAAGAGCGTGTCCCCGTGCTGCGCCACCCTGCCGGACACGATTGCTTTCACACCCAGATCGTGTGCCACCGTCCGGAGTGGGATTTCTTTTCCTTTGTAATGAAATACGGAGGCGCGGGACACCACCCGAAGATCGGGCACTTGGGAAAGGGAGTCGATCAATCCTTCGGTAATGCCGTCGCTCAGATACTCCGCATTGGGATCGCCACCGGCGTTGGTAAACGGAAGGACCGCGACGGAGTCTATGCGATTGCCAGAACCGCCGAAGTAGAACTCTCCTGCAGCGATCAGACCACCGAGAACCACCGCTAGACCCAACACGCTCACCACGATTTTCCTGCGCCCCCAATGAGACTTCGTACCGGGAGCCACCCGACTGAGAGCCGCGGTCTTTCCCGATTCCGTGTCCCGTTTTAGCCGCTTCAGGTCCGCCCTTAGCTCAGCAGCAGACTGACAGCGAACCTCCCGATCCTTTTCCAGCGCCTTGTTGATGATCTCTTCCAACTTGGGCGGTACGTCAGGGTTCAACCTGACTGCTGGGGCTGGCGCTCGATTGAGGATCGACTCGAAGATCACCCCTGATGTATCGCCCCGAAACGGGAGCAGCCCTGTCGCCATCTCGTACAGCACAGCGCCGAACGAGAACAGGTCGGTGCGAGCATCGAGTTCCTTCCCTCGCACCTGCTCGGGTGACATATAGGCGACTGTGCCAAGCGTGCTGCCGGGGCTAGTAAGGTACTCCTCCGAGCCGATGGTCGGGTCGCTCATAGCAACGCTCTCCGGCTTCAGCGACACCTTGGCGAGCCCGAAGTCGAGAATCTTCGCCTGACCTCTATTCGTGACGAAGATGTTCGCGGGCTTGATGTCACGATGGACGATGCCCTTCGAATGAGCCGCATCCAGTGCGTCGGCAATCTGGATGCCCAGATCAAGCACCGCCTCGATCCCCAGCGGCTTACCGTTGATCTGGTGCCGGAGCGTCTGCCCCTCCAGCAGTTCCATGGCAATGAAGCCTCGCCCCTCGACCTCGTCGATTTGATGGATCGTGCAGATGTTCGGGTGGTTCAGAGAAGACGCGGCTTTGGCTTCCCGCTGGAAACGGCTGAGGGCTTGCGCATCGTTGGCGAGTTCGTCGGGAAGGAACTTGAGGGCAACATGGCGACCGAGCTTGAGGTCTTCAGCCTCATAGACCACACCCATGCCGCCACCGCCGAGCTTCTTGACAATGCGGTAGTGCGAGATGGTCTGGCCGATCATGGCGTCACGGCTGTAGGTTCATGCGGCGCAGAAGGTCTCGGAAGCGCGGGTCGGAGCGCAGCGGATCGTAGACTGGTCTCCTTTAATGGCTGCAGCTATTTCTAGAGAGCGATCCTCATAACTCTTTTCCAACAACTCGAATGCCTTGTCCTTCTCCCCAAGGCCCCCATAGACTATGGCCATGTGCCGCGCTGGAACATACCTTTGCTTCGAGAGTTCGTTCAATTGATCGAGCACCTTCTGCGATTCTGCTCTTCTGCCCGCCACCGCATAGGCGTATCCGAGTTGCGATAGTGCATATGGGTTGCCAGGAGAAACCACCAACTCCTTTTCACACTCCGCGATGCCTTCCTTGTACTTGGACTTCTCGATGTAGGCCAAGCCGAGGCTATGGTGTGCGTAAATGAAGTTTGGGTCCATCTCTAGAGTCTTCCGCAGTTGCTCTATCGCTTGGTCATATTGCCGTGCGAAGTAGAATGCTCTTCCTAGGTCCCTGTTAATGACGAGTGATAGTGGATCAAGTTCCAGGGCTCGTTTGTACTCGGTGATGTCTTCTTCCAGCCGTCCCGTCTGGCCTAAACTTTGCCCATACCATTGGTGGGCGCTGGGATAGGCCGGATTGAGCGCAATGGCTCGCTGGAATTCTCTCTCCGCGCCTGACCAGTCCCAGTCATATTGTGTTTTGATAAACCCTAACGAGGCATGAGCTTCAGCGAGCGTCTCGTCTAGTTGCAGTGCCTTCAGCGCGGCCTCCTTGGCTTTCGGAAACGCCTCCTTGGGGGGAACAAAACCGTAGGTCGGAAGGAGACTGTAGCAGTCGGCCAAGCCGGAATAAGCCAGCGCGTACGTGGGATCCTTGGTGATCGCCTGCTGAAAGTATTCGATTCCCTTATTCAATCCCTCCTCGGTTCGCTTGTTCCACCAGTAGCGGCCTTTCAGATAGTCCTGATAGGCTTCGGGATTCGCGGTGTAGCCTTTGGCCATGCGCTTCTCGTCTTCGCCCGATAGACGCACCCGCAGCGTGGTCGTGATTTCTTTCGCAATCTCTTCCTGAAGCGCGAAAATGTCCGCTGGCTTGCGGCTGTACTGCTGGCCCCAGATGTGGTTATCGTTCTGAGCATCAATCAGCTCGGCGCTGATCTCAAGGCTGTTGCCGCGCTGCGTGACTCTGCCCTTGAAGATGGTGCGCACACCCAGCTCCCGCCCCACGGCCTGTGCATCCGTTTCCTTTCCCTTGTAGCGGAAGACGGAGTCGCGCGACTTCACTTTCAAATGGGGCACCTGCGACAAACTGTTGATGAGGCTCTCGGTGATTCCGTCGCTTAAGTATTCCGTGTTCGGATCGGCACTGGCATTGACGAACGGCAAGACTGCGACCGAATCGATCGTCTCCCCGCGCCCAGCAAATCTGTAAAACAAGCCAGCAGCCGCCAGCAAAGCTATCAGGACAACAGCAGCAGTCCCGAGCGCCACCCTGCTGCGCCACCACGACTGAGGCTCTGTCATGGGCCGTGGCCCACTCAAGGCCGCTCGCCCCGAATCCGTATCGCGTTTCAGCCGGGCCAAGTCGGTTCGCAAATCCGCCGCATTCTGATAACGCAGCTTGCGATCTTTCTCCAGAGCCTTGTCGATGATCCGCTCCAGCTCTGGCGGCAAGTGTCTAGTTCTTCCCCTCGCGCCTGCTCCGGCGACATGTACGCCACGGTACCCAGAGCCGTGCCGGGACTGGTCAGGTCCTGGTCGGAGGCTCCCGCCGTCGGCTGTTGCGAAAGCCTGACGCCGGCGGCTTCCTTTTCTCGTCGTTCTACCTTGGCCAACCCAAAGTCCAGAATCTTGCCCTGCCCACGATCCGTAACGAAAATGTTCGCAGGCTTAATGTCTCGCACAATCCCTTTCGCATGTGCAGCGTCCAGCGCGTCCGCGATCTGGGTCCCCAAGTCCAGCACTTGCTCTCCGGGGAGTGGCTTGCCGCCAATTAGGTGCTTGAGCGTGCGGCCCTCCAGAAACTGCATAGCAATGAACGGCTGCCCGTTGTGTTCAGCAATTTCATAAATCGTGCAGATATTGGGGTGGTCGAGTGCGGAAGCGGCACGGGCTTCTCGCTCGAAACGCTCGAGGGCCTGGCGGTCTTTCGCAAATTCTTCCGGCAGGAACTTCAAAGCCACGAAGCGGCCCAGCTTGGTGTCCTCGGCTTTATAGACCACGCCCATGCCGCCGCCACCGAGTTTTTCCAGGATGCGATAGTGGGAGATGGTCTGGCCGATCATTGTTCAGTCACTTCGCCGACATCATTTCGTTCCGGTCGGCACGCGGCGCTTCAACTCCTCAAACCAGTTCAGCACGACATTGATTCGCGTTGCGACCGATTCCCGCTCACTAGCTTTGACCATCAGGAACCGCTTGCCGTCCGGGCTGACATCATAGCTTGGCTGAAAAGCATAAAGACTTGTCTCATAATGCCCTTCGAATAGCAGTTTAGGTTTGCCAGCAGCGAACGCCGGCTTGGTCTCGACGGCAGCGGCCATCATCTTGTCGCCGTTACGATAGAACAGCTCGCGCCCGTTGCGCGCCCACACCGCCTCCGTGCCACCCTCGGTTGAAATCTGCCACTTGCCGCCGGGGCCGGGAAACGGCGTCACGTATACTTCCACCCGGCCTGATTCGTCGGATTCATACGCGAGCCAGTGGCCGTCTGGCGAGAACATCGGCCCGCCTTCAAAGGACGTAGTTTGGAGAAAGGGCCGCGCCTTGCGGTCGCCTTCTAGGCTCTGCACCCAGATCTTCCATCCGGCCGTCGGATCCTGTTCTGTGAAGGCGAGCACTCGGCCGTCGGGAGACCAAGAGCCAGGCGCCTTGTAGTTTTCGCCCGTGGTGAGACTCTCTGCGGCACCGCTGCCGTCGGCGGCCATCCAGTAAATGTTCACCGGACCACCTGGCGCAGCCAGAAAAGTCACACGTTTGCCGTCCGGCGTCCACGTCGGGTAGGGAATAATCCCGGAAGCTGAACTCAACCGCGTCAACGTGCCACGCCCCAACTCGTAAAGCCAAAGTCCGGGATTGGGGCTCTGGATCCCGACTGCTAGCTGCTGGCCATCGGGGGAAAGCCGCGGGAACATGTACGCACGTGGCGGCGCCGGAAGCGCTTGGGTCGCTCCGTTGCGGTCCACCCAGGAAAGCGTAGCCTCGCCAGCACTCGACCCTCCGGGGACATAGGCGAGTGAACCGTCAGCTGAAGTGCTGAAATCGGCCACGCCAAAGAATGGGTTCGTGCTGACGCCTTCGAGAAGTGATACCGGGGTCCCCGTCACCTCAAGCCGCTTAAGATCAAAGGGCACTGCCAGCAGCCCGCCTGCCCGCGCATAGACCAAGTGACCCGACGGAACGTAGCGGGCATAAGTGCCCCCTTCGACCAGGACCCGTTGCTCGCCCGTCTCCAGTAACAGCACGCCAATCCGTGCGTCATCGAAGGTGGCGCCTGTCCAGGTGGTGAAGAGCACCGCCTTGCCGCCCGGTAGAATCTCCGGCCAGCGATGGGACAACTCTCCCTTCTTGCGGTCCAGGGCGGTTAGCGGGGTCGGCGTACCTCCAGCGGCCGAAACACGAAAGAGGCCCAAACTAACGGAGGGTGTAAAAACAATGGTGCCATCGGGGCCCCAGCTCCCGCCACGGTTGGTGGGCGCGCTGCAGAGTGTCAACGGTGCACCACCGCTGAGGGAGACCTTCTTCAGCTTGCCCCCGGCAAAAAATCCCACCGACTGCCCGTCGGGAGAGAAGAATGGGCTTCCGCCGCCCTCGGTACCTGGGATCGCAGTGGCCTCGAAGCGGTCGGTCGAACGCAGGTAAAGTTGGGTGCTGCCACCATGGTTGGCGACGTACACGAGACGGGAGCCGTCAGGCGCAAGCGCCAAAACCGGATTGAACCCGAGCGGCAATCGATCGCTCGGCGGCAGCACCACTACAAACCGGGTTATTGAAGGCCGCGTTGGAGGCCGCGGCGCGCGCAGCGTGTTGCCGATGATCAGCGCCACGAGGACCAGCGCTGAGATACCTGCCAGTACCCAGGGCAACGCGCGAACCCACTTGTATTGAGCCCGTTCATGAAGCGCCTCTACAGACGAATCGCCTTTAGCGATCCATTTTAGTTCCCGGCACAAATCGCTCGCTGTCTGCCATCGTTCGTCAGGTTCCTTTGCCAAGCAGGCCTTCACCACTCGATCCAGCGACGGTGGCGTCATGGGTTGAAGCGACGATATCGACGGCGGATCGTCCTTCAGAATTGCCCCGATCACGCTGGCTTGGCTCTTGCCCTCGAAAGCCTTCTTGCCCGTCGCCATCTCGTACACCACTACACCGAAGGCAAAAATATCCGTGCGAGCGTCTGCCTCCTTCCCTTCTAGTTGCTCCGGCGCCATGTACTGCAGCGTGCCAAGAATCGTTCCCTGCGCCGTGATCGCGTCCTTTGCAGTAGGAAGCTGCGAAAAGGGAACTGTTGCAGGAGCCGCCTCTGGCTTCAGCTTGGCTAACCCAAAGTCCAGCAGTTTCGAGCCAGACTTGCTCAGCATGACGTTGCCCGGCTTCAAATCGCGATGCGTCACGCCCTTCCGGTGCGCTTTATCGAGGGCATCGGCAATCTCGATGGCATACTGCAACACCTGCTCTAACGGCAGAGGACCTTTCGCCAGTCGCTGAGCCAGCGTCTCGCCTTCCAGGTACTCCATCACCAGATAATCAATTCCGTCCTGATGTCCGATGTCATGGAGGGTGCAGATATGTGGATGGTTCAGGCTGCCAATCGTCCGTGCTTCGCGCTCAAACCGCTCGCGCAATTCGGGTCGGTCAGCAAGATGAGTGGGCAGAACCTTGACCGCTACCATTCTGTTGAGCCGCGTGTCCCGGGCGCGATAGACTTCCCCCATCCCGCCCGCGCCGATTTTCCCGACAATGTGGTAAGGGCCGAGCGTCTGGCCAATCATCGGAAGGGTACCGCCTCTGGGCGGGAATCTTAGGCCGCACGTACAGCCAAGTCAATGTGCGGAGAGGTACTGGACGAGCTACTTGCCGCTAACTGGGGCATTCCGAGGACGAATGCAACGCGTTTCTAGTTATCCAATTTCAGGCCCGGGTTTTTTCGACCGAAGAGCAGGGATCCTCGGCCTTTTTCGGGCCAGGTCGGCATGAATCGAAGAGTTCGCGCCGTCCTTCGGTCTGGTAATTCGGATTCTTGATTTTGAACCGACGTTCGCCAGACGCATAAACTCAATTTTGTAATGCGGATTCTCGACCTCCGGCCAGCTTTGCAACCAGGCTTCAAGCCTCTGATTCATCATCCCGCGCCCTAGGATTTCTTTGGACACCGAATTGTGATGAAAATGAGTGAGAAATCACGAGGAGGTGTGTATGAGCAAAGAGAGAGAACCAGCTTCGGGAGCCCTGGAGGGAGCCCGCAGGGCGACCGGAGGGGCTCCCGAAGAGCGGCGTGACGGCCGGGGTCGTTGGTCGGCCAAGCGCAAAATGGCGGCGGTGCTCCGTCTGCTACGCGGGGAAGACATCGAAACCCTCTCCCGCGAACTGGGCGTGACTGCGGCAACGCTCTCCGGCTGGCGGGAGCAGTCGCTGATCGGCATGGAAGAGAACCTGAAAGCGCGGGAAGCCGATGTCGAGAACGAAGAGACCCAGCGACTGAAATCGTTGGTCGCCGATCTGAGCATGAGCAACGAGCTGCTGCGGGAGAAAATTCACCATATCGAGGCCGGGCGCCCTTTGGCTTGGCGGAGGTCGAAGCCATGAGGCACGCCACTTCGCCCTTCGCAGAACGACGTTACGGCGTGGTGCGCGTGATGCGGGAATGGGAAATGGCGCGTTCGAGCTTTTACTATCAGCTCCACGTGGCCGCACAACCCGAGCGAGCGTTGCGGCGGCGGGGACCGAAGACGGCGTGGAGCGACGCCGCGCTGCTCGGGAAGATCCGCGAAGTGCTGGCGGCCTCACCGTTTTACGGCGAAGGCCATCGCAAAGTGTGGGCGCGGCTGCGCTTCGGGCAAGTGCGCACGTCGAAGGCGCGCGTGCTGCGGCTGATGAGAGACGCCCAGTTGCTCGCGCCGTCGCGCACGCTCCCGAGGGCAGAGAATCCTCACACCGGCACGATCGTCACCGAGCGGCCCAACGAAGCCTGGGCCAGCGACCACACCCTGACCGTCACAGTCGAAGAAGGACAGGTGACGGTGTTCGTTGCCGTCGATCACTGCACCACCGAATGCGTGGGTTTGCATGCGGCCAAGAAGGCCACGCGGTTCGAGGCACTGGAACCGCTGCGGCAAGCAGTGCGCGACTACTGCGGCGGCTTCCGCGCCGGCGCGGCGACGGGCATCCGCAACCGGCACGACCACGGCAGCCAGTACATGAGCGACGACTATCAGGCCGAGATCGCCTTCCTGGGCATGGAGTCTTCGCCGTCGTTGGTGCGCCAGCCGGAGTGCAACGGCTTGAACTCATACTGCACCTCGTGAAGTAGATAACGACGGAGTTAGAATCTCGACTTGGTACTCACGCTTGTGAGCGTACTTTGCCGGCAGGTCCTCCGGAGGAATTTCGTAGAGGTAGTCGCCCCGATCATTCACCGGGTGTGCTCGAAGTAGACCGCGTCGACGCCACAAGTGCACGGTGGAGAGTACAACACCGTAGCGGGTGGCGACGTCCTGCGGGGGCAGCAGTCCCTGACTGAGCAGACGCGTGCGTCGATCGACGAGACGATAGATCATGCGCAGACGGCCGACACGCGCCGCGGTCCAAGGCGTGCTCACCACGGTACGCACACCACGCTCATTGAGTACGTCGGCAATCTCCCCATCTGTGTAGGTGTCGATCAGCCGGTCGATCTCTTTGACAACTTCGGCGTCGGTGGTGCGCAGCTCGACGCACGATTTGGGCAACGGAAGGTCGAGTGAACGGGTAGCGCCGCCTGAGAAGCGGATGTCGACGTGCAGCGCATCACCTTTGGTGAGCGTGACATCTTCGATCAACAGCCGCAACATGCGTTTCTTCTCCTTCATTTGCGTGCGCGGGTCATGCCACAGACGCGGGAAGTCGGTGGCCAGAGCCATAAGTTCGGCACGCTCGGTGTCGGTCACGAGGTTAGCATCGGCTGTGCGCGCTTTCTCGTACGCCTCCTGTGCAGCGGCGCGCGCGCGCAGCTTTTCATTCCAGTCTGCCTCCAGCGCATCGGCCACGAGGCGATTGTCGGGATCAACCTTGAGGAAGCGCCGCTGCGCAAGCTTGGCTTCATAGCGGGCCCGCTCCACGTGCTGGCGGCGTAGTCGATCGGCTTCCTCATGGCGGCTCACGAGCTCCTGTTGCACGGTCAGTGCAACCTCGATCGCCAACGGCGTCATCGCCCCGACGATCAGATCGCCGATCGCCGCATCGAGCGCACCACCATGCACCGTTTGACACAGACCGCTTTCGCCCCGTTGCATCGGGCGTCGGCCGCACCAGTAGGTCGGTATGTTTTGACCCCGATGGGAGTGATAGCGCACTGTCATGCGCTCGCCACAGGTACCGCAGATCACGAGACCCTGCAGCAGCGCGGTGCCTTCACGCGCAGGTCCGCGACAGCGATCCGTGCTCCAGGCAAGCGCATTGCTCTTCACGTGCTGCCGATTGGACTGGTACTCCTCCCAACTGATATAGGCCGGATGGACGTCGCGTATCAGGATCCACTCCTCGATCGGCACCAGGCGCGAGCACACCTTGCCATTGGGCAGATGGCGCCGCTTGGTGCGGCCGAAAACAAACGCGCCCGCATAGCGCGGATTGTGGATGATCTGCCGGGCACGACAGTGCAAGAGCTCGCCCCAAACGAGATCGCCCTTGTGAGGACCGCTGCGCAGCCGACGCGGGAAGAGGAGCTCTCGCGCATGGAACTCCTTGACAACAGCCAGGCAGGAACCCGTGCGCTTGAAGGTTTCGAAGAACAGACGCACGGCGGCCTGCACTTGCGCGTCCGGGTCGAGGATGACGCGGTCCTGCCCATCGTGTGCGAATCCCACCGGCACCATCTGCTTGAGCTCCCCACGGCGGGCGCGACTCAGGACGCCGCCTCGCAGCCGTGCCTGGAGTACATGCAACTCCGCTTCGCTCATCGTGCCCTTCAGGCCCAGAAGCAAGCGGTCGTTGAAGTGCGCCGGGTCATACAGCCCATCCTCATCGAGGATGAGGGTATCGGCGAACGCGCAGAGTTCGAGCAGCCGATGCCAGTCGGTGGAGTTGCGCGCCAGGCGCGATACCTCAAGGCCAAGTACGATTCCGACGTGTCCCAGGCTGACCTCCGTCACCAGCCGCTGAAAACCCTCACGATCGGTAGCGCTCGCTGCGGATTGCCCCTGATCGCTGTCGATCACTACGATGCGGTCGAGCGGCCAACCCAGGGCAACTGCACGCTCGCGCAGCGCGTACTGGCGTTGAGTGCTCTCGGTATTTTCAAAGACCTGCCGCAGCGTGGACTGGCGAACGTAAAGGTATGCCATACGCGACAGGTGCGCACTCGTAATTTTCTGATGAGCCTCGCCGTTTAAAGACATGACCGATGCCTCCCCGTCGGTGATAACTCTGCGCGATGGCGGGTCGAGAGAACCAGACTCGCAAGAAGCGTGATGACGTCGGGAAGTTGTGCACTCCACAGTGACACTGGCGCGACAGTGTGCAGGAGCTCCGGCTGTCCATCACCATGCGGAGAGTTGGTTGCTTGAAGCACAGGCGATGCGCGCATTACCGCATCCACGGCCTTGAGCCATCCCGGCATACCCTCGCGCAATAGCAGGGCAAGGCCGATACCGCGCGGCGGCACCGTATCGCCTGCCCGAACCATATCGCTTGCGGCTCCGATAACCTGTGTGCGAAGCAACTCGTACTGCACGGTGTAGCGCGTGACGTCGATAGCTTCGGCTTTGGTGATCGTCACCGTTTTTTTTCCTGCCGCTTGAGATACGGAACTAGACGGCGAACGATGGTGCGCGGGTGTGCCTGCACTCCGCATCGTTGTGATAAAAGCACGGCTAGCTCCTCCCCCTTGAGCATCCGTCCGGCCTCGCGTACGGCCTGCGCCAGCACAGCGAGCGTCTCGTCGTTGAGCTTGTGCGGCCGCTTCGGTCCACGCTTGTGCGGCAACAGGCCCGGCAAGCCTCCACCCTTGAACAGCTCCTGGGTGACATAGAACACCGGGCGGGACAGGCCGAAAGTCTCGGCCGCATCCACCACGGGACGCCCCTCGACCTGAACACAGCGCAGCATCTCGTACTTCACCTGCACCAGATCGTTCGGATCGAAGAAGGCGCTGTTGTGGAACAACGGATCGGTCACCGCCTGGGGATGCGGGTGGGCGGCACCCTGTTCGCTTAAGACCTGCTGACGGCGCCTGCGTTGGCGTGAAGGGGGTGAGGCCACTCAAATCTCCCGATATGTCTTCATAATTATATACATATTCTTTCTGGATGTCAAGCCAGAACACGGATGACGCCAGCAATATCGCTGTATCTATAGCTACATAATTCAGGCCATGGTATCCCATCTCCATTCGTCCGCATACGCTGCGCATATATTTCCAAAGACACACTGGACGTATTTCGCCTAACATCGTCGCGCTCCATAACGAGCCGCTATTTCGTTGATCATCGCGCGCAGTTGGCGCAGCAGATCAGCCCGGAAGGCGGCGCGGCCCGCCCCCAGCGTGACAATCAGTTCGCGCTCGCGAACGTCAGTCCACTCGATCGGCAGCGTGCGTAATCGCCCCTCTGTGCCTAGATACGAGACGCGGTCCCCACCCCAGTTGTTGCGGACAGCAAGGACTTCGAAGCTCTGGCCTCTCAGAGGATGGAAAGGGTGCGTGACAGTGAAAACTTGTGCGCCACCACTGCCACGGTCTGCAATGCACGCTTTTCGCCAACGGCTGCGTCGAGAGGTTCATTCGCACGCTCAAGGAACAGTTGCTGTGGGTGAGGGTGTTTCAGAACGTCGAGGAACTGCGGTGCGCGCTGGCGGAATTTCGTGAACGTTACAACCAGCACTGGATCGTCCAGCGCTTGGACTAC
>JBARRP010000203.1:0-2103 GCA_049644285.1 Candidatus Acidiferrales bacterium | reverse complement strand
CGCCGGACAATCACACATGCAACTTCATGTCGCACGCCGAGTAGGGGAACCAACGTTGCTGTTGGTCCCCCCTCTAAGAACCGTGCGTGAGAGTTTCCAACTCACACGGCTCAAGCTTCCGGGAACGCTCAGATCATGAACGCGCACGATGCGGAGCGACGGCGTAGCGTCTGGACAGATACGGGGTCCAACTCGGGTCGTAAGGATTCAGGCCGGACCGAACCTTCACATGCCTTACGATTCGCACAGAAGCCGCATGAAACAAGCGAACACGAAGAGGCGAGCCCCGCGCGTCCACAGTGTCACCGAAGAACCACCAATCGCGTGTTTTCACACGGTCGAAGTATTTCTGCTTGATCCAGCCTGCTCCTTTTCGGGGGTGACGGGCATGCGCCCAGCCCCAGAGCATCCTGAATATCGCAGCATCGAGTCGTGCGAAAACGCGCTTGGAGACAACATGGCGGTGGTAGTTGGCCCATCCCCTTACAATCGGATTTAATCGGTTAATAAGAAGATGAGCGGTGCTACCCAAGTACTCTCGGACGATCTGCTTCACTTTGGCGAGAACAGACACAACACTCTTCCGAGCGGGCTTGATAAACAGCTTGCCGTGCGGATAGCGCCGAATGTTCTGCCCAAGGAAGTCGAAACCTTTTTCTATATGCGTGATCAAGGTCTTTCCCGAAGAAAGGACCAAACCACGTTCAGCCAAGAAGGATTCGACCAGCGGCTTGACCGTCATCCTCAGCAACTCCTCGGAGTGTCCGGTGATGATGAAGTCGTCCGCATAGCGGATCAAATGTACTTGCGCTGCTCGACCACGCTCGGAGCCTCTTCCGCGTACCGGGAAAACTTCCCGGAGCCGCCGTTCGAGGCCGTCGAGCGTGATGTTTGACAGCACAGGCGATATGATTCCGCCCTGCGGTGTGCCAGAGATCGTATCGTAGAATACTTGTTTTTCGAGGTAGCCCGACTTCAGCCACTTGTGGAGGATCGCTTTGTTCAGGGGAACATTGTCGAGCAGCCACTGATGACTAATGCTGTCGAAGCAGCCTTTGATGTCGCCTTCGAGCACCCAGCTAGGATTTTTGTGACAGAGCGAAGTGAAGCACTGTTCAATCGCATCTGCACAACTTCTCCCCTGCCGGAAGCCGTAGGAGTTCTGATCCGCAGTCGTCTCCGCGACCGGGTCGAGCGCCAGCAGATACAAGGCTTGCATGGCTCGATCCCGCATCGTTGGGATTCCTAACGGTCGGAGCTTCCCATTGGCCTTCGGGATGTAAATCCGCCGCAGAGGCATGGGGCGATAACCCCGTGCCGTCAGCGAGATCACACCTTGAAGCTTCTTGTGTGGTGTGTCCCAGAGTTCGCCATCCACTCCAGGCGTTTTTCTACCGTCGTTCACTGTTACCCGGCGCACGGCAAGTAACTTGCCGCTGGCCGAGTGCGTAAGAAGATGTTGCAAGGCTTTCAGCTTGTTCCATTTCTTTTGCTGCACCGCCTTCACGATACGCGCCTGGAGTCGGCGAACATTGTCCTCGATGGTTCGCCAATCAACAGCGTCCCATGCCGAACTAGTGTTTAGGATTGCACCAGCTTGCGCCGTCATCTGCCGATCCTATTGGGCCGATTTGCCAAGTTCTCTCGTGATCGGAAACCAAGAGGAAGTCTGCCCGCTTGCGCGTCGGATAATGTCGCAATCCGTATTCCGGCTATTACAGTCGGACGTTCGCTTTCTCCTCTATCCTCTACCCGCATCACCATTGCGCGACCTTGCGGTCTCGCTACCCCGAAGGGAGCAATGCGGGCTTACCATGTTCCACATGCATGACTGAATGGGTTAGGTCCTCCTGCTATACCGACGGCTCTTTCGCCCACGACGGGTGAGAATGGAGCACCCGTTCCGGCCGTAACCTCGGAGCCTAACAGCATCTTTGACCCCTTCATTCTTGACGATACTTACAGAGGTTCGCATCTGCTGACCTTACCATTCACCCTAGCCCCGATCCGCCTTGATGCTGGCAGAAATACCGGCCCCTCGCGGTTTCGGTACCCGCTTTTGACGGCGGAGGGATACATTGTCCGAGGGCTTCTAGACGATTC
>JBARRP010000202.1:0-4553 GCA_049644285.1 Candidatus Acidiferrales bacterium | reverse complement strand
AAGGCGCTTTGCCGGACTCATTGACCACGGTAGGCTTCACACCGCCTTTCTGAATGTACCCGACACTCTGAGAGGGATCGCCCTGGCGGAAGATGATTTCCCTTCTTCGGAATTCCGCAACTTTTCTCGACACACCGGACGAATCGAGGAAAGCTTGGGCGTCGAGAGTGCGCTTCTTGTTGGATTTCGTACTGGTTGAACGAGAAACTGTTCCGCGAATGTTCAACCAAAATTCGAAAGTGTTCATAAGGGGACAGACATCCGTTTTCGCCGGGTCTAGATTGAAAGGAGGCTCGCACTTGTCCAGATCGAGATGCACTTCATGAGATGCACGCACACAGTCAGCAGTCAGCTAAGAGGTCATCAATGAGTTTTCTCACGACGTATGACCCCGCGCTCCAAGTGATTGCCGCTTTTTTGATCTTCGTTGTTGGGTACCTGGCACTTTTTCTTTGCACAATGATCTGTCTCTTTATAGCAAGATTCATCCTCGAAGGCGCTAAAGTGGCTCGGGCGCACCTAGTGAGACCTGCCTCGGCAAGGCTAGAGGTGACACCATGGCACGCCCGACCGGTGTAACGATCATCGCGGTTCTGATGTTTATCGGGGCGGAATTTCTGGCGCTAGGCTCCCTGGCTTCCTTTTTGGTTTGCGGGATGGTCGTGACAGGCGGGAACGCCGGGGAACCGCTGTCAGCGGCATTCGCTGGAATGAGCGTGTCTGGAGGAATTTTCTTGCTGCTCCTCGCCGGCGTTTACGTCGTCTTGGCGATTGACCTCCTGAAATTGTTCAACTGGGCGCGCCTCACGTGTATGGCGGTGGTCGCGATTGGGGCACTGGTGGCAACAGGTGTTTTCGCCTCAATGGCGCATCTGGCGATCGAGGCGATCGTCATGCAGCTTTTTGTGATCGCTCTTGATGTTTGGATTTTGTGGTACCTCGTGCGACCCCACGTCAAGCAGGCCTTTGGCGCCCTAGCCGCGTAACAGCCTCTAGTCTGGCGTCGATTAAGGGTTATGCGGAGTGCGTCGCGCGGCTGCGAATCTGCAACAAAAATGCCAGAGTGTTCACATGGGAACAGACACCGCTCGTGGAAGCATCTAGGATGTTGTTGCGTGGCGGTCGGACATGGGGCTGTCGCGCAGCCCAACCCACCGGCTTGACCCTGATTGCCTCGGCTCAGGGAGCTCGCACCCAGGAGGCAACCCCCAGCGGCCATCCGCTAAGGTCGGCAACGGCCGCACTGAAATTAGCGGAGTGACCCGCTCCCGCCTTCCGGGAAATCGAGCGGAAAGGATTGCCAGTATGTCTCGCCCAAATGTATTGGATGGCGAGAAATGGAAGTCGCGCCAATTAATTGTTCTTCCGGCGCTCGCCGCGGTCTTATTTCTCCTGGAGGGTGGGACACTCATTCCCTCCTTTGCTTCGGCGCAGGAAAGCAATGAGCCCAAGGCAAGCGACTGGGTGCAAGAGGTAGGGGCCAACGAGCTGAAGGCTCAAAAGGAAGACCACACTCAATGGAGGTACTGCTACCGCAAAGAAGAGCCCGGAAGAAGCGAAATCCGGGAGAAGATTGAAACAGAGGATGGGACCCTTGACGCGCTTCTTTCCGTGAATGGCCGGGCGCTCAACGCTGACGAACGCCGGAAAGAAGAAACCCGCCTGCAGAAGAAGGTTATGGGCGGCGACGAACATCGCCGCAAAGTAAAAGAAGACGCCGACGAGGCCACGGGACTGCTGAAACTGCTGCCGGAGATGCTGCTTTACGAATACGACGGCAAAGCCGGAGACTTGATCCGGCTGAACTTCAGTCCTAATCCGCGTTTCCATCCGCCTTCACGGGAAGCGAAAGTCTTTCACAGCATGGAAGGCACGATGTTGGTGGACGCAAAGGAGAAGCGCCTGGCGTGGATCGAGGGTCATCTGACCGACGAAGTAAAATTCGGCGGCGGCTTGCTGGGACGTCTGGAGAAAGGCGGCACGTTCACTGTGGAACGGAGCGAGGTAGGGGCGGGACATTGGGAGATCACCTTCGCGGATATCCGTATGAGAGGCAAGGTGCTGCTCTTCAAAACGATCAGCGTGCAACAGCAGGAGTATCGAACCGATTTTCGCCGAATGCCGGACGACCTTAGCTTGCAACAGGCAGCGCAAATCCTGGGAAAAGAGAACTCACTTATGACGCAAGCCCAGCCCTCACAAAGATGATGCTTTGAGGGCATCGAAACCCGCCGTTTAGGATTATCCATGAAGCGGCAAGAATTCACGGCCGAGTGACCCGGGTTTGGATATACCTCGATTCATCCCATCGCAAGACAATAAATTTTGGAAAGAAAGATATCTTGTTTCAACGCTAAACGAAGTGAGCGTCGTAATCCCTGAGCTCAATACAGCCCAAACCATCGCGGATCTCTTGCTCCCTCTACTTTTTCAACAAAAAAATCAGTGTTTCTGACCTGCAACCGCGGGCAATTCCCGAGCAGCTGGGGTTGGACTCGCAACTCTCTATGGCGTGGCCCCAGGCGGCGAGGCCCGGTCCCGGCAGTTTCAGAGGGCGGCCGGGGCCAGCGGGGCGGAAAGCTGAGCTGAAACGTGCCAAAAATAAAGTCGCCTGTGTGTTCCTTTTTGAACAGACCGCCCAACTCTCGACTCGTTAGGCTTTTCAAAAGAACTAAGGATTTGAAAATGGAAATCCCCGTTAAAAGGTTCCCATGGCTCCCCAGAATGTCACTCGCCGAGAACTACTAAAGCTTGGCGCCACGACGGCTGCCGCAGAGCTCGCGGCCTTAATCTTGCCTAGTTGCGGGGGCGGAGGGAGTACTCCCTCCGTTCCCCCCACCCCTTCGGTTTGCGCCAAATTGACGGATATAGAGCACGTCGTCATCATCATCCAGGAAAACCGTTCCTTCGACCACTATTTCGGAAGCTACCGCGGCGTCCGTGGATTCTCCGATCAAAGTTTGGCTTTCCAGCAACCCGACCCTGCGAACACCACGAATCCGCCAGCCGGCGAACTTTTGCCATTCCATCTCGACACTTCCAAGGCCAATGCGGCCTGCACCCATGACATCACCCATGACTGGGTGCCGCAGCATCAGAGCTGGAACAAAGGCGCAATGAATGGGTTTGTGACCTCTCGTCTCCCGATCAATTCCAATGACGCCGTCCTGGCCATGGGCTATTACACTCGAGCGGACCTGCCTTTTTACTATGCCGTGGCTGACGCGTTCACGATCTGCGATAACTATTTCTGCTCGGTCATGGGCCCCACCGATCCGAACCGCCTCTACACGATGGCGGCTTCGATTGACCCGGATGGAAAGAATGGGGGACCTTTACTTCAAACACTGATTGCGAACCGGTCATCGTTCTTCGGCCACCTGACTTACACGACGATGCCCGAACAGCTCCAGGCTCGCGGCATTTCCTGGAAGGTTTACTCGTCACCTGACCAGAACATCCTGAATAGCCTCTTCTCGGACAATGTTCTCTCGTACTTCAAGAATTTTCAGGATCCCGCATCGGTGCTGCATCAGAATGCATTCGGGCCCCGGTTTCCCGCTGATTTCCTGACGGATGCGTCGTTGGGGAACTTGCCGCAAGTCTCCTGGGTGATAGCGTCGATAGTCGACTCCGATCACCCGCCGGCGCCGTCACTCTTTGGCGAGAACACCCTGTCCGCGATTCTCGCCGCTTTGACTGCGAAGCCAGCGCAATGGGCCAAGACGGTCCTGTTTGCCACTTACGACGAGAACGGCGGGTTCTTTGACCACGTTCCGCCGGTCACCCCGCCTCCCGCCACCCCGGGCGAATTCATCACTGCACCTGCAGTCCCAGACCCCACCGTGGTCGGCAATCCTCCCATTCTCGGCCCGATTGGACTAGGTTTCCGTGTGCCGATGCTGATCATGTCTCCGTTCAGCCGGGGTGGGTTTGTGTCATCGGATCTTTTCGATCACACCTCAGTCTTGCGATTCCTCGAGACACGTTTTGGCGCCGAAGTGCCCAACTTGAGCGCGTGGCGCCGTGCGACCGTCGGTGATCTCACCAGCGCACTTAACTTCGCGGCGCCTGATCAGTCGCGCCCCACTCTGCCGTCCACGCTTCAGGCAATTCCGCAGACACTTGCGGAATGTGCAGCGACATTGCTCGGCACAACGCCATATCAGGTGCCGAGCCCGCAGAGCTCTCCGGCGCAGGAAGCTGGAACGCCGGCTCGGCCAAGTGGTACGTGCTAGAAGAATCATACAACTCAAAGCAAGACCTGCGAATGGTTGGTCGTGGTGCAGTTTGAAACGGTTGCTCTGCGGATAAGATCCCAAATTGGGGGTCACTACTTCTTCGAAAGCTCGCCCTTGAAATGACTTTCAACATCTTCACGACTCAGCGGGTTTCTTGCATTGGTCAATACGACCGAATAGACGACCATTCCCTTCAATCTGTGCGGTGATAAACGCCCCGTCTTTCGGCAATTCCTGGTAGATGAATTTCACTTTTCTGCCGTCTTCAAGTGTTTTGATCCACTCTTGGTCTGGCATTTTCGTACCTCTTCA
>JBARRP010000201.1:0-2943 GCA_049644285.1 Candidatus Acidiferrales bacterium | reverse complement strand
CGCGGCGTGTGCTGTGCTGGAAATCGGCAGGCGCCGAAGTTGCGCGCGGCGAGCGCATTGGTATGATCCGATTCGGATCGCGCGTCGATGTGTGGCTCCCGATCGAATCGGAAATCGTCGTGCGGCGCGGCCAGCAAGTTCACGGCGGCTCGAGCATCGTGGCGAAATGGAAATCAACGGTCTAGATCAATTCGCGCAGGGAGCGCAGGAAGGGGCCGTAATCCGCCCGCGCAATCACCGCTTGCGCCGCGGCGTGTATCTGCTGCCCAGTTTTTTCACCGTCGGCAACCTGATCTGCGGCTACTATTCGATTCTTGCCACGCTCGAAGGACACGTCGGCGATCTGGACAACGCCGCCCGCGCCATCGGAGCCGCCTTCCTTTTCGACGCGCTCGATGGGCAAGTCGCCCGCGCCACCGGAACGAACAGCGAATTCGGAAAGCAATTTGATTCGCTCGCCGACGTCGTGAGCTTCGGAATCGCCCCGGCGTTTCTCGCCTACGTGTGGGGAGTGCGCGATCTGCCGCTGTCGGATTGGGGGTCGTTGGGAGTCCACGCCTACCAACTGGGATGGCTGGTCTGCTTCATCTTCCTGGCGTGCTGCGCCTGGCGTTTGGCACGCTTCAATATTCAAGGGATGGCCCCTGGGGGAGCGCGGTATTTTGTCGGCCTGCCCACGCCCGCCGCCGCGGGAATGATCGCGGCGACGGTGCATGCCACGCCCGGTCCGATTCCCAACGTCTGCCTTTCGTTGCCGTGGCTGGCTTTGGTGGTCGCCGTGGGGATTCTGATGGCCAGCACGTTGCGTTATTACAGCTTCAAGGATATCCAGTGGCAGAAGCGGCATTCGTCGCTGCGGGTGGTGGTGCTCGCCGGAATCGGCGGCGCTGTTGTCTTTTATTCGAAGGTCACCCTGTTGCTGATGGCCAGCATCTACTTGGCTCATGGCCCGGTGCTGCAATTGATTCGGATGATTCGCCATCGCCGGTCCTCGCGGCCAGCGTAGTCGATGTCTCTCCATTCCGAAGATTCCTATTCAAAGCCGTACGTCGTGCTTTTGCATGAAATCTTTCCCCAAAACTTCAATCATCGAGGCCCATGACAGGTTTATGATCGCATCAACAGGTGGCCGGTGTCCGCTGGAATCTCCAGAACCCCACCGAAATCCATATCTAACTGAGAACTGGCAAGCTAGATCAACCGTTTCTCCGATTCCACCTTTAGATATCCCGAGAGATATCCTTTTGGTCCCCGATACGACGAGAGGCGACTCCAGCGAACAGCACCTACTTCGACTTGAATCCGATGTCTTTCTTCTGTTCTCGGATTGTGAAGAATCCCAAAACCGCATCTATTTTCATCATCAGATAGTGACGCTCACAAACTTGCCGTCCTAAATACGGAATGCGATCGCACAGTTCTGTGGCGCGAAAACTCTAAGCCACTATGCTATGCGTGTTGAGCAATGCTGAGATGACCTACCATTATCACCGAGGCGACAGCGTGGAGTCTGGTCCTGCCTGCGTTTCAACCGGGCATTCGCGCCTAAACTCGACACCGTCACATTTAAGAAAGGCGCTAGTCGTGCAGGACGACATTGAGAAGGGAACTGTGAACTTGTAATCCCGGGTCATAGTCAATGAAGCCCAATCTCCTGAACTTATTCATACGATGGCTGACTTCGGCGTGACACACAACGGTCCGGCAATGACTTCGCGTAGTTGGAGTATCTCGCCGAAACTGTAGAAGTAGAGACCAGTTGGAAGCCGGAGACTTGGGCGGTTGCTGACATACATAACAGCCTTCACGAACTGCTTGCTGACATCGAATCCAAGGCAAATGCCTCGGTGACCCTCGGCGTAGTGACTCCATAATACGGGGTTGTGCCAGCGCCTGCTGAAGCACAGCATCCCGCGGCTTTGGGCTATCTGTTCTTTCGAGTTGCGTAAGGCCGCGCGAATTTGCCTGTCCCCTCGCGCGAAGCACCAAAGCTCGAAGGGGTCGTTGAGTTTCTCGACCTCGGAGAGCTTGATCCGCATTCCAGTGAGGTCCTTTAGGGCATTCTAGGCGGAAAGGAAGTGGTAGACGCGCATCGGCCTAATGGGGTTGGTATGGTGTTCCTGCGCTCCACTTTGCCAGAAGAGCTTTGACGCAATCGAACGATTGTCGCACTGATCGACGAGATGACAGGCGGACAGTGTTTGCATATCAGCCTTTCCAGCTCGGTTGAGTGGAACCAGCTGAAGGCGCTGGCAGAGGATGTACTTCAGGGCAAGCGAGCCATGACCGACGAGGAAATCGTCGCAGTTCGGAAAAAATATAGCGACTGAAGCTGAGAATTAATGGACAAGATGTTCATTTCTAGCGCATGGCAGCGAGTACCGAGTTCAAAGAGATTTCACTCGGCGTGGCAGCGACGTTGCCAGAGAAGCAGGTTAAGCCCTCGCTTCCTTCAGAAGATGTCCCCCCAACCTCAAAATCTACACAGAAGCCTTCTTGAGACCTCGCCTTCCCGGTTAGTTCCTTGGCCTGTCTCGACGGCTCTCGAAGGTGCCACGGCCTTTTGTACCACCCTCATGCTGCCATCCGGTGAGATGCCGGAACCAATTGTTGCGCACAATCGCGTCTGCCATCGACGGACTGGCCATCTAGCCTTCTCCTCAACAACAATCACTTTACGCCGACGCGAGATCAGATCGTACGCGCGTTCAGCAACGTACGCCAGCGCCCGAAAGCCGTCATGCTTCAACTGCCGGGTAAGGGACTGGCGCGGTACCTGAGTCATGGCTCGGTCCGTTTCCAGTCCCTCCCCATAAGAACTGCTCGTGAGGTTTTCCCTCAAGCAGCTCGCCCGGTGCGTTTCGTCGAAAGGGTTATGCGTTCGGTCACGAAGCGGAAACTTTCACGAAGTCCTTGGCTCCCGGTAAAGGCTGGAGAGTCCAG
>JBARRP010000200.1:0-4260 GCA_049644285.1 Candidatus Acidiferrales bacterium | reverse complement strand
CGCGGCGTGTGCTGTGCTGGAAATCGGCAGGCGCCGAAGTTGCGCGCGGCGAGCGCATTGGTATGATCCGATTCGGATCGCGCGTCGATGTGTGGCTCCCGATCGAATCGGAAATCGTCGTGCGGCGTGGCCAGCAAGTTCGCGGCGGCTCGAGCATCGTGGCAAAATGGAAATCAACGGTCTAGATCAATTCGCGCAGGGAGCGCAGGAAACGGCCGTAGTCCGCCCGCGCAATCACCGCTTGCGCCGTGGCGTTTATCTATTGCCCAGTTTTTTCACCGTTGGCAACCTGATCTGCGGCTACTATTCGATTCTTGCCACGCTCGAAGGACGCGTCGGCGATCTAGACCACGCCGCCGTGGCCATCGGAGTTGCCTTTGTCTTTGACGCGCTCGATGGAGGAGTAGCCCGCGCCACCGGAACGAACAGTGAATTCGGCAAGCAATTTGACTCGCTCGCCGACGTCGTGAGCTTCGGCATCGCTCCCGCGTTTCTCGCCTATGCCTGGGGCGTGCGGGACTTGCCTCTCTCGGATTGGGGGGCGCTGGGAGTTCACGTCTATCAACTGGGATGGCTGGTCTGCTTCATCTTCCTGGCGTGCTGCGCCTGGCGTTTGGCGCGGTTCAATATTCAAGGCATGGCGCCCGGCGGCTCACGGTTTTTTGTCGGCTTGCCCACGCCCTCCGCGGCGGGAATGATCGCGGCGACAGTGCATGCCGCCTCGGGTCCGGTCCCCAGCATATTCCTTTCCTTTCCTTGGCTCGCTTTGGTCCTCGCGTTGGGGATCCTGATGGCCAGCACGCTCCGTTATTACAGTTTCAAGGACATTCAGTGGCGGAAGCGGCATCCTTCGCTGCGAGTGGTGGCTCTCGCCGGGATTGGCGGCGCGGTGGTGTTTTATTCCAGAGTCACCCTGTTGCTGATGGCCGGCATCTACGTAGCTCACGGCCCGGTGCTGCAACTCATCCGCACGATCCGCCATCGCCGGTCTTTGCGGCCAGCTTAAGTGATGTCGCGGCATTCTGAAGATTCCTGTCGAGTGACGATTGTTGGCGCCTCTTCGCTTCGCGGCAAAGAGCTGAGGGAAGTTCTGGAGGCGCGAGATTTTCCCGCATCGGATTTTGTTCTTCTCGACGACAGTGTGACCCCCGGCACTCTCACCGAAGCCGCCGGTGAACCGACTTTCATCCGCAATCTGGAGCGCGACAGCTTCGAAGGCTCGCGATTCGTATTCTTTGCGGGAAGGGCTGAAGAGGCCACCCGCAACTGGGCAGCCGCTCGGACGGCGGGCTCGACGGTGATCGACTTGAGCGGTGGTCTCGCGAACCAGGCAGGCGCGTTTCCCTGGATTCCGGCGTTATCCAAGCTGCTGCCGCCGCCGGAGCCAAATGGCACGAATGGGACTCCCAGCGGCGCCTTGTATTCATCGCCCGCTGCGGGTGCTGTGATCGCGTGCACACTTGCGGCGGGACTGAAAGAATTCGCGCCGGCGCGGATTGTCATCTTGTTTTTTCCACCGGTTTCCGAACGCGATCAAGCGGGCGTGGACGAGCTCGAGAGCCAGACAACCGATCTGCTTTCTTTTCGGCCCATCTCACAGCCCGTCTTTGATGCGCAGGTAGCGTTCAATCTTCTCTCTGGCTACGGTGAGGCGAGCCGCCCGCCGCTCGCGGAGGCTCGCGCTGGCGTCGTGAATGAGGTTTCGCGCTATCTGGCCGGCCGCGTCCCGATGCCTGCGATTCAACTCATCCAGGCGCCCGTGTTTTTTGGGTATGCCTTTGCTGTCTACGTCGAGCTGTCCGCGTTGATAGATCCAGTAGCGATCGAGAAAGCGCTGGCTGCGGCGGGGATTCAAGTCGCCGCTCTGCAAGATCCGCCGAGCAACGTCAGCGTTGCTGGGGAAGGCGAAATTCATCTCGCCCGGGTCATTCGTGACTCAAGTGTTCCGGCGGGGTATTGGCTCTGGGGCGCGACCGATAATTTGCGCCTGGCAGTGACGAATGCCGTGCAAATCGCGGAGGAGCTGATTGTCACGCCCGTGTGACCTTGCGTCTCGCAAGCCGCGAAGCCGCGGACTCCTGCTTGGGTTGTTGCTCGCGGCCGCCACCAGCGGATGCGGATACCATGTGGCGGGACGCGCTGCGAAGTTGCCCGCTGACTGGAAGACGATTGCCGTCCCTGCTTTCGTGAACGACACCGCGCGCTATCGCATCGAACAACGGCTGACCCAAGCGGTGATCCGCGAAATGATCGCCCGCACTTCGTATCGCGTCGTGCAGGATACGCAATCTGCCGATGGAGTCCTGCGCGGGGAAGTGCTCTCGATCGAGACCAGCCCGGTGCTCTTTGACGCGACCTCGGGGCAGGTGACCACCATGCTGGTTACCGTCCACGCCAAGGCCCAGCTTCTCGATAATCACATGCAGAAGCCGCTATATCAGACCAACGACATGGTCTTCCGCGAGGAGTATCAGATTTCTTCCGACGTGAAGAGTTTCTTTGAAGAGCAAGATCCGGCGCTCGAGCGCATGTCGCGCGACTTTGCGGCGCAGCTCGTGTCCGGAATCCTGGAGAACTTCTGATGCCCGAGATGAGCGCCGAAAGGCTTCTCGAGCGAATCGCCAGAGGAAAGCCGGTGCCCGCCATCGTCCTTGTGGGCGATGATCCCTATTTGCGTGATGAGTGCCGGACACAAATCGTCGATGCCTACGTGCCCGAGGCCGCTCGCGATTGGGCTGTGGCGCACCTCTCCGCCGCCAAGAGTTGGCATGAGGTTTTCCAGCGCGCGCAGACGATGCCGATGCTCGCGTCTCGCCAGGTCGTGATTGTCGAGGAAGTCGAGAGCCTCGAGGAGCTCGGGGATAAGGCTCGCGAAGCGGCGGTTGATCGGCTCGATGCTTATCTCGACGATCCGGCTCCGTTTACCGTGTTGCTGCTCGAAGCTGCGCGACGCTTGGACGGGCGCCAGCGGGTTTACAAAGTGTTGAGCGAGAAAGCCCTGATTGTGAGCCTGGCCGTCTCCTCGCAGGAGGCCACCGCGCTCGCGGTGCAGATCGCGAAGAAGCTTGGCGCGCAACTCGACCGGGATGCTGCGGCAATGCTCGTGGATATTCTGAACGGCGAGCCGGGGCGGATTCGAGTCGAGCTCGAAAAATTGTCGCTCTATGTCTTGGGGCGCGGGCGAATCACTCCGGCCGATGTCCAGGCGCTGGTCATCTCCGCAAAAATTTATTCCGTTTGGGAGCTCGCCGACATGCTTGCGGGACAACACCGCGATTCAGCGCTGAAGTTTCTCGATAATCTCCTGCGCGAGGGAGAGCAGCCCGCCGGCATTGTCGGTGCGCTGGCGTGGATGTACCGCAAGCTGCTCGAAGCGCGAGAACTCCCGGCGCATACGCAGAGCTACCAGGCGGCGCGCCATCTCGGTGTGCGCCCCGAGACCGCCGAGCTGGCATTGCGCCAAGCACGAAAAATCAGCAAAGCGGGATTGCTTGCGGGAATCGGCGCGCTGGCAGAAGCCGACAGCCAGTTGAAGTCCGGGATCGCGAATCCGCGCGCGGTGATGGAATTCTTGATCGCACGCCTTACTGCCTCTGAAACCTCTACCGCCGCTTAGAGGGGCTCAGGCCCTTGCGTCAACCCGCCACAAATCGCCTGGTGGGACGTGAGCTGCATGAACGTAGCGGCTACTAATGGTTCGTGGCTCGGGTCCCAGCCGACGGGGTGTGTCGGCCTGAACCGAGGATTTTCCGGAAATTGCAGTTACGCCTTCTTCTTGGCGCGCAGGGCATTCAAAGCGAGCGTGAGGCGCGACTTGTATCGATTCGCCGTATTCTCCGGCAGAACGCGTTTGCGGATCGAGCGGTCCACTTCGGAGAAGGTCCGCCCCACGAGTTTTTCCGCCGTGGCAATGTCACCCGCCGCCAGCGCGGTGCGAAATCTGCGAATGGCTGTGCGGACGCGCGTGCGGTTCACCCGGTTAACGATCGTCCGAGCTTCCGTCTGGCGCATATTCTTCAATACCGACTTCGACTTCTTCTTGTGCTTTACCGGCGTGCCCTGAGGCATTCAGCGCTCCAGTGTGAGTATCGAATCAAACAGACTAGCGGAGAGGTCTGTCATTGTCAATTTCACGTATCGCGCCGTGCTAAATGTAACCCTAGGGGGTGTTATCGCGCCATTTAGTATGTAACCGAACTCAACCGACGTTTTGAGGGGGTTACTGTGGGCCGTCAAGCGAAATGGGAATACTTCCGCGCG
>JBARRP010000199.1:0-1726 GCA_049644285.1 Candidatus Acidiferrales bacterium | reverse complement strand
CCACCTCTTCCTGAACTCTCTCGACGCGGCGATCGGGGTTCGGGTGATCGCTGAAAAACTCAATCGGACGGTTCTTGCTCTCTGCCTGGAGCTTTTCGAAGAACTGCGCCATTGCGCGAGGATCGTAGTTCGTATCATACAGGATCTGCGTGCCCATCACGTCCGCTTGTGTCTCGTCGGTCCGTGAGTACTTCAGGAAAACCGCGTTCAATCCAAAACTGGCGCCAGCCTGGGCAAGGATTGATCCAATCGAATTGCTCCCGATCATCCCGCCCAGAATCGCCAGGGGCGCCTGAGCCAGATATTGTTTCGAAGCCTGGTTCGTGCCGTGGCGCAGGACAACATGCGACGTTTCGTGAGCCATCACACCAGCGAGTTGCGCTTCGTTGTCTGCCAGCTCGATCGCCCCGCGATTCACGTAAATGAATCCGCCCGGCAAGGCGAAGGCATTGACCGCCATATCGTTTACGCACTTGTACTGGAACGGATATGAAGGTGTTCCGGCTGGAACATGCGCGGCAAGGCGGTGCCCAAGGTCGTCAAGGTAATTATCGACTCGGGCATCGCGCAGCATCGGGAGCTGCTTCTCCGCCTCCTCAGCAGACTTTCGCCCGATCGCGACGTCCTGATCCGGCGAGAACAGATTGAAGCCCGGCTTCAGATGCGTCCGGTCCGCCAGAACCGTCACAGCAAGCCCCAAAGCCAGGGCCACGGCCAGCGCCGACAGTTTCGCCGCCCGCACCCATTGAGGGCTTCTCGGGAGGTCCGCGCAAACATCCTGACTGATTCTCGGTTCCGACATGCTCATAACATCCTCCGCTCGCGGCGTATGCTGCGCCCGGGTGTCTTGGTACAACTTGGATGACGGCAACGGGTCCCGCGTCGCTTCGAACACTCACGTTACGGGAACGGTAGGACGGTGCATAGAGACCGCAACCCTGCGAGTAGAGCGCGCACTCTTGCGAAGGATTTTTGGAGGATAAATCGTGGAGGTGATTCTACTTCTTGGTGTCCGACTTGGGCTTTTCCGCGCGCTCCGTCCGCGTTGCCGCGGGAGTCGCTTGCGGCGTAGCCGCCGGTTCAGCAGTCGCCGATGCAGGAATCCCGACTGCTCGGCCGTCACTCGAGGCATTCGCGGCTTCGGCGGCGACTCCGGGAGCCGGCGATGCCATCGGCACCAGCGCCCCTTCCGCTTCCTTCAAGAATTCCAGCCGCTCGTCTGCGCGGTCCCAGTCGATCGAGAGCACGTCGCCCAGCGACACTTGCTCGGTGGCCAGCAAGCTCGCCAGCGGGTACACCACGTGCCGCTCGATCGCTCGTTTCAGATGCCGAGCCCCGTACTTCAAGTCCGTCCCTTCCTTCAACAAGAACTCCCGAGCCGCCGGAGTCACTCGGAACAGAAATCGTCCCTTGGCCGTCTCCAGCACGCGTTGCTGCACCATCCCTAACTCGATCTCGAGGATTTGTTCGAGCTGCTCTTCCCGCAACGGATGGAACACCACCACCTTGTCGATGCGGTTCATGAATTCCGGAGCAAACTTGCGCTTGGCCGCTTCCGACGCGGTTCGTTCCACCTTCTCGTCCAGCCGGGTCCGCGAATCCGGCTTCACCGCCGGGGCAAAGCCCATCCCGCCGGTCATCAACTCGGTGATCTCGCCGCCGCCCAGGTTCGAGGTCATAAAAATCAGGGTCTGGGAGAGATCCACCCGCCGGTTGTCCCCCAGCG
>JBARRP010000198.1:0-4454 GCA_049644285.1 Candidatus Acidiferrales bacterium | reverse complement strand
CAACAGTCTTTCCATCTTCGGTCGCAATTACAAGAGACACCATACCTGTATTCGGAAAATGTACAAACTCTAGCGGTTGGCCCGGCTCGTAGAGACTAAGATGGTGAGGCATGCTGAGAAATTCTAGGTGAGGACAAATCAGGCGATACTCCTCCGCGGGAATCCACAAAAGGATCTTGTTGCTTACTCGGTTCCCCGCAACACTTGTCCGTTCGGTCGCCTGCATAACTCGGGAAGTCTTTCATTACAACAACAAAGTTGATCGCACCGTGCGCCGAAAAAACCGTTCCATTAAGCTCCGCCTGTCACCGCCCGCAGTTAGACGTCAGAAGGTTGTGTGAATAGACCCCGGAGTGTACGCCTGTTCCGCTGGCCTGTGCAGCGAAAAGTGAGGGTGAAATATGCCTTCTGACTAATGTCGGATACCCTACAGAAGTATCTTCATGGCCCGCTCCACGGCGGACTCCGGGTAGAAAACCATGCCTGCCTCCGGCAGGCACCTCTACCTCAAGCCGCGCCACCAAAGCGAACATTTCATGTGCTAATTCGACCGGACATATCATGTGCTACCGACAGAATCGACGTGGGTTGTTGACAGACGACTCAGAGGCTGCAGCGAAGGCAGCCATTCATGGCGAGCATGCTAGTGCCGGCGCATGTCATTTTTTGAGCAGCAAGCGAAGCGCGAGGGCCGCCGCGAGAACGACGGCGGCAAAAAAAATCACCGCGACGTTCGTCCATGGCGGCGCGGAGTTCGGCTTCAGAGGAGGAGTCGGTCGCCTGCGCGAACAGTGGAGCCCTCCAGCAGCAAGCCGTCAGAAGAAAAATTGCGATTGCCCTGGCTCTCATGCGCACCCCCGGAGGAAGCTAGATTAAATAAAAGCCCCGCGCGGTATGGCGGCCGGCGGGGCTCGGGAAATCCTCACTACTGATCGGTGTATGTGGAGGATTCTAATCGCAACTGCGCCGCAAGTCCAGACACTGGCTGCAAAAAGTGGGAAGTTCCCCGAGGATCCACTGTTGGTTGCAGCTGGCCCGCCTGCGGTCGAGGCTCGAGCCCTATTCAGGCTCGTGGGCAAGAATGGCGACACGGTCGAGAAAATCCGTGCTCTGGTTGCCGTTCCGCCCTGAGCCTACGCCGCCCGAGGACGGAGCGAGCGTAGGGCAAGCGCGCTCGAGTTTCGGCGGCGCGTGGGAGAAGAGTTTGAGCGGCTATTGGCTGGGCGGTCGCATGGGGGGAACCGGTGCCCAAGCAATATTGCCGCTCTCACGCCTGCCGCATCGTTGGGTGTTTGTGGCGGTGGGCGGTTTGGTTCTACTGCTCGGGGTGCTCGTGGGGCTCAATGTCGGCGGTCTACGCCAACGGCTGTTCAATCGAGGATCTGGTGAGGCAGAGACTAGCGGAGTCGCGACTCCTGCTGGCCCGCCTCATGCGCGCCGTTCCGTCGCGGTGCTCGGGTTCAAGAATCTCTCCGGGCGGCCAGATGAAGCCTGGCTTTCAACTGCGCTTTCCGAGATGCTCACAACTGAACTTGCCGCTGGCGGCAAGCTGCGCACGATTCCTGGCGAAAACGTTGCCCAAATGAAAATCAGCCTGTCGCTGCCGGACGCGGATAGCTATGGCAAAGAGACGCTTTCAAAAATCCGCAAGAACCTGGGCAGCGATCACGTCGTGCTCGGCTCGTATCTGGCGCTTGGTACCGGTGACGTTCGCCTGGACCTGAAGCTGGAAGACACCACCTCCGGCGAGATCGTCGATTCGCTGACCGAGAACGGGAAAGAGCAGAAGGTTTCCGATCTGATTTCTCGCTGCGGTTCGAGCCTGCGCAAGAAACTAGGCGCTGGTGAAGTGAGCGCGACCGAAGCTGCCGCCGTGAAAGCTAGTCTTCCTTCGAACCCAGAAGCCGCCCGCCTATATTCGGACGGTCTTGCCAAGCTGCGTACATTTGACGCACTGGCCGCTCGCGACCTGCTGCAGAAAGCGACTTCCGCCGAACCAAATTTTGGTCTGGGCCACGCCGCCCTGGCTGCTGCCTGGACAGCCTTAGGGTACGACGAGAAGGCCAAGGTCGAGGCGAAGAAGGCGTTCGATCTCTCCGCTAATCTCGCACCAGAAGATCGGTTATCCATTGAAGGGCAGTACCGGCAAGCCACGAAGGAATGGGACAAAGCAATTGAGATCTACACCAATCTGTTCCAGTCCTTCCCTGACAACCTCGACTTTGGCCTATACCTCGTCACGGTTGAAATAGCCGGGGGCAAGTACAAGGATTCACTGAGCACGGTTGAAAAATTGAAAAAGCTGCCTTCACCGACCGGCGATGATCCGCGTATTGACCTCGCCGAGTCAAGATCCGCAATGTATCTAGCGGATAACGAGCATTCGCTGTTGGCGGCCACGGCGGCGGCCGAAAAAGCTCGAGCTCAGGATGCTCGATTACTTCTTGCAGCAGCACGCCGTCTGCAATGTGGCGGCTATCAAACTCTAGGTCAAGTCGCTAACGAGAAGGCTTCATGTGAAGAGGCGAAACGCCTCTATACCGAGGCGAATGATCTCGACGGCAGGGCGAGCGTGCTGAATGCGGTAGCCACCGGACTCATGCTTCGAAGTGACCTCGTCGGCGCAAAGAGGACCTTCGAGGAAGCACAATCTGTCTTCCGGACCGTCGGGGACAAAGGTGGCGTAGGTATGACGATCAACAACATCGCCATAATCCTCCAAACTCAAGGTGACTTAGTTGGGGCCAAGAAGATGTTCGGAGAAACTGAGGCGATTTCCCGCGAAATTGGAGACCAAGGGGGCGTTGTTACGGCGCTCATGAACACCGCCGTAGTCGAAATCGGGGAGGGAGAACTCACTACAGAAACCGGGTCCACCGCAAAGGCGCTCGAAATAGAGCGGCAGACGGGGGATAAGAACCAGATGGTCCTGACACTGGCCAATCTTTCGGGGATGCTTGCTTTGCAAGGGAGACTGCAACAGGCGGAAGCCACAGTTGGGGAAGCTCAAACTGTAGTCGCTCAAACAGCTAATAAGGACCAATATGCACAAGTACTGGACGATGCTGGCGAAATTTCTTTTCTGCGCGGCGATCTTGCCTCAGCACGGAAGTCCTTTGAAGAGTCAATGAAGACTGCACGCGAGGTAGAAGACAAGTCGGTGGCTTCCTCCGCCGAGTCCGACCTCGCTCGCCTTTTGATCGAGGAGGACGACTTGGCCGGGGCGGAGACCCAAGCACGGGCAGCTAGAGACGAGTTCCGCAACGAGAAGGATGCCGACAACGAGACTCTTGCGGCGTCGGATCTGATCCAGTCCCTCCACTTGGCGGACGCCGCTAGGATCCTTGAGAACGCGACGGTGCAGGCCGCCAAGCATGGCTTCATTGAGCCGCAATTTGAAATGCAACTCCACTTAGGCGAGATCGAAATGAAGTCAGGCCAAACGGTGGCAAGTCGTGCCCGCCTCGAAGCGCTCGAAAAGGATGCCACCGCGAAGGGCTTCCTCCTCATCGCCCGCAAAGCCGCAGCCGTGCTGAAGTGATAGTGTCGGCGTATGCGAGCCTCCGGGGAGACTCGCGCCGCCTACGAGGATTTCCTCACGTTATGGAAGGACGCCGACCCCGAGATCCCCATCCTGAAGCAGGCCAAGGCAGAGTACGCGAAGCTACAGTGAGTTCAGGTTGAGGCCGATGACGGCGCCGCGGTTGTCGAGGATCTTCTGAAATTGGACGGCAGCGTCTTTCCCCGTTGAGCCGCAGCCTCGCTTGCGTCAGGCCATTGCCGTTTGCACAGTTTTGAAATTGACCATCACCAATCTTTAGCGCCACAATTTTGTTTTTTCCCCGCAGCAAGGACAGACCGCATGAGCGTGAACGTCAGGCTCGGGTTCAATCGTCTATACATCGTGCTCGCTACTGTATGGGCAGCGTACTGCCTAGCCATCTATCCAAGGCTGCAAATCAGAGAAGCGATGGAACAGTATGGGCAAAACACGGCGATGTGTTACGACACACAAAATTACGGGCCAAATGAAAAAGCTGAATGTGTAAAGCGGGCTGAATCACTCTTCAAGATCGAAGTCGAGCCGTGGTCATTTAAAAACTTCTATCGCTGGGCGTGCTGGGATCTGCTGCTCGCAGTCGTCGTTCTCCCTTTGGTGCTATACGGCGTCTGCCGTGGTGTGGCTGCGACTGGCCTGTGGGTCTGGCGGGGATTCCAAGGAACGGCCCCGTAGTGGCCTACCGAATGCGTTTCCTTATGAAATAGACACCGCCACGATGTGGTCGCCCACGAAGGTGGTTCCGTGTCTTCGAGCATCGCAATGTCTCTAGCTTAGCTAATTTCGGGCGCAAAAAAGAGCCCGAAGTGGCCGATTGGCGCAGATGACCACGTGATTTTCTGGCTGAAACGTCACTTTTCTCTTGACATCCTCGGGAACGATGCCTAACATGTTA
>JBARRP010000197.1:0-5184 GCA_049644285.1 Candidatus Acidiferrales bacterium | reverse complement strand
TTTGTGATCGTCAAACCAAACATATGGCGGAGTTCCTACGACGTTTCTCGCATGAAGTTCGAGCTTGAGTGCGTGAGATAGCGCAGGGCGGCAAGTTCCATCCGCCACTCCACACCGAAAAACCACTTCTTCCGAAGAAGTTGCCGCGCCGTATCCGATCATCGCGACCTCGGTGCTATCCGGAGACCATAGGAGAGAGCCGGCGAGGGGTTCCCGCACACCTTTGAGAACCCGAGTTCCTCGCCGCCCATCCAGATCCGCGATCACGACCTCGTAGACTGGGTTAATCAATTGCTTCACAGGGCGGGCTGGATCGGGGCGCCATACCTCGACCTGCCTCAGAAACGCCACCGACCTGTGGTCTGGTGCCAAGCGCAGTGTGGCAAAGTCGTATTCCCCGAAACCGCGTGCCACGGAGATGACTTCAGTTTTTCCCGAGGCGACATCTGCGAGAAGCAGTTGCGATTGCGGGTGCGTCCCAACAGCCAAGGGCTCGACCCCGCTCTCGAGAATGCTGGCGGTACTCTCCTGGCCCTTCCGTGCTTTCGCCCACTCTCTTCCTGCGGTTTCCGGTGTTTCAGTGTCAATCGCCATTCGCGAGCTTGTCTGACCCGGCGGCAAGACCCAAAATAACAAGCGGTGGTCTGAAACCCATAGAAAACCGTCACCCTCAACCGAAGTAGCTACAAAGGGCCAAGGAGTTACGCCACGCTCGGATAGAAGTTGCACGCGGCCTGATGACTTGCGCCATACCCAGAGCCTGACATTGCCGCCTCGAGTCGACAGCATCGCGAGCCATTCACCGTCCGGTGACCAAACCGGTTTCCAAAATCCCGAACCGTCGGATTCTCCGTTTGTAATATTTTGAGCTGCGGTTCCATCGGTAGACGCAACCCATACATCGGCACGGTCATTGCCCCACAAATACAGCCGTCCGAAGCCCGATCCTTTCGCGATCGGCCGTTGAACGACGTAGGCGAGCGACTGCCCATCCGGCGAAACCACAGCATCAGTCACAGTCTCCAGGCGAAACAGGTCTTCCGGTGTCATCGCTCTTTTTTCGGCTGCATGTGCCAGAGACGTGAGTCCCATGACGGAGATGAGAATCAAGCATTGCCTGGCGGGACGGTACACGATCGACTCGCGGGCGCCGGTTTTCAAAATGTCAGCTTGAGCGCGAATTGGATGCTGCGCGGGCCACCAATCTGGTAGAGAGGGTTCAGGCCTCCGTTGGAGCCGCCGCTTCCGAGGCTGGACGCCAAGGTTTGAGTGGATTGCCCGAAGAAAGGATCACCGAGTGTGCTGTCTGGACTACCGAAGTTTGGGTGGTTGAAAATATTGAAGAACTCGGCGCGGAATTGGAGGCCAACCCGCTCCGTCACATGAAATTGGCGGCGCAACGCGAAGTCAGCTTGCCAAGCTCCGAATCCGCGGAGCACATTGCGCCCGAGGTTTCCCTGCCGACCTGTGGGAGCAGGGCAGAATGGTCCTGTACACCCCGGCCCGCCCTGACTGGGATTGCTATTCAGTGTTTTCCCACCAGGGTATTGCGGCCCGTATAGGTAAACAGGAACGCCCGGCGCCAGGTTTGGACGGGACTGAAATAAGGAACTGCCGACGAAGGAAAACGGACCCAATATGTCGACTGGCGCGGACGACCGTGCGAGCACAAAGCTGTCCATCGACCAATCGCCCAGGATCGCATGCACGAACTTGTGGCTGCCCGAAACGGGGATGTCGTAGGCCACTGCGCCCGTAAGCGAGTGCCGCACATCGAAATCTGAATTTCCTCGGTCCATGTTGGAATTGCCTACGGTGGAGGGCGTGTTGAAGGCTCCCGAATCGTTCGACGCGATATCAATCGAGTGCGAGAAGGTATATGAAGCGAGCGCTTGCAAGCCTCGCGAGAGTCGTCGCTGGAACTTGAGCTGAAGGGCATTGTAATCGGAGGTCGCCGTGTTCCTGGTAACTTCTACCACCCCGAAGTTGGGATTTGGATTCTCTAGCGTTTCTTGTCGGAGCAAATTGCGGCCTACCGACCCGACATAGGTCACCGAAAGACTCTGGCTCGCACCGAGTGACTGCTCCAAAGCGACATTCCATTGATAGGTTCGTGGGAGCTTCAGGTTGGGCACAGCCACGTACATACCATCTGCCGGCGTACTGCCGGCGGGAGGAGCGGCTTGCTGTACCGTGAGCGGGAAGGGTGCGTTTGTCACGGAGTTGAAAGCAAAGAACGGAAAGCCAGCAGTCGCGAATCCAAGGAACCCTGAGCCAAGGTCGTAAAACACTCCAAAACCCCCTCGGGCCACTGTCTCCCATACGGGTTGTTGCTTGATCTGGAAGGCTATGCCCACGCGGGGCGCTACATTTGCATAGGTCACGTTGTAGAGGGGTGTTCCTCGCGGCGCCAAAGTCATCTTAGCGGGGTCGTTCAGGCCGGACACCGTATAAAGTTGGCTGGCGTTATTCTTTCCCTTCAACGGCGGATTCACATCCCAACGGAGCCCATACGTTAAGGTCAATCGAGGTGAGGCTTTCCACGTGTCCTGGCCGTATACAGAAAAGTTTTGCGAAAGGAGCGTGCTTTCGAGCTCTCCATAGACATTGGTCTCCAAGGGGGTGCCGGAGACCGCACCGCCAAAACCCGTCACTCCGAGAAAGAATGGTAATTGAGAGTAATACGCCGGGCCGCTCAAAGGCGACAGCCAGCGATAGTCCACGCCGAGTTTCCATTGGTGAGCACCCAACGCCAGCGTCAAACTATCAACGACGTTGACTTGGCGTTGCTCATTGGTGACGTCGTTACCTTCCGACAGATTGCCTACGCCTAAGATAAAGAAATTGAAGAATCCCGACCCGATATTTGGCGGAAGAAGGGATGAAAATGGTGGCCGTACAGCCCCGCCAAAGTCATCCTGACGATATCGAGTGCCAGCTCTTACGTTGCTGTAATTCGCGCGCAGCTCGTTGGTGATTCTTTGTGAGACTCCTTGTGCCAGGCCGATCGTCAGTATCTGGGAGGACAATGGCGTAGACAGAGTGTTGCTGAGAACTGACGCACCATCCACCGCAGGCCCCCGTTGTACTACCTCAGAGGTCGCATAGTTATAACGCCCGAACAGGCCCAGCTTGGCGCCAATCCTCTGGTCTATACGAAGACTATATGCGTCGAGCGTCGAAGGGTTCGAATAACTGGCGTTGAATTGGGCCAACCCTCCCCCCAGATCGGGACCGTTCGAAACCGGAAATCCGTTCAAGAATGGCCGGATTGCCGCTGGAGCCTGCCGCCGCGACGCTGCGTCGGGGACAGCTGTTTCCTGCGTCAACGGCTGTCGCAGTCGCAGCCCTTCATAGGAGAAGAAGAAAAATGTTCGGTCTTTGATGAGAGGGCCGCCAATAACACCGCCAAAGTCGTTTTGCCTCTCTTTGGGTTTAGGCAAATGGTTCTTGTTGGCGAACCAGTCGTTCGCGTCCAGTACGTCGTTACGGAAGTAATCGAAGAGTGTGCCGTGAAAGTCATTTGTTCCGGAGCGGGTTGCGATCGAGATCTGCCCGCCTGGGGTGCGGCCGTATTCGGGAGCAAACGATGACGTCTGGACCCGGAACTCTTGCATGGCATCAACCGAAACGAGAGCATTCGTTCCTCCGAGCGCGCTGAGGCCCGGAAGCGCTCCTGCCGCACTTTGGGCCAAACCATGTCCGAACCCTCCGTTGACGCCCACATTGGCGCTGACACCATCTACGGTGAAGTAGTTCGCATTCGCGCGCTGCCCATTCACGCTGAACTGACCCTGCTCGTTTTGGCTTGCCGGTGTGAGAACTACGCCCGGCGTAAGCGCGATCAAAGTCTGAAAGCTTCTCCCGTTGAGAGGAATGTTCTCCACAAAATGCCTGTCGACAACGGTGCTCACTGAACCCGACTCGGAATTCACGAGCGGCGCGCCGCCTAGCACCGTGACCGTTTCCGAGGCTGCTCCGATCGGGAGGGTGAAGTTGATCGCCACGGCGTCTTGGACGTTCAGAGTGACGTCCGGCTTGATGAGAGTCTTGAATCCAATCTTCACGACCTGAATCCGGTAGGGTCCGGGCGGGAGATTGGGGACAACATAGATGCCCTCGTTGTTGGTCTTCGTGGAATACTGCACCCGCGTTGCGTCGTTTACGATCGTGATCTCCGCGCCGGCTATTGCCGCCTCGGAAGGATCGATCACCACCCCGCTGATCGTCCCGTTTGGTGATTGAGCAAAGACGGAGGTGATGAAAACTAGACTCGCAACAAGCAGGGAAGTGATGTGACGGGCTCGCACGCGGCTTCTCCTCTGGCCAACAGACTTGGACACGCTCGTTTGGCCTACGCAGGAGAATTCGCACTTGTACCACTTCAGTGTCATTAGAGAACCGCTTGACGATCCCGAAAGACAGCAGGCAGAGCTATGGGTGATTGGGATCGATTTTCAGGTAAGCAAACAGGAGGGGCTTACTGCTCGGCCTGTGACTCCCGCCATTCGGCTCTACTGTCACAAAGACTGCATCAATCTGGTCAAGCGTCCCGGGATCGTCGAACTTGAGCACCCAGCGTTTCTTGGCTACGTTGTCTTGATAGAAGATGCCGAGATTCAGGGCCTGCTGCTTGTCCGGCCCGCGCCGGCCCCATGCCTGGAAGGTGCTCGCGTTCTTGACTCCCGCCTCCTGATCGAGGTCATAGGCGTAGAAGATCAGCGACTTGCCCTTGGTATAGAAAAGCCGGCCGTAGGGCTTCTTCGTCGCGCCGTCACCGGCAACATCGTATACCTCTGCAATATAAAGGTCCCGGGCCCCCATCAAATCCCGGATGTCCCGGTCATGTGCAAGGAGTTCCTGCTGCTTCCCCATCGCCTGTTCACGATCCCGGAGTTGCGCGGACAGATCGTTGATCCGGGTTTCCAAACCCGCCGAGCGCGTTTGGTCCTGCGCCCTTTCCTGTCGGAGGGAATCGAATTCCGTCTGCATCTTCTGAAGTGATGCCTGGGCCGCATCCAGCTTCTGTACGAGATTGCCGCGTTCCGCAGCGACCTGCTGCTTTTCGGCCTCGCCGCTCTGAATTGACTGCTCGAGGCTCGACTGAGTCGACTTCATTTCATCGAGCCCGGCAGTCTGCTGCTCGACCTGGTGCCGCAGCTCAGCGATCATCCGATCCCGCTG
>JBARRP010000196.1:0-4177 GCA_049644285.1 Candidatus Acidiferrales bacterium | reverse complement strand
TTCGAAAGCGGCATCCGGATCGTTCACGATCATCACCATCCGCACAGAACCACCGCCAAGGGACTCGGGGCTGAAATTCAAGTGCTCGGGAGACTCGTCTGCGAGCCAAAACTCGGCTTCCCCCACGGACAGGCAAGCGACCACCGCGCCACTCTCGTCGTCGAGGCGGAACAATTCGCCAGCTCCGAACGCCGCCTTGTAGAACTCAATCGCCCTCACCCCGTTTCGAACCGAGAGCATTGGGGCTATCGCCGTCTTCTGATCCTTGGCGCTCTGTGACCCGTCGCCCATAGGAAGCTTCCTTTCTCGCTGACTTCAATACCTACTGCTGGTCTGCGGGGGCCACATTCCGATAATCCTGTTTCTCGGGAGTTGACCTAAAAGGGAGATGCTCTTCCCGACTACGCTGGATTCACTTCGTCAGGTGGATCGAGTCTGCGTGTCTCTGAGCAATCTCGACCGCCTTGTCAGCGCGTTCGGCTTCGAGCACAGTGTAACCGCTGTCCGCCAGCAAATTACGCGTCAAGTCTCGCAGCGCCTCCTCGTCCTCGACCAGCAATATTGTCTCCGTGCCGCTCAAGGATCTAGCTAAGCCGCCAGTTGGTTTCTCCACGCGGACCGCTTCCTCGGTTCGCGGCAGGTAGATTTTGAACGTTGCGCCGTGGCCCGGCTCGCTGTGTACCCAAACGTATCCCCCGCTCTGCTTGACGACCCCATATACCGTTGCCAGACCTAGCCCCGTGCCTCTACCCGGCTCCTTTGTGGTGAAGAAGAGCTCAAAAATGTGGGCCTGCGTCTCGGCGTCCATACCTATTCCCGTGTCAGCCACCGTCAAGAGTACGTGCCGCCCTGGCAACAGTGGAGGGTGTCGACGGGCGGAGTGCTCGTCCAACTCGACGTTGGCAGTCTCGATGGTCAGCTTTCCACCGTCTGGCATCGCATCTCGGGCGTTCACGACGAGGTTCATGATTACCTGTTCGATTTGTCCGCGATCCGCTCTTACGTGTCCCAAAGTCGGTTCTAAAGCGGCCCTTAAGTCGATATCCTCGCCAATCAGTCGCCGAATCATATGCTCTACGTCCAGGACAATAGCATTGAGGTCCAAGACTTTCGGCTCGAGCATCTGCTGGCGGCTGAAGGCTAAGAGCTGGCGAGTCAGGGAGGCGGCGCTTTGCCCAGCCTTCTTGATTTGCTCGCAGTTCTTGCGCAGTGGGTTGCCCGCGGGCAGGCTTTCTTCGATAAGCTCGCTGTAGCCAATGATCACGCTCAGCAAATTGTTAAAGTCGTGGGCGATTCCACCGGAGAGCTGGCCAATGGCTTCCATTTTCTGCGCCTGGCGAAGTTGTTTCTCCAGAATTTTCCGCTCCGTGATGTCCTTGAAGAACGCGATGATGCATTCCTGTCCGGCAATCTCGATGATCTCAGCTGAGTCTAGCCCCGTGCGCTGTTCACCGGACTTCGTTTGAAAAGTGATCTCCAAGTCGCGAACCGAGCCCTGTTTCTTGAGTGTCTCGACAAGCTTGGCGCGATCTTCGGGCCGCTCCCAAAATCTGAGGTCCATGGATGTGCGACCGATGACCTCCTCGCGTCAATACCCGGTAGCGCGAAGAAAGCTCTCGTTCACATCGATATAGCGGCCTTCCGAGATGGTGGCGATGGTAATGGGTTCCGGGTTCGCATTGAACGCTTTATAGAATCTCTCCTCAGCCTTCTTGTGCTCTGACAACAGTTCCCGCGTGGCCAATCGCCTCAGCCGCCGCCAGATTTGACTCGCTGGCCCGCAAAGCTTCCTCAGCCCGTTTGCGCTCGGTGATGTCTGTAGCCAGGACCAGTCTCCCAGGCCGCCCTCCCCATTCGAAGGCGTGCGAGGTCACTTCCACATCGATCAGGGCTCCATCCTTCTTCCGGTGTTTCCACAGACCCTCCTTTTGAAACCCGGAGAGGCCCCGAGAGACAGTTTCCACCAATGCCGGTATGTCCTCGGCTGGACGAATTCTTTAACAGTCATGCGCAGGAACTCATCACGCGAATAGCCATACTCCTCGATGGCCGCTTGGTTGATGGCCAGGAAGGCGAAGGTCTCTTGGTCGTACACCCACATCGGCTGGGGGTTTCTATCGAAGAGCAGCCCGCATGGCTCCTCTGAGACGCACGGCGTTTCTTCCGCCTCACTGCTCCAAAGGATTTGATTTGTGGCTTCTTGCATTACCATTCTCTCCTGGCTGGGCTGGAAGACTCCCGAGGGTCGCCGACCACAAGGAGAATTCTCTTAGGCGGAAGGGCTGGCCAGCCGAGTCTTGTCAGCCTCCGCCAAGATGAGCGGTGTCAGGAATTCCTGCAATCTTTCACTCTCCAGCGGGCGGACGTTTTCAAGCTGAAGACCCATGCGGTATTCTCCGACCAGACGGACAACGCGAGCGGCGGTATGCAGCGGCGGTTTCCTCTGGTCTAGTTCCAGGCTTATTTGCACAAGCGAGCCCACTGGAAACACGCAGCTCGCTTGCACCAGCATTCCATTCACACTGAGGTCGAGGGTCGTACCTTGCAGTTGGTCTTCGCCCAATCCCATCGACACTCTGCGGCTGATATTGACGCGAGTGAAACGTCGTCGTTCGCGATCGATCGGACCCTGCGTCACTCGAATCAAGCGCAGGAGCACTTGCCGGTCGACCGGCTTGAACAGAAAGAAATTAGCGCCCACTTGAAACGCGCGCGCCATAAGCCGCTGGTCTCCTTCGCCCGTAATCATCACGATCACCGTCTTTTGGCTCAGACCGGACGCACGAATCTGCCGCGCCAGCTCGATGCCATCCGGCGCTGGCATGTGCACGTCCAGAAAAGCAGCATCGAATTTGTTCTCCCTGAGTCGTGCCGCTGCCTTGGTGCTATCCGTGACGGCGTGTGCTTCGATCTCAGCCGAGCTCAACACTTCCTGGATCAGCTCGCACGTGATCGGGTCATCTTCCACCACCAGAACCCTATTCAGCATCATCTTCTCCCTTCGAGCATCTTGCGGAAACGCTTGTTCCGGTTGTCTCGTCGCCGGGCCGGCGGTTCCTCTTCGCCGCCGCAGGGGCCAGCCACTGCTGCAACTGACCCTCGAGCAACTGAAACTCGATAGGTTTAGAGACGCAGGCGTTGCAGCCGGCCAGCAGAATGCGCTCCTGCTCGACGACCATGGCGTGAGCTGTCACCGCGATCACGGGAATGTGCCTTAGCGCTGTCTGTTCTCGTATCCACGCGGCTAGCGACAGCCCGTCGTCAGCGCCAAGCTGGACATCGAGCAACACCGCGTGCGGCTTGGCCTTCTCGACCGCGGCAAAGCCTTCCTTCAGGTCCGATGCAGACACGACCTCATAGCCTCGCGTTTCGAGCCAGTCGCACAGCAGCTCGCGGTTAAGCTGGTTGTCTTCCACGACCAGGATGCAATGTTTCACGCCCGCTCCAGTTGCTGCACTGGCGCCACACGCAGCAATTGCTTGACCAGCGCTTCCTGCCAGGGTTGATGCTTGTGATAAAGAAACTCCGCATGACTGCGGAGGTATTTTTTTTCCTGCCGGCTCAGATCCTTGCTGGTCAATACGAATACCGGCAGGTCGGCGGTGCGGGAGTCGGCGCGCCACTCCGAGATCAACTCGAATCCGCTGACCTTTGGCAGCAGCAAATCCAAGATCACTAGTTCAGGCAGCACGGTGGCCACGCTCGCGCGGGCCTGGGCGCCATCACTAGCCGTCGACACGGTATATCCTCGTGCCGCGAGCAACTCGGTGATGACCTCGCGGGTGGGCGCGTCGTCCTCCACCACCAAGATGGGCCGCGCCGGTGGGGCGGCTCCCCCGCGCTTCAGGCAACGTTCCACGGCGGCCAGTAAACCTGCTTTTTCCACGGGTTTGACCAAGTATTCGTCCGCACCCAGGATCGCCCCGACGGCGGGCTGATCCAAGATCGTAACCACGATCACGGGAATGTTTCCCGTGCGCGAGTCAGATTTCAGTTGCGACAGGACCTCCCAACCATTGGTGGGCCTCATGAGAAGATCCAGGGTAATGGCGTTGGGCTGAAGTTCCGCCGCCATCTTGACGGCATGTTGTGGTTGGTCACAACGCGCTACCTCGTAGCCCGCAGAGGTGAGCTGCAAATCAATTAGCTGCCTTCTGCTTATCCGGTTGTTTCAGCA
>JBARRP010000195.1:0-10962 GCA_049644285.1 Candidatus Acidiferrales bacterium | reverse complement strand
GGAATCTTGGTTTCAAAGTCCGCTATCCAGCCTTTGCCCGCGTCCGTGCAAAGTGGTTTTATTCCCGTGTCGATACTAAGCCTGTAGAGACCCTCCGCATCGGTGTAGCCTGTCAAGTAAGCAGCCTTCATCCCGAAATCGGCCTTGCTCCAAAAGGAGTATCCGGTTACGGGACGGGACTCCTGAGCGGAGTCCAGGCGCGCGAACGTCTCAGCCCCAATCGTCCCGCCCACCAAAAGCAAGACCAAACTCTGCAGAATGCCTCTATTCATATCCACGCCCCTCCGCGCAACCCGTCTTTTACAGATCGTTGTGCGTTTGTTCAATCATGCCGGCGAGAGTCAACAGGGGATCTCCGTGCTTTCTGAACCCCACCGTCCGTTCCGGCATTTGGTTCTAGGTTCCCGCCGAGTCCGAGCTACTCGGAGACGTCCTTCTTCTGGCGGAGGAGTAGGCACTGGAGGTATTTGGAGCCTTCCTTTTGATAAGCTTCTTAGCCCGCGGAAACGAAAATCTCGCAAATTTGGGAAAGGGTTCTCCCTTCGCGTGTTGCAACGTCCTGCAATTCCTTCATCAGATTCGCGGGAAGCCTAAACCCAATCTGCTCGTCTTGCTCTGCATATTCCACTCGATTCTAAGGCCCGAACCGTTGGCGAACGACAAGAGTTAACAAGGCATTTCAACTCCGCACAAATCTCGAACGCTGTATTTACCATTTGTCCCGGCATCATACGCCAATGGCGACCGTACTAACGAGGGGAAGGACCACTGTGACACTTGTGCCGTTCTCACTAGATTGAACTTCGAGCGTGCCTCCAAGCTCCCTTACGCGCTCCCGCATCCCGCGGAGTCCCACTCCATGGTTTTTTCCGAGGGGCATGGAGATACGATTCTCCAAGGGTATCCCTCTGCCTTCATCGCAGACTTGAACGGTAAGTAGGTTTTCCTGGGAAGGCCATATCTTGATACGGGCTGTTTCACTTCCGGAATGGCGGTAGACGTTTGTCAGGCACTCCTGCACAATTCGAAAAATCGAAATCTCCATATTGGGGGCAAGCCGGCCAATGTCAGGCGCGAGTTCCACGGTTACCTTTACCTTGCTACGCTCAGCAAAGCCATCTGCGAACGATTCAATTGCGGGCATAAGCCCGACTTCGTCAAGAAGAGGTGGATGAAGCAGGTGGGAAACGGTGCGTACCTCTTTTGACAGCTGTTCCACGAGCAGAGCGTTCTGGCGCAGAGCATCGGCAGCTTCAAGGCTAACCTTTTCTGCTTGCCTGAGGGCCAAACTATTATTCATGGAGAGTGCCACGACGAAATGTCCCACGCTATCGTGTAACTCGCGAGCGATCCGTCTGCGCTCGTCATCCTGAGTCGCAAGCAGCCGAGCGGAGAGAGTACGCAGCTCACGATTCAGCAGTTCCAGCTGCCGCGTCCTACGGTGCAGCTTGGCGAAAACGCTGACCTTTGCTCGCAACAATTCCGGAACGACAGGGACGGAAATATAATCCACTGCACCACGTTCGTATCCCTTAAGACGGTCCAGGTCTGTGAGGTGCACGGCGGAGATGAAGATGATGGCAGTCTCCTGAAAACGCGGGTGCTGGCGGATCATGTCCGCCAGCTCGAAACCATCGAGATCTGGCATGCTCACGTCCATCAGGACGATGGCGATATCGGTCTTCAACAGGTGCTCTAAGGCCTCTCTCCCCGAATGGGCTTTGATCAGATTTTCGCCTAGTTCATTGAGTATGGCCTCGTAAGTAAGCAGTTTGCCGGGCTGATCGTCTACCATGAGGATGTTAACATTTTGCTGCTCGGTCATAGGTCTCCGTCCGCCTCAGATGACTCTAACCCTCGTACCGTGCGGCCGAACCCGACCGTCCGGAATGGGGAACACATGCTACCGATGGAGCCATATCCGCAGTGCCGAGAGTAGCTGCTCAGTATTGACCGGTTTTGCTAGATACTCAGAGGCACCAGCTTCGAGACACTTTTCGCGATCGCCTTTCATTGCTTTGGCCGTTAACGCAACAATCGGTAGACGCCGGAACGAAGAATTCTGCCGGATAACCTGCATCGTCTCGTATCCATCCATCTCTGGCATCATGATATCCATCAACACAATCGCCACATCTGGAGTTGACTCAAGCGTCGCAATCGCTTCCCGGCCCGTCCCAGCGGTCAGCACGGTCATTCCACGACGTTCTAGCACACTGCTGAGCGCAAAGATGTTTCGCACATCATCGTCCACTACCAGCACCTTCTTGCCCACCAGAGCGTCATCTGAGTGGTGTAACCGGTCGAGCATTTTCTGCTTGTCTGGGGGAAGGTCGGCGACGACGCGATGCAGGAACAATGCCGTTTCATCGAGCAATCGTTCCGGCGACTCGACGCCCTTGACCACCACACTGCGAGCCAGCATGCGCAGGCGCGCATCTTCTTCCGGCGAAAGATCCTTCCCGGTAAACACTACGACTGGCAAGTCGTTGAGCGACGGAATATTGCTGAAGCGCTCTAACAGCTCGAAGCCCGACATATCTGGAAGACGCAGGTCAAGCACCACACAGTCGAACGGGTGCCCGGTAACGGCCACGAGCGCCTCAGTGCCAGTAGAAGCCATCGAAACGTCTATATCGTCGTAACCGAGCAGTTCCCGGATACTCAGCTGCTCGGCAGGGTTGTCTTCCACAATCAACAGCTGCTTGCGGCGCGGCATCGCGTATTCTTTGATGCGGGCGAACGCTGTCTCCAGTGCCTCGGGCGTAGTCGGCTTGGTCACAAACGCGAACGCCCCACGTGACAAGCCGTGGTGCCGGTCTTCATCCAGTGTCAATATCTGGACCGGGATGTGTCGCGTGGCCGGATCCTGTTTCAAATGGTTGAGCACCGTCCAACCCAGCATGTCCGGCAAGAAAATGTCCAGCGATACGGCCGTTGGATGGAACTCCCGGGCCAGCGCCAGAGCTTCTGAGCCGCGCGTAGCCACGAGGACCTTGAACCCCTTATCGTGGGATAGATCGCAAAGCACGCGGGCGTAATGAGGATCATCTTCGACAATTAATAGGATAGCATCGTCTTGTTTCAGATTTTCACGATCATCAGGGATTTGTTCGGTCGAGTGCTCCGATGCAACCGCAGTGGATATTTGAAGAGGCGAGGCGGACGATGATGCTTTCCTGTCCACCAACGTGACACCGGTAGATGGACCGACATACGTTTGGGGCAAATAGAGGGTAAAAGTGCTGCCCGTGCCAGGTGTACTGCGCAATTGGATCTCGCCTCCGAGCAGGCTAGCTAGTTCGCGGCTAATCGCGAGTCCTAGGCCGGTGCCTCCATATTTACGACTGGTGCCAGCGTCAGCCTGCTGAAAAGCTTCGAAGATGATCCGCTGTTTCTCGGACGGAATGCCGATACCAGTATCGGCAACCTCAAAAGCGATCACGGACGCTGCCGCGGCGAGGACTGGATGGGCTTCGCTCCAGCCGCTCTCGGCAACGGACACAGATAGACGCACCCCCCCCCGTTCGGTGAATTTGAACGCATTGGAGAGCAGATTTTTGAGAACTTGCTGCAGACGCTTCGAGTCGGTGACCAGGCTACGCGTAAGCGCCGGATCGGTCTGTATTTCGAAACTGAGCCGCCGATTCTCTGCTTCGTGGCGGAACGGACGAGCCACCATGTCGAGCAGGCTTCCGAAGAAGACTTCCTCAGCCTCTACCGAAACGGTGCCGGATTCGATCTTCGACAAGTCGAGAATATCGCTGATCAGGTTCAGTAGATCCGTACCGGCGCCATGAATCGTGCGGGAGAACTCGACCTGCTTTGGCGTCAAATTGCCATCGCGGTTATCGCTGAGTTGCTGGCCCAGGACCAAGATGCTGTTGAGAGGCGTGCGCAGCTCATGGGACATGTTGGCGAGGAATTCGGACTTGTACTTGGAGGTAAGAGCCAGTTCTTTAGCTTTCTCTTCCACGGCCCGGCGTGCCTGCTCAATTTCTTGGTTCTTGCGTTCCACCTCGACGTTCTGCTCGGCGAGCTGCCGAGCTTTTTGCGCAAGCTGCTCGTTGGTCTGCTGCAATTCTGTCTGCTGCGTTTGAAGTTCGGCAGCCAATTGCTGCGATTGCTTCAGTAGTCCTTCGGTCTGCATCGTCGCCTCAATGCTATTCAGCACAATGCCGATGCTGGCAGTCAGTTGTTCGAGAAATGCGATATGCGAAGGCGTGAAGATGCTCAGCGAAGCCAGCTCGATCACCGCTTTAACGCGATCCTCGAAAAGAACGGGCAGCACAATGACGTTTCGCGGGACGGCTTGGAATAAGCCCGACCGGATTGGAACGGCATGTGCCGGCACCTCGGTAATCAGCATGCGGCGCTTCTCCGCGGCACACTGCCCAACGAGCCCCTTCCCCACGCGCAGATGACCGGGATGCCCGTCTTGTCCATCATCAGCGAAGGCCGAGAGCAGCACCATGTCGGCAGATTCCTCTGTCTGCATCTGATAGATCACGCCTTGCTGGGCATTGACGAGCGGAGCCAACTCGGACAGCAGCATTCGCCCGACGGTAGTCAGGTCGCGCTGACCTTGCAACTTTCCGGTCAAGCGCGCGAGGTTTGTCTTGAGCCAGTCCTGCTCCTTGTTGCGGTCCGTGGTGAGCCGCAGATTGTCGATCATGGTGTTGATATAATCTTTTAGCTCGGCGACCTCGCCACTCGCTTCAACCTGGACGGACCGGGTCAAGTCACCTTTAGTAACAGCGGTGGCGACTTCCGCGATGGCCCGCACTTGGTTGGTCAGATTGTCGGCGAGGAGGTTCACATTCCCGGTTAGGTCTTTCCACGTGCCAGCCGCACCAGGCACGTTTGCTTGACCGCCGAGACGGCCCTCCACCCCCACCTCTCGAGCGACTGTCGTTACCTGGTCCGCAAAAGTGGCTAACGTGTCTGTCATGTTGTTAATTGTTTCGGCCAGCGCAGCGACTTCGCCCTTAGCGTTAACCGTGAGTTTCTTCGTCAGCTCACCGTTTGCGACGGCGGTCACGACCTTGACGATTCCGCGTACTTGCTCGGTAAGATTGGCAGCCATCACGTTAACGTTGTCTGTAAGATCCTTCCATGTCCCAGCGACACCTGGGACCTTTGCCTGCCCCCCCAGCTTCCCGTCCGTGCCCACCTCGCGCGCAACGCGGGTCACCTCGGCGGCGAAGGCATTGAGCTGGTCTACCATTGTATTGATGGTGTTCTTCAGTTCGAGAATTTCGCCCTTCACGTCTACGGTGATCTTGCGCGACAAATCTCCACGCGCCACCGCGGTGGTTACCTCGGCGATGTTGCGCACCTGGCCGGTCAAGTTCCCGGCCATTGCGTTGACGGAGTCGGTTAGGTCCTTCCACGTGCCAGCAACGCCCGGCACATTCGCTTGTCCTCCGAGCCGGCCTTCGCTACCCACCTCGCGCGCTACGCGGGTCACCTCGGCGGCAAACGACCGCAGCTGTTCGACCATGGTGTTGAGCGTTTCTTTGAGCTGCAAAATTTCCCCGCGCACGTCTACCGTGATCTTGCGCGAGAGATCGCCACTCGCAATTGCCGTTGCCACTTCAGCGATATTGCGCACCTGGCCGGTGAGGTTGCTGGCCATGAAGTTCACGTTATCCGTGAGGTCTTTCCAAGTGCCGCCCACTCCGGGCACTTGCGCTTGACCGCCTAGCTTGCCTTCGGTACCGACTTCGCGCGCCACGCGCGTCACCTCGCCCGCAAACGCGTTGAGCTGATCCACCATCGTGTTGATGGTGTCCTTCAGTTCGAGAATTTCGCCCTTCACGTCCACAGTGATCTTGCGCGACAAATCGCCACGCGCCACGGCGGTGGTTACTTCGGCGATGTTGCGCACTTGAGCCGTCAGATTACCTGCCATCGAGTTAACGGAATCCGTAAGGTCCTTCCACGTGCCAGCAACGCCTGGTACGTTGGCCTGCCCTCCCAATCGGCCTTCGCTGCCCACCTCGCGCGCGACACGCGTCACCTCACCGGCGAAGGCGTTTAGCTGATCCACCATCGTATTGATCGTTTCCTTAAGCAGCAGGATCTCGCCACTTACGTTCACGGTGATTTTCTTTGAGAGGTCGCCGCTAGCGATGGCGGTAGCCACTTCTGCAATGTTACGCACCTGACCGGTCAAGTTGCTGGCCATCCAGTTGACGGAATCGGTGAGATCCTTCCAGGTACCAGCGACGCCGGGTACCTGCGCCTGCCCGCCAAGCTTGCCGTCAGTACCTACTTCACGCGCCACGCGCGTCACTTCGGACGCGAATGACCGCAACTGATCCACCATGGTGTTGAGGGTGTCCTTCAGTTCGAGGATTTCACCCTTCACGTCGACGGTGATCTTACGCGACAAATCGCCTCGCGCTACAGCGGTGGCCACTTCTGCAATGTTGCGCACCTGACCGGTCAAGTTGCTGGCCATGAAATTCACGTTATCCGTGAGGTCCTTCCAAGTACCGGCCCCAGGTACCTGTGCCTGGCCACCCAACTTGCCTTCCGTGCCGACCTCGCGCGCAACTCGGGTCACCTCGCCCGCAAACGCATTAAGCTGGTCCACCATCGTGTTGATGGTGTCCTTCAGTTCGAGGATTTCACCCTTCACGTCCACGGTAATCTTGCGCGACAAATCGCCACAGGCCACGGCAGTCGTTACCTCGGCGATGTTACGCACTTGCCCCGTCAGGTTTCCGGCCATCGAGTTGACCGAGTCGGTAAGGTCCTTCCACGTTCCAGCCACGCCGGGCACGTTGGCCTGCCCTCCCAATCGGCCTTCGCTGCCCACCTCGCGCGCCACGCGGGTCACTTCACCGGCGAACCGGTTCAACTGATCCACCATGGTGTTGAGGGTTTCTTTGAGCTGCAAAATCTCCCCGCGCACGTCCACCGTGATCTTGCGCGAGAGGTCGCCGCTCGCAATTGCCGTTGCCACTTCAGCGATGTTGCGCACCTGGCCGGTGAGGTTGCTGGCCATGAAGTTCACGTTGTCGGTGAGGTCCTTCCACGTGCCAGCCACGCCAGGCACCTGCGCCTGTCCGCCCAGCTTGCCTTCGGTACCCACTTCGCGCGCCACGCGCGTCACTTCGCCCGCAAACGCATTAAGCTGGTCCACCATCGTGTTGATGGTGTCCTTCAGCGCGAGAATTTCGCCCTTCACGTCCACGGTAATCTTGCGCGACAAATCACCGCGCGCCACAGCCGTAGTCACCTCGGCGATGTTTCGTACCTGCGCCGTGAGGTTTCCGGCCATCGCATTGACCGAGTCCGTAAGATCTTTCCACGTGCCGGCCACACCCAGCACCACTGCCTGTCCACCCAACCGGCCTTCGGTACCCACCTCACGCGCCACGCGCGTAACTTCAGACGCGAATGACCGTAGCTGGTCCACCATCGTGTTGATGGCTTCTTTGAGCTGGAGGATTTCACCGCGCACGTCCACCGTGATCTTGCGCGAGAGATCACCGCTCGCCACGGCGGTCGCGACCTCCGCGATGTTGCGCACCTGGCCCGTCAAATTACTCGCCATCGAGTTGACGGAATCGGTGAGATCCTTCCAGGTACCCGCGACGCCGGGTACCTGCGCCTGTCCGCCAAGCTTGCCTTCAGTACCTACTTCACGTGCAACGCGCGTAACCTCAGCCGTGAACACACCAAGTTGCTGAATCATGGTGTTGACAATTTTGGCCGAATGCAGGAATTCACCCTCTAGGGGTCGCCCATCGACATCCAGCTGAACGGTTTGCGTCAGATTGCCCTTCGCAACGGCCGCGATGGCGCGGGTGACCTCGGTGGTGGGTCGGAGCAGGTCATCCACGAGTGTATTGACCGACACCTCCATCTCCCTCCATGCGGCTTTCGGCTGGTGAAATCGCACGCGCTCCCTCGTTCTTCCCTCCTTGCCTACAACTTGTCCGACGCGCTTTAGCTCCTGCGCCATTTGCTGGTTAGCGGTCACAATCTCATTAAACGTGTCCGCGATTTTCCCTGCGAGCCCTGTCCAGTTCCCCGGGAGGCGCACGGAGAATTCGCCGTCCCGCATTGTCTGCAGGCTCGCCAGCATCACGCTCAAATCAGTAGAGACAACCTCAGTACGAGCAGCGGTCTGCCCATTGTTCTTCACGTTTGGCCTGATGTCTCCACTTGTATTCGTGGTTGCGGTGCCGTGGTGGGTTCTCTTCATACTCATCTCCAAGCTTAAAGACCGTTCGCGGGGTTTGCCACGCGTTGCATCGTGCTGCTGGAGGACGTTCCAAAACGCGGGAAAAGATTTTTGGAACGAGCGGCTAAGTTACCTTTTCTGATTCTCGGCGACGAATTCGTTGCGAAAAAACGTCCCACCGGCAAGCACTGTTTCCAAAGCTTCGACGAGGTCCTGAGCCGCTCGGGACTTTACGACCAGCCCCTGAGCACCCGAACGCTGCGCGAACTTGCCGAGCGTAGCTGAGTCATCTACCGTGAAAATCAGCACCCTGCAGGCCGGATTGCTCTTTGTGATTTCACTAGCAGCGCCCAGCCCACCCATGACCGGCATCGTTACGTCTAGGATTATGGCATCCGGTCTTAGCTCTTTGGCCAGACGGACGGCCTCTTGCCCGTCGCCAGCCTCACCGCAGATTTCCCAATGCGGTCGGGTCTGCACGAGTAAACGTATCCCCTGCCGCACAATTTCGTGGTCATCGACAATCAAGATCCTGACCGACATTCGAGTCCCTCGGTGACTGGGGTAGGAAGAATATACACCAGAGGGGCACGTATGTAACCGCGCGTGAAGAATAAATTGTTCTATGAGAGTTACTGGCTACTGAGTTGTTTGTCGGCGGCTGCGTCCGTCTGCATGGAAATCCTCCACCCGCGCGGCAGAGGATCGACGGGCCAAAACTCTGGCGCCGGCCGCGAAAACTCGATCGCTACTTGAGCTAGTCCGCCATACGGGGAACCGAAACACGCGACCGTGCCGTGCCTTTCGTCCTGTGTCTGCTGGTTCCTCAGGACGAGTTTTTGTCCGAGCGCCACTTTCGTAGCCAAAATCAACAGGGCACCGTGAGCGCTTACAGAGATGGTGAACGTCTCCTCCTGGAAAGGCTGTCTCTCGGTGGATTGTCCACAGACGAGAAGAGGCACGTCAAGAAGTACGCGCTCGCTGCGGCGGCGCTCCGGGCGGCACTCAGTCTGAACAGCCCCTCGACTGTCGGTTTGAGCTGCGCATGCCTTCACATGCAGAGCGTTGCGTAGCTTGTTCCGATAGAGGTCGCGGTCTGCAGCTGCTAGGAGATTCTCGAATGTATAGCCATCCCCCGGATACACGGCAATTCCCACGCTCACTGTTAGAGGAGGATTCTCACAATCATTCGCTAAGTTGTTCTCAATTCTGTGCGCCACCTGCAATGCAGCCGCCTGATCCGTCTCTACGAGAAGAAGCCCGAACTCATCTCCACCGTATCGTGCTACGGCGTCGGTGGACCGGCAGGTACGCTGCAGGACGGCGGCCAACCTGCCTAGCGCACGGGTGCCGACAAGGTGTCCATGCCGGTCGTTAATCTCTTTCAAGCGGTCCATGTCCAGTAGCAAAACGGCAAATGGACGCGCGGTACGGTCTGAGCGCTGGAGTTCCTTGTCAAAGGCTTCCAGAAGTGCCCTGTAGTTGGCTAGGCCGGTAAGGGGATCGTGCGAAGCGAGGTATCTGATCGATTCCTCTGACCGCCTTTGCTCGGTCACATCAAGCGCCACTCCAACGGCACCGATAATTCTGGACTGACTATCTCTAAGGGGCTCGAGACGAATGCGGAATGCCCGACCTTTGTAGTCCGCGTCGAAACTCACAAGTGTCCCTTGCAGTGCCTGAAGGTGGTTTGCTATGTACGGCGCTGACGGATCCTCGGTCTTAAAGTATTCATACAGAGTCGTTCCCACAACTTCGTTGGGAGTCAGACTCAGTGCCCGCAAGGGTGCGCCCCAGCAAGACGCGATTCGGAGGTCGGCGTCCGTAGTCCAAATGATGGCGGGTGCTTGTTCGACGATTAGCCGAAGCTGAGCTGCGCGCTGGTGCGCGTTTGGGATCCTATGAGCCAACCTCTTCCTCATGGCGCCCCCGCCCACATTCTCGCTCCCGAAGAGCGTCGGGCGGAGGATTTAACAATCGGATGCCCTAATAAGTAAACCGTGGAGCCCCAACTCAGGCGATGAACCGTTGGAAACTGGCCCGGGGGAGCGCACGGAGAGCCGCCGGCGTCACCTGCCGGTTTCATGATCTGCGGCATACGTTCATTTCGCCTCTTGCCGAGTCCCAGGCTTCGGATTCTACGATCATGGCCCTAGCAAAGCACGTCTCGCGTGCCATGGGTAAGACACAGGTAAGGGTCGAACTCATAAAGCCCTCTCCCCGATTCTGGAACCTTGCCTCTCCCTAAAGACTGGTTCGAGTCGGGTCGCTCTCATAAACAGCACCATCAAAAGCCAGAAGCACCTAGTCAACTGTAGTGGCGATTCACACGCTCGTCCTCGGTCTTCCTGCCTGCTCCACAAGCCGCTTAGCCTCGGCCCGTTTCCCTTAGCTGCTCAATTACCTGGTCGCACTCTTCCGATTCTCGAGGGCCCTCTCTCTTTCCGGCCTTCATCGTTTTTCTCCTGTCGGGATCCTCCCCGGACACTACCTCGGATTCGCACGCCCCCGCTCCAAAGACATAGATTTTGTTGAAAAAGTGAGGGAAGACTAGAAGGCTGCGTCGCTGTTGCTCTACCGAAGCGGGACTCAGTGCCCGATGTAATCGGTTCCCGTGCTCCTTTTTGTTCTCATCTTAAGTCTTACCAATCTCCGTTGCCCCTGTCAGGTGGCACAGGGAACTGGCAGTGGCTCTCGCTGGGCGAGGAACTTCACCAGCCGCTTCAGATTTTGTGCCGTGGCCGCCAAGTAGAACTGCTCGG
>JBARRP010000194.1:0-59334 GCA_049644285.1 Candidatus Acidiferrales bacterium | reverse complement strand
GGAAGTATTGTCGTAATAGCCCATTAGTGTTTTCGTTCGAGCCACGCTGCCAAGGGCTTTGCGGATCACAGAAATAGACTTTCACATCCGTGGCCACGGTAAAGGTCTTGTGCTTTGCCATCTCCAGCTGAGACAAAGAAATAACTCACACTAACGGGAGTCGTCATCAGACCACGCCACCAGAAAGTCTTCCGGTCCCAAATCACGGAGTGAAACGTCATGACGCGGAACGCGGCCAGGAAACGAATACTTGTCAGCGGGGCAAGAAGTTGGCATTCCGAGTCGCACCTCAGTAGGCGGCCTAATCAGGTGTGGCGCAAGAATCCTGTGATGCTCCCGGTCAGTTTAGGCAGCCAAGCCCTCGGGATTTAGCCAGAGTTGCGTGCGGGCTCCGAGGCATCAGCATCAGCATTGTAAGGCGGGCTGCTTTCTAGTCGGACTCTTGACGCGCAGTCTTTATCGAGGTCGTTACCCGTCTTCGCTGGAGGGTCCCACCGGCGCAGGCGCGTCATCCTCGTATCACGGTTCTCACGGATGCCGCGGCAGGACTTGCTTAACATCCGGGCAGCCTTTCATTCTGACTCAGGGCTGCTTCGGCAAGTCGAGCGCCGGGTTCCGCACGAAGAAGTTGCAGGGGCGCAGCTCGAACTCATGGCTGCTCGTAGGCATGACGGGCCAATCTTCCGAGTGCGGCACGTGGTGAAAACCGAGTGTGTACCAAACAACGATATCGGTGTTCTCGATCGGCCGGTTTGCGTTCGTCCAAGCCGGCAGCCCATCCCCTCCCTTGCTCTGGGTCGGATAGTCACCGGCGGCATAGCGTTCTTCGGCGCGGTATGGCGTCACCCAAAGCTGGTAATCGGTGAACCCTGCGCGCCGTTGGGGGTAGTCCTCCGGCAGCAGCAGTGACATCGCGTTCTCGCCGGGCATGATCTCGTACCCGACAGGGTACCCGAGCGGGCCTTTTACGTTCGGGTTGATCACCCTCCAAATCTCCGGCTGTTCCATGCTCATGCGCAGTTTGGCCTGCTGCTCCAACTTCGCGAGCTCGGGTTTGGCCACCCACACGCTCTTCCTCGGGTTTTCGGCCGGCAAGCGTTCGACGCTGATCCGGTCTCGCACGAAGCTGTTGGCGGTGCCGTCCAAATCGAAATCCAGCCGGAACGAGAAGAAGTGATCGTGGTCCTCGCCGACGGTGTTTTCGGCAACGAAGCGCCCGTAAGCGCCGGCGTGACCGTCGGCGTCATCATCCGCCGTCCGGCTCGCGACGCCCTTCACGGCGTCAATGCCTGTGGCGCCGACCGAGACTTTGATTGTTCCGTCTTGCAGGAAGATCCAGTCGAAGACGTAGTCGTAGTTGCCAAACGTGCCGATTGTCCGCAGCACCAGATCGCGTCTCCTCCGGCTCTCGATCAGATCGTTGAAGCCCTTGTGACGCCAGGCAATATCGCCGCCATATCGCTCGAACAAACACGCCGCGCGCGGACGGAGCTGCGGGATCCCCTTCTCACTGGCATAGACCTGGTCGAAGAAGACCGAGTTCTCCGGGCAGTCGGCGCCGGGCTCGAGCGGTGAGGGGAAACCATCGGCGAATTCGCCCGCGTCGAGATAGGTCCAGTGGTACCAGCCTTCGGCCGGGTCCATGTAGGGAACGAAAATCTCGGAGAGCGAGCCTTCGTAGAGAATCGAGCGGAGTTTGTCCCCATCGACGTAGCGCACGTTGGACACTACCAGCCCGACGCGGCGATCCATCCGGAAGTGGAAATTCCATTTCTGCCAGCTCACTTCGTGGCCGTCGAGCCGGAAGCTCGGGCCCTGTGGCTGTTGGACGGTGATGGGCGTGGGGACTTCCCGCAGCGGGCCGACGGACTCGATGTCGTAATCAGCCGGGCCGCGCGGTACGGGCACCACTCCCGTGTCGATCACGCGCAGCACCTTTCGTTCGTTCGCGTCCCACACGACGATCAGGCCCTCGATAGGCCGCCCGTCCCCTTCCCAAACGCCGTGGCGATCGCTGCAAATTACCCGCTGAAGCCGCCGCCCTTGTTCCTCCGGTGTGCCGAAATAGCCGGGCGAAATCCCGATGCAAACGACCGTATCGTAATCCGTTATTCCTCGCCGCCGCATGGCCGCCTGCCATTCCGGGTTTGCTTTCACCGCCTCGTCAACCCCGACAATCTCTTCTTCCGTGAGGTTTGGCTGGACGCCTTCGGCCTCCTTCCAGGAAATCACCTTTCGGAGGGCGACATCCACCACGGCTTCGAACGTTTTCGGCCCCTGCTTGACGACAACCAGAGCCTCGCGGCGGGGTGTTTGGCCCGGCTTCCACTGCAGCACTTCGTCCTTGGGCGGCTCGTGGAGAGTGATAAGCGGATACCGAGTGTTCGTGTCGACGTGCCCTGACGCCTTCATGGCGTCGAAGACCGCCCAGTATTCCAGCGCCGTGAGCGCATCGAGAGGATGCTTGACGGATTGGGCGACGCCCGGAGCCGCTACGGTGATAAGCACAGCAAGCGAACAGAGGCCGGCGACCATCGGGGACTTCAACGTGCGCACACGCTCGCGAAAACCATGGACGGCAGTCATCGAGGGATACCTCTCTCTTGAAGAATCGGGAACGAACCTCGGGCAAGCAGGAGTGTCAATGCGTGCGTGACCACGGCAATTTTCAGCGAGATGCTGTTCCGTTTTTCGAAAGCAGTCAAGAGAAAGATCGGCCGCCCGCTTTTCCACCGTCGCGTATCGCCGAACTTAGGTATAGACCCCGCTAAATGTAGTAACGGACCACCCACTCTGCCACGCAGCATGGTTTCTCAGTGCCCGCGCCCTCCACCGATATCGAAAAGACAGCTTCGACTCCATCCGGAAGTTCCTTCAGGGACTGAAGAGTGACGCGAGCGCGGATCTTCGAGTCGGCACGGACGGGGGAAGGGAAGCGGACTCGATTCAACCCGTAGTTGACTGCCAGGCGAATGCCGCTGCGAATTTGAATTGCCTGCTTCATGAAGTGACCCAGCAGGGAGAGGGTTAAGAAGCCATGGGCAATCGTGGTGCCATAGGGCGATTCGCGTTGCGCGCGTTCGCGATCCACGTGAATCCACTGCCGGTCTTCAGTCATTTCGGCAAACTGCTGAATACGCTCCTGCGTGACCAGGAACCAATCGGTCACGCCGATTTCGCAGCCTACGAAGTCCTTCAGGGATTGCAGCGTTTCCACCACGAGTGGCGGCATAGAATCTCCGGTCGCTACGAGAGCGTCGATTCTAGCACTTGAAGTCACGGCATTAGGCGGAGTACCTTGCCCCATCATGAAGCTAGCCAACAAAGTCGCGGTGGTTACGGGTGGCGCGAACGGAATCGGGCGGGCGCTGTGCCGGCGTTTCGCCGCGGAGAGTCCGAAAGCCGTGGTGGTGGCCGACGTGCAAGCGGCCGCCGCGGTCCAGGTGGCGAACGAGATCGGTGGCATGGCGGTGGAGACAAACGTCGCACGCGAATCCGACGTGGTGCGCTTGGTCCAACAGGTCACCGAAAAGTACGGCGGCATCGATCTTTTTTGCTCGAACGCTGGCATTAGCGTCCTCGGAGGCGCGGAGGCGGCAAACGCCGACTGGCAGCGGATCTGGGATGTCAACGTGATGGCGCACGTCTACGCGGCGCGCGCCGTACTGCCGGGGATGCTCGCCCGCGGCAAAGGATACCTGTTGCAGACTATTTCGGCGGCCGGGCTGTTGACACTGATCGGCTCGGCTCCTTACTCGGTGACCAAGCACGCGGCGTTAGCCTTGGCGGAATGGCTCGCGATTACGCACGGCGATCATGGGATCAAGGTTTCAGCGCTTTGCCCGCTGGGAGTGCGTACCGATATGCTGTTGAAAGGAGAATTTGGCGCGGCCTCGTTCCTGCTGGAGACGGCAATCGAGCCGGAACAAGTGGCCGAGGCGGTGGTGAAGGGACTCGCGGAGGAGCGGTTTCTGATCCTCCCGCAACCCGAAGTAGCAGAGTATTTCCAACGGAAGGCGACCGATTACGACCGATGGCTGCGCGGCATGCGCCGCTTGCAGGCCACCACGCAGCCGCCAAGAGCAGCCAACTAGATTGCTATCGACGCGCGTCAGTCCGCCGGAATCGCGCGGTGGTTAGCGTCGTTTCCGTTGCCAGCATGCGAAGGAGGTCTCGTGTTGCTGAACTGCGCCGTCTCGGTTGAGCCTTCGAGCGCGGTCGTCGAGGCCGTTCCGCTGGTGATCGCCTGCTGTATGGCGTCGAAGTAGCCGGTGCCAACGAAGCGCTGGTGCTTCGCCGCCTCGTAGCCGTGCTCCTGTTCGCGGCTGAATTCCATTTCCTGCACCTGGCAATACGCCGTCATGCCGCTCTGTTTGTAGCCGCGCGCCAGTTCGAACATGGACAGGTTCAGCGAGTGGAAGCCCGCCAGCGTAATGAATTGGAACTTGTAGCCCATGGCGCCCAGCTCGCGCTGGAAGCGCGCAATGGTGGCGTCGTCCAGGTTCTTCTTCCAGTTGAATGAGGGTGAGCAGTTATAGGCAAGCATCTTGCCCGGATGCCGAGCCAGGACTCCTTCGGCAAACTGCCGCGCTTCGTCCAGATCCGGCTTCGAGGTTTCGCACCAAACCATGTCTGTGTAGGGAGCATACGAATTGGCGCGGGCAATCGCTGCATCCAGACCGCCGCGCACCCGGTAAAAGCCTTCCGCTGTCCGTTCGCCGGTGAGGAATTCACGATCGCGCGGATCGATGTCACTCGTCAAGAGAGTTGCGCTATCGGCGTCGGTGCGCGCCATGATCAATGCGGGCACGCCCATCACGTCCGCCGCCAGTCGCGCCGCTACGAGTTTCTGGATCCCCTCGACCGTGGGCACGAGCACTTTGCCGCCCAAGTGACCGCACTTCTTGGCGGACGACAACTGGTCTTCGAAATGGACGCAAGCGGCTCCCGCCTCAATCATCCCTTTCATCAGCTCAAACGCATTCAGGTTCCCGCCGAACCCCGCTTCGGCATCGGCGATCAATGGCGCAAACCAGTAGATTCCATTTTTTCCTTCGGCATGATGGATTTGGTCAGCGCGCATCAGCGCCTGGTTGATTCGCCGCACGAGATTCGGCACGCTGTCGGCTGGATAGAGGCTCTGGTCGGGATACATTTGCCCAGCGTTGTTCGCATCGGCTGCCGCCTGCCATCCGCTGACGTAAATCGCCGGTAAGCCCGCCTTCACCTGCTGGACGGCCTGGTTGCCGGTCACGGCGCCCAGCGCCGGCACGTACGGTTCGTCGTGCAATAATCTCCACAAGCGCTCAGCGCCTAGCCGCGCCAGCGTGTGCTCGACGTGGATGGAGCCGCGTAGCTGCTCGACATCCTTCCCGCTGTAGGGCCGAGTGACCCCTTTCCATCGCGGGTTGGTCCGCCATTCCATTTCCAGTTGCGAATTATTGCCCTTGGAAGAATTTCCGTTGGTGCTCATATTATTTTCCTCTCAACTGAAATTGCGACAAAAATATCCTCAAGCGAACGCAGCTTTCGCAGCGCACCGGGGTCTTGCAAAAATTCAAGCTGGGGACGTATCGGGAATCGGTTGTCGCCGATTCAGCTTTAACCTAGGCTTAGGCTGCCGGCAAACCCCTTCGCGTCAAATCCTCGATCAGCTCGTCCAGGGCCTCGCGATTTCGGCCTGAAAGAGGCATGAATCGGATGCCTACACCCGATTTGCTGGGTTCACAAATCTGGGCGTCGGCCTCAAACGGATGACGCGCGGCGATCCGCACATGTACGGATTTGCCCACAGGCAGGTCCCCGCGACCTACGAATAGCCCGCCGACACTCAGGTTGTTGTCGGGATCTTCGATTCGGATCGTGTCCTTGCCGATTTGGAGCTCAACCGGCTTGTCTAGCAACATCCGGGGGAATGTCCGTGTGCATGAGCCTTCCATGTTCAGTCTCCTTTGCCGGACCTTTGCTGAGCGATGCCAGCGGGGTCGCGTCGCTCTCTTTCGTCGCCGTGCTCGATCGCTTGGCGACGACGGTGCCATTGTCCAGGAGAGCGGACAATCAGTCAAACTGATTGTCATTATCAGCTTGATAGAGAAATGTTATCGCCTTATACTGGTTTCACCCGAGAAGCCGTTCGGTCCTTGCGGAGGCGCCCGTGGAAATCGATCAAGTCGAAACCTTCCTGGCGGTAGTCACTTACGGGGGATTTCATCGCGCGGCGGAGGCTCTGCGCGTCAGCCAGCCCGCTGTCAGCGCGCGCATTCAGGCTTTGGAAGATTCGCTCGGGGTGACGTTGTTTACGCGGGGACGCGCCAGTCTTGCGCTGTCGCCGGCGGGCAAGGCCTTGCGGCCACATGCGGAACAATTGCTAAGGACCGTGGCTCTGGCCCGGCAGGCCGTGCACGAGCTGCAACCTTCCGCCGGCGGCGCCCTGCGAATTGCCGCCGCGCTTTCCATTTGCACCTACTTCCTGCCGGACGTGATGAAGGATTATCAGGCGGCTAATCCGAATGTCATGGTCAGTCTCCGGTCAGGCAATTCCATGGACGTGCTGAAGATGGTCCTCGACGGCGAAGCGGATATAGGCGTGGCGCGGTCGCTGAATCATCCGGAAGTCGAGACCATGACGCTGCGCGACGATCCCCTCATCCTGGTTGGCCACCCGGCGCATCCGATGGCTCGCAAGCGCCAAGCCACCCTGGAGGAGATCGAATCCTGGCCGCTTATTTTCTTCGATCGGGGATCGAGCGATTGGACGCTCAGCCAAGGCTTGTTCCGCCGCGCCGGCCTGTTGCCGAATGTTGTGCTCGAAGTAGAAGGAATCGAAGCCGCCAAGCGAATGATCGAGCGCAAGCTGGGGTTCGGTTTTCTTCCGCTGATCGCAGTCACCCAGGAGCTTCGGCAGGGTAAGCTGGCCGCCATCGAGATCGTCAATGCGGACGGGTTGCGCCGCAACCTGGACATCATCCATCCGCGCCATCGGCCGCTGACGAAGGATGCGCAGGCCTTCCTCCGGCTGTTGCAGGCAGCGGCGGCTACGCCAGTGCCGATCACGAGCAAGCGCGCGACACGCCGCAAGCGCAGCAAATGGAGTCGCGGGCTCTTCGCGATTTCCTAAATCCGTATGCTGAGATTTATAATTGGGAGGCACTGATGGACTACCTGCTCAAAACCGAGCCTTCAGAATATTCCTTCGCTGATCTGCAGCAGGACAAGAGCACCGTTTGGGATGGCGTGTCGAATCCAGTGGCGCTGAAGAACCTCCGCGGGATGAAAGCGGGCGATCGCCTGGTGATTTATGAGACCGGCGATCGCAAGACTGCCGTGGGGACTGCCACGGTAGTGTCCGTAGATGCGTCCGATCCGAAGAATCCCCAGGTGAAGATCAAAGTGGGCGAGGCGCTGGCTCGGCCAGTGACGCTCACCGACGTCAAAGCCAATAGGTTTTTCGGGGACTCACCACTGGTGCGGCAGGGACGGCTGAGCGTGGTGCCGTTGAGTGCGGCGCAGCACAAGTTTCTGACGGGGAAGTAGCTGGACTCGCTTGCATCAGTGCTTGCGATTCCCCAGTCGCACGAGCTGCGAGTTCCTGAGCCGCGATTCAGCACTTTGGAAACGCTGCTAGCGCGAGTGACAGCAGCCTCCGCGAAGGGCCTGTATTAAGAATATGAAAAACGGTCCTTCGCGGTGGCTGTCGGACGACCCGACCCGAAATGAATCCCTTTTACGAGGGCGAATTAATTCGCAGGAGTTTGCGTCGAGCTGCCATGCCAAGACTCAGCAGGCCCGCCCCCAACAACGCGAGCGAGCTAGGTTCTGGAACTGCTCCCGACGTATTATCACCGCTTGTACCGGAGATCCCCGACGCGTCCAACGATTTCACCAGGACGTCGCCATTGCCCGCCGTAACGCTAATGAACTTGAATTGGCCGAAATCCGGGATGTTGAACGCAGTGGCGTCGAGGTTGCCGGTCATCAATAGCGTTCCCAGGTCACCCTTCGTGTTTGAGCCAAAAATCTTGAACGATTCGTCCTTCTCGACGCTGCCGATTGTGAGCCGGCCGTTAGTGAAGCCTGCGCTGAGCAGGTTCGTGAGATCGAGCTGGATGAAAGCCTGGCCATTGATTTCATGGTCCGATTTGCCAACAATACCAAGCCCGTTTTCATCCCCACCGCCTTGCTTACCAAAGAGGCCCATCGCCCCGCGGTGCGCGTCCATCGAGTGAGCGGTCGCGCTGACAGTTACGCCATCAAAAGTAAAAGTCTGTGATGTGCCAAGCGACCCTGGGGGATCGGAGAAATCCCACGACGCTTTGTCGGCCCGAGCGACCCCACACACCAAGCCTGCTATCAGAACCACGCCCGATAACACCGCGCACACTCGAAGCTGCTTTCCCATGTATTTGCTCTCCTAGTTCCGAGAACGACCGAGCCGGGCGTGGTATAAGGAAACAACAATCAAGGAAAACGGAGAATAGGGTAAATACCGCAGTCGCGGGAGGGATGTCCTGTACGGGAGCTCCGGAATAAGGCGCTTATTTCCAATCGCCTACAAAGGGAGTACCATCTCCCGTGATTGCGTCTCGCCCCTCAGAGCCCCGCTAGAACTGGAAGGCCGCCCAGTGACCACGACCATCTAGCATGTGCTGCTTGCCCAGAGCGATCTCGCGCCGACGAGCGTTCGCTCTGAGGAGAATCACTCTGTTTCTTCCTGCGATTCCGCGCATCCAATCTTGGCACAGTCAATTGCGAGTCTGATACCATTGAGTGAGCTCGGAGAGCGAGTATGGTTACAAAGCGAGTGCCGGATTTGACCTATTCGGATGTGACTCCGAAAAGCGTTTACACGAACCGGCGGAATTTTCTGTTCGGACTGCTGGTAACGACGGGCGCTGTGGCGGGGTGGAAGAAGTACTCATACCTGCTGTCTGGCCCGGGCACCGGTTCCGTCCCAACCAAGCTCATCGGGGTTATCAAGGGACCCTACAGCACCGACGAGAAGCAGACTCCCTACAACGATGTGACGCATTACAACAACTTCTACGAATTCGGCACCGACAAAGGGGCTCCCGCGAATAACTCCAAGAACTTCCAGACTTCACCGTGGACCGTTACCGTCGATGGCGAAGTAAAGAAGCCGCGCAAGTTCAGCATGGACGAAATCCTGAAGCTCGCGCCGCTCGAGGAGCGCATTTACAGGCATCGCTGCGTGGAGGCGTGGTCGATCGTTGTCCCGTGGATCGGCTATTCCTTCAACGTCCTCGCCAATCTGGTCGAGCCGACTCCGAAGGCGAAATATGTGGCCTTCGAGAGTTTTTACAACGTGAGCCAAATGCCGGAAGGGCCCATGGCCGGGATTCCATTTCCGTACGTAGAAGGTCTGCGGCTCGACGAAGCCATGCACCCGCTGGCGCTCCTCTGCGTCGGCATGTACGGCGAAACGCTTCCGAACCAGGATGGCGCCCCGGTGCGGATGGTGATTCCCTGGAAGTATGGCTTCAAGAGCATCAAGTCGCTCGTAAGAATTCGCTTCGTGAAAGATGAGCCCCCGACCACCTGGAACCTCTCAAACTCTCATGAGTACGGTTTCTACTCCAACGTGAATCCGAGCGTGGATCACCCCCGTTGGAGCCAGGCGAAGGAACGTCGCCTGGGAGAATTCCTCCGCCGGCCGACGCTGATGTTCAACGGTTACGCCGACCAGGTGGCCAGCCTGTACAACGGCATGGACCTGCGAAAGTACTACTAAGCGGCGGCCATCGCGTGAATTCCATTCTGACCAACAAGTGGACGAAGGTTCTTGTCTTTGCGCTTTGCCTTGTACCGCTTGGAGTGCTGGTTTGGCAGGCCCTACACGGTGATCTCACCGCCAACCCAATTGAGTTCATCACACACACGACCGGCGACTGGACGCTCCGGTTTCTGGTCATCACGCTCGCGATCACTCCAATGCGGAAGATTCTGCACTTGCCGCAGCTCATTCGGTTTCGGCGAATGATGGGGCTTTTCGCCTTCTTTTACGTCTGCCTGCACTTCTCCACCTGGATTGGCCTCGACAAGTTTTTCGACTTCGCGGAGATGTGGAAAGACGTTCAGAAACGGCGTTTTATCACGGTGGGCTTCACGGGCTTCGTGCTGATGATTCCGTTGGCGATCACCTCCACCGCCGGATGGATTCGGCGGCTAGGCGGACGGCGGTGGCAGTTGCTGCATCGCGCGGTTTATCTCAGCGCGGTTACAGGCGTCATACACTATTACTGGCTGGTGAAATCCGATGTTCGCAGGCCGCTCCGATATGCATTGATCGTGGGGCTTCTTCTGGCTTGGCGCCTGGGCGCCTGGCTCTATGGGCGAAGGCAGCGGGTTCCTGTGGGCGGCGTCTCGAGCGATGAACCGACCACTGCGGAAACAGCCTGAATTTCTGGCGAAAACAGATGATCACCAGGAGTTCGTCCGGGCATTCGTATTCGTCCAGCTGGGTAATGTCCTGACTTGACTCACCGGGGGCTGGGTTCAGACCACGGGCTTCATGCGATGTGTTACAGTTACTTGCCATGAGAACTCAGTTTCGACGCGGCGAGCTGGCAATCCGACGGGAGGTTCGGCTCTTCGATGCGACAACGTTCGCACGCCTGTGCCGCGCGCGCGACTATCTCGGCGCCTGCTACCGTGACCGGATCACGCTGCAAAACGCCGCCAGTCAGGCCTGCCTTTCGCCTTTTCATTTCAACCGCTTGTTTGCGCGAGCATTTGGGGAGACGGCGCACGGGTTTGTTACCCGAACTCGAATTGAAGAAGCCAAGAAGCTCCTCCTCGCCGAGAATCGCAGCGTCACGGACATCTGCTTCGATGTGGGCTACGAAAGCCTGGGCTCGTTCAGCCTGAGATTTCGCACTCTTACCGGCTTATCCCCAGCCTCCTTCCGCCGCGAAGCCCGCAGCACCTTCGGCGGACTCGCTGCCCATTGGCCTCTTTATTACATTCCAGCTTGTTACCAGCAGTTCTTCCTGGGACCGCGATAAAGCTGGTGTCTACCCTCGAAAATCGCAAGAATCGAGAAGCGTTGTCCGCTGCCGTGTGGATAATCTGAGACGGACGAAGGAGGTTTCCCATGATCCAACGACTTTCCCACGCGACTCTATATGTCATCGACCAGGATGCGGCCCGCGACTTTTACGTGAATAAGCTCGGCTTTGATGTCCGGATGGATGAAAAGATGGACAATGGGTTCCGCTGGCTGACCGTGAGCCCGAAAGGTCAGCCCGATCTCCAGATCATTCTCATGAAGGTAGACGGTCCCAACATGCAGGCCGATGTCGCCGCCGCGTTGCGCGGCTTGCTGGCACAGGGCAAGCTCAACGGAGGCGTGCTGCAGACGAGCGACTGCCGCACGACTTACGAGGAACTCAAAGCCAAAGGGGTCGAGTTCCTTTCTCCGCCAAAGGAGCAATTCTACGGGGTTGAGGCAATCCTGAAGGACAACTCGGGCAACTGGTTCAGCATGACCGAACCCAAGGGCTTCTGATCGGGCTACCAGCGGCTAGCGCGCAGAGATCGTTATTCGCCGTGAGAACCGCCGCGTTTCGTCGGCTCGGCTCAGACAGGCAGCTTCTATGGCGTTTCTGTCTTGGGCTTCGCGGGCGATCCCTTCTTCGCGAGCGACCGGATGTAGTTGACCATATCCCAGATCGCTTCGGGCTTGGTGCGATCCCCTTCACCCGTCATTTCGCCCTTGCCTTTTGAAATGATGTAGAAGAGGTCGCCGTCGGTCATATCCTTGAGAGCATCCGCGTCGCGATAGTCCCGGGGCTTGACCTTCATGTCGCCGGCCAAGTCGCCTTTGCCGTCCCCATCTTTTCCGTGGCACATCTCGCAATCGTAACCGTACGTCCGCTTGCCTCGGTTGATGGATTCAGCGGCTGGTTTAACGGGGTTTTCTTTCTTGGCTGCTTCCGGGGGAATTACGAACTCAGCAGCCGAAACTTTCTCGCCGGTCTTTGGGGCTTCCTGCATCGTGACAGGGATTCCCACGAACAGCAGGGCCGAGAGGACACTAAAGAACTTCCACATGCGAGCCTCCTCGTTGAGGCTAATTGCCGCAATTCTACGCGCTTGGGTGTCAAGGGGGAAGCAGTCTTTTTGTGCACTGTCATTTATCAATACGCGAAGGCTCTCACCGCTAAGGCAGAGCCTTCGCCCATTGGATGGGATACTCCGAGGAAGGAGAGAGCCTCAGATGCGGCGACGAATCAACCAATTCATTTTTCCGTTCTTCGCGGTCTTCTACAGCTTGGGTTTGCTGGCCGCACTGGTTCTTGCGACTCTGCTGCGCGGAGCAACTCCCGATCGACAGCAATCCGGGCAACCGCAGTCGAGCCAGTCGCAATCCGCGAATACGCAGCAAGGTTCGACTGACCAGGGCGCTGCCGCGGCAGCTCCTCAGGCCACGGCACCCGACAAGCCCAAGAAGGCGAAGAAGGTTTATACCGACGACGACTTCGCAAGCAGTCGAGAGGGTGCGGGAAAGGCCGGGAGCCTTCCGCCCGATATCAATGCGTGCGACACAACCTGCGAGAATCGCATCCGCAGCAGCATCGAACCCGAGGACATTACGGCATTCGAGAACGAGCTTGCCAACGCGGTCGCCAGTCTCAAGGAAGATTCGCTCTGGCAACAGCAGCTCGGTGACGTGGCCCGGACGAAGCAACACTACTGCGACTTGCTTCAGAAAAAGGACGCCACGAAAGCCGAGTTGGATCAGGCAAGGGCGGCAAACATAGACGCTCTGAACTGGGCAGGACGTCGCGAGATTTCCTCGCCCACCCAGCGGGCGAGAATCACGTTTATGGGATACCAGGTCTCCAGGGTTCAGAATTCTCGCTGCGCCGTGGGGCGATGATCTTTCGGCCAGGAACGCAAGAGAGAGCGGTTGGCACGTGAACGATGAAGCGAGATGACATCGTCGCCCTAGGCGCAGAGTCCCTGGTTATTTTCTATCTTTGTGCGTTTGGGTGGATTCTCGTTCAGGCCTCTTCGCTGATCCTGGCGGTCGGAGTGTCGCCGCGCATGGGATTCGCGGCCTTTTCGGTGGTTCTTGAGATGATTCTGATTCTTGCGGCCCTCGCGTGGGGGATGGATAGAGCGCTCAAGGGCTTCCTCCTGCCGGGATGGGGTTTGATCGCGCTGCGCATTCTTAGCTGGTTCGTGCTGGTGGATGGCTTGGCGACTCTGGTCTTCAGCATCACCGCGGCCTTGCCGGGACAAAGCAACCTGCCGGGCCAGATCTATCCCGGTGCACGGCTGGGTCTGTTTTTGTATGCTCTCTACCTACTGCGAATCGGCGCGGAATGGTTCTACCGGTTTCACCCCCAATGGACAAAACGGCACATCGTCGACGCCATCGCCATGCCGGGACTCCCACCGCTGTCGAAAGCGGTTCGTGTGGCCGCCTGGCTATTCATTGCCGACGGATGTCTCTGCTTCCTGCTTGCCCTGCTGCGGTGGCCAGCGGCCGTCGCCGGGGACTTCAAGGTGGGAGTAAATGCGTCAGCGGTCTATGCGGTTTATTGCGTTGCGGAATTGCTGCTCGGAGTAGGCGTGCTGCGGCATAGCGAGTTGATGCGAAAGCTTGCACTCGGTTATCTCGCCCTCGGCATCCTCAATGTGCTGAGTTACGTGCTGATTCCTGGCACTGAGGATCGACTCGTGGAGCTTCTCGGTGCAGTGACTCCGGGCTTAGCTGGCCCGCCCTTCGAATTCGCTTTGACGATGTTTTGGATTCTGATGACCTTCGCGCTGTTTTCGCGTGTTGCATTGACCTGGCCTCTTCTTTCCGTCAGGCGCATGCCGCTCGCTCGAGCCCTGCGGCGCCCCATCGCGCCGGCCCGCAAGTGACGCGATTCCCCTACAAACGTCCCGCCGCGATGCGCGCAAGCTCGACTTGAAAATCCGGGTAGAGCCGGGTCGGCAGCGAACTGCTAATCGCATGGACCGGCGGATTCGGGGGAAGGTCGTCTACCTCGATCAGGAGCTCCACGTTGCTCTTGCGCAGCTTGAGCGCCGTTCCTTGCCAGGCTTCATCGCCGAGGCCCGGCACGGGTCTCGCCTGTGCGAATTCCGCGCCACAAAATCGCGAAAACTCCCAATAGGCATCCATCATCTGGCGGTAACGAAAAGCATTCGAGTGAATGGCCACTCTCGCGGGCTTGTCGGGAAAGGAATCGATCGTATAGGTGCACGCGGCGAGCGTCTGAACTACTTGCCCCTCACTGATGCTCATCGGGCGGGCGGCTTCGACAATCGGGTCATGCACCGTGATGCCGAGGACCTTCTCGACATCGGATTTTGTCAGCAGGCCACATGCATCGGTGGGAGCAACGTGGTGCTCCGAGCAGCCGCCAAGAAGCGCTACGAGTGACGCGAAGAACACAAGTGTGGCCAAACGTCGTGTAGTCACAGAGTCCCCGCGAGCTGGTTTCATGGATCGTCCGGGTCAGGATCAGTCGGTTCCGGGTAGTTGGGGGGAGCTGAACGCGGCGGGGTACAGTTGGCTGACATGATGCGCACGACCTGGTATTGCATCAGGCCTCGAGTAATCCCGTCGTTGTGATTCAGGAATGCATTCTCGCGCCGATAGATCTCCGTGACGTCATCCGCGGCATTCTTGTACTTATTGTCATATCTTTCGTCGATGTCGAGTTCCCGGTCGGTCACCTTATTCCGGTCGGGAAGCTTCGCGAGCTCAGCGCTCTTGTCATAAGCGAGTTGGCAGTACTTTTCTTTGATGTGAACCGCGTCGAGGAGCAGCGTCTGCCAGTCTCGGTCATTCCTGGTTGACTCCACATCTCGGAGAAGTTGACGCTTGAACTCTACCGAGCCGCCGTTGGGCTCTTTCATACCGTTGGCAACCTGGTTGAAACAGTTCCGGTCGCACTCGTTGACCTGGTCGAGGATCTCATGGAGCGGCCGAAAGTAAGGACCGCCCCCACCAGTGAAGTCGTCGTTCGTGTATACCTTCCGGCTCTTTTCCGGAGGCTTTGTGGGTGCCGCTTCAGACTTTGGCGGAGCCTCCGGCGCCGCCTGCGGGGGTGCCATGGGCGCCGGCTGCGCTTTGTCTGATTGTTGAGCAAAGGCGGTCAAGCCTGGCCCGACAAGGAGCAGGGTTGCGAACGCGAGCCTCCGGCACCGGTTGCGGAAAGGACGGCGGGCTTTGACGCTGGAGTTCGCGGGAGCTGTCCCGCGTCCATACCCTTGTGCCACCGCTCGATCGTCAGGAAAGTGCAATGGTCCGTCTCCTTTTCTAGAGACCCACGATGTGGCCCGTGTTCTGTGAATCATGCTGGTATCTAGGCCAGGCGTTGCTCATCAGCGGTGATCCTGAGTCCCGCAGTGCGATCACGTCGCCTGAATCGGTTGTCGCATAGATCGTGCCGTCGGGTGCAATGACCGGCGGCCAGCTCACGTTGCCTCTCGTGGCCAAACTCCACTTCAGATTGCCATCGCTTTTGACGCCGATGAGATGGTTGGGCACAATGCCCAGATAGAGCGTGCCGTCTTCCGTCAGCGTCGGGCTCGAGGAGCACTGGCCCGCCCCGTTGAACTGCCATTTCACTTGGCCGTCAGGTGTGAGGGCCGTGAGCTTATCGATGGAGCAGAAATAGACGCCGCCCAGCTTGTCCACGACCGCTGAACCGAGCACCCGCTGCTCGACATCAATTTGCCATCGGATCGCGCCATCAGTATCCACCGCAAGGAGTTTTGAAGTATAGCTGCTATCAGAAGCGCCTACGTAGATCGTGCCGTCCTCGCCCGCGGCTGCCTGTCCCAGTGCTCCGGCGGTCGGAGAAATTCGCCACCGCTCGGTTCCATCCCTCCCGAAGCTATGAAGCCACTGCTGGCGAGGCACGTAAAGATTCCCATCCGGGCCGAGTACCGGCGAGGCAGCGCTGCGCGCTTGATTTGCGGAGGCCGAACCAGGCAGCGCGCGAGCACTGTTGACCATGCCGCTTCGGGAAGTTGCAAGCTCCCATAAGAGTGGGGTGGCCGCGGACGGATCAAAAGCCCAGACATCCGATACTGTGTTCGCGAGATACAGGATCCCGTTTCCGAGCGTGGGTGAGCTCTCGAATCCAATCATTCCGTAGCGCGAGTCCCACCGCTTCGTCCCGTCCGGGTTCACGGACTGGAATCCTCCCCAGGAGGTCGTGACGTAAATGATTCCGTCGGGCGTGACCACTGCTGGCGCGTGCATCCCCGTGAGCACCGGATATTGCCACGCCAGTTTGCCATTAGGCGACACAGCATAAAGTCCCTCATTGCTGCCAACGTAGATGTTACCGTCGGAGCCAAGCGCCGCGCCTGTGACATGGCGCGAGCCGATGGCGAAGTCCCACTTCAGGGCCGGGCCATTCTGCGTCGATTCACCCGTTTCAGTCGTGCCCGCTGGAGCCCTGACGTTCCGGCGCGAGAGCACAAACAGATAGCCAACGCCTGCTACAAGGAGGGCAAGCAGAATGCCACCAAGCGCTTTGGGAGATAATTGCATCCTCAGAAACCTCGAAACTGGCAGTCAAGGGCCTGTTGTGGCCGGCATTTGAGCTGCACTTGCTCGCTTCGATCCATCGTAGATAGCCTTTGAAATACTGGTCAATGGGACTAAAGGGTGGGTGTGTCTAAGGCCGAATATCGTATCGGCGTGGAATCAATAACTTACGAAGCTGTGCGTTAGGCCATAGCCAGTGCAGCGGACTCATCAAATATTGTCACGCCAATTGAAGAACATCAATCCCCGGGCCCGAGAGGGCCAACCCCCAATGTGCGGCTGATCTTGGCTCGAAGGTGCCTTGTCGGACAACCCTAAGATCTTAAGATCATGCGTGCAAACTCGGGTCCCATCGCTCCGGCTTTCGACCCGCTGTAAATTCCCTAAATCGTTGGAATAAAAAGTTTCAATGGAAGGTGAGAACTGCCGGTGCCGTAGACTGGCGAAAGGAGGCATGAGCATGACCCTTTCGAGAATCGACTTCTACGGCCACGTAAAGCAATACCAGAACCTGAAACCCGAGATTGACCAAGCCATTCTCGAAGTGCTGGAAAGCGGCACGTACGTCCTCGGCCCGCAGCTCGCGAAGTTTGAAGAAGAGCTTGCCGCCTATATGACGATCGGCGAGGCTGTGGGATTGAATTCCGGCACCGACGCGCTCGTTTTGGCGTTCTTGGCGCTAGGAATCGGCCCGGGCGACGAGGTCATCACGACCTCCAACACCTTCTTCGCGACCGCGGAGGCGATCTGGCTTGCTCAGGCTACGCCCGTCTTTGTGGACTCCGATCCTAGGACGCGCAACATCGATGTCACCAAGATCGAGGCCGCGATTACGCCGAAAACGCGCGCCATTGTTCCGGTTCATCTCTATGGCCTTTGCGCCGACATGCCTGCGATCGCGAAGATCGCCCGCGCTCATAAGCTTCTTATTGTTGAAGACTGCGCCCAGGCTATCGGCGCGCGAGGTGACAACTTTTCGATCGGCGAGTTCAGCGACGCGGTCTGCTTGAGCTTCATCATTCAGAAAAATCTGGGCTGCTTCGGCGATGGCGGAGCGGTTGCAACCAACAATCGCGCTCTGGCCACTGAGATTCGCAAACTGCGCAACCACGGTTCACTGAAGCGCTCCTATCACAGCATCGGCTACAATAGCCGGCTCGACGATATTCACGCGGCTGTGCTCCGCGTCAAACTGAAGCACCTGGATCGATGGAGCCAAAGACGCCGGAATCTTGCGAAATTCTATGACACTGGCCTGGCCGAGGTACCTATCACTTTGCCCTTCACTCCGGCCGGTTATCAGCACGTTTATCATCTCTACGTGATCGAGTGCCAGAATCGGGACGCCCTGCAGACCTATCTCGCGTCGCAGGGCATCACCGCTCTTACGCACTATCCCATCGCGATTCATCAGCAGGAAGGATTCCCGTGGGGACGCCCGGCTCGGGTTCACTCGCTGCCGGTTACAGAAGAGTCCGCGGCGAGCGTTCTCTCGCTTCCGATGTATCCTGAGCTGACCGACCATGAAGTCGAGCGCGTCGTCCAGGAAGTGTTAAACTGGACGGCGAATCGCCAGGCCTTGAGCAAAGGCGCAAATTGAGGTGCATCGGATGAATTCGCCGCGCAAATACACGGTCGCGATTTGCGGGACCGGAAAACGCGGCAGGGTCCACACCGAATTCTTTCACAAGGACGATCGCTTCCAGGTGGTCGCGCTCTGCGGACGGGATCCGCAACGCCTGGAAGCGGCCGCGTTGCTCGCCGCAAATCCGGAGAAATATCGCGACCCGGCGCGGATGTTGCGCGAAACAAGGCCGGATGTTTTCTGTTTCTGCACGCCGCCATCGCTGCGCCTGCCCTTCATCCAACTCGGCGTCGAGCACCGCGTGAAACTGATTGCTTACGAAAAACCGATGGCGACCTCGTTCAATGAAGCGGCAGAGATCGCCGAACTGTGCGGCAAAGCGGGCGTGAAAACAGTCGTCTCCCACCAGATCAAATACGGCGAGCACTTTCAGAAGGTGAAGGAAATCATCGCGAGTGGCGCGCTCGGCCGCGTCCAAACCGTTTACGGCACGACACTCGGCTGGCTCCTGCAGATGGGCACGCACGTTGTGGATTACTGCCGCTATTTTAACGGCGAGGCCGAAGCCGAATGGGTTTTTGGCCAGGTGACCGGAAGCGAGAAGCTGACCGATTCGCATCCTTCTCCTGACTTTGCGTTGGGTGAAATCCAATTTTCCAACGGCGTCCGCGGTATCGTGGAAATCGGAAACCTGGCCCCGGATGTTCCCGAGGTGGAGTATTTCTGGCACAAGGTGCGCATCGGCGCACAGGGCACGGAAGGTTTCGCCGAAGCCTTGATCGGCGGAGGATGGCGCGCTGTCACGCGAAACTCCGATGGCATTACCTCCGGTCCCGGCGCCTGGAACGCTCAACACGATCAGCCGCCCTACATTCGCGACATCGCTTTGTGGCTCGATGACGAGAAGCGGGTGCACCCGTGCAACGGCGAAAGCGCCTTCAAGGGGTTCGAGATCGTGATGGCGATTTGCCGCTCCGCCATCGAGCGTCGCAAGATTTCGATTCCTCTGGAACGCGGCGAGCCCGAAATCCAGCAGCTCGGCCGGATTCTGGCGGAAGAACAAGCGAGGGTCGCCCACTTAGCGTCGTCGTAGCACCCGATCGTGAAACCGGACACCCCGTTCCAATCATCCCCTCGAATTTGTTTCTAGCATAGCGAAGCCGCCTGCCTATCCCCGACTTTTCTTCCTGAATCCGCGGCGTGGAATTCTGTAGAATGCCGAGGCTACTTGAACGGCCTGCGCGTGCTATTCCGAGGACGGGAGATATGCATGGCCCAAGAGAAATCCTTCCATATGACGTCGGACGAATTCCGTCGCCACGGAAAGGCGATGGTGGATTGGATCGCCGACTATTACGAGCGCGTCGAATCGTTTCCCGTGTTCTCGCAGGCGAAGCCCGGGCAGATTCGCAACTCGCTTCCGGCGGCAGCGCCAACCGAAGGCGAGCCCTTCGAAACAATTTTGGGAGACATCGAGAAAATCATTCTTCCCGGTGTTACGCACTGGCAGTCTCCCAATTTCTTCGCTTATTTTCCCTCGAACGCCTCGTTTCCTTCCATGCTTGGAGAACTTCTTTCGGCCGGGCTGGGAGTTCAGGGAATGCTCTGGGCCACCAGCCCTGCTTGCACCGAGCTTGAAACTCACGTGCTCGATTGGCTGGGGGAGGTGCTCGGATTGCCGGAGAAATTTGCGTCGCGCGGCTCGGGCGGCGGTGTGATCCAGGACACGGCTTCGAGCGCGTCGCTGTGCGCTCTTCTGGCCGCGCGCGAACGCGCCACTGGCTATGCCAGTAATGAGCGCGGATGTGACGGGCGTCTCGTCGCGTACACATCTTCCCAGGCGCATTCTTCGATTGAAAAGGCGGTCAAGATCGCTGGCCTGGGCAGGCAAAATCTGCGGCTGATCGAGGTAGACGAGAAATTCGCCATGCGTCCCGACGCGCTCGCCGCCCAAATCAAGCGCGACCGCCAGGCGGGGTCGATGCCCTGCTTTGTTTGCGCTACGCTCGGAACCACTTCATCGAACGCCATCGATCCCGTGCCGGAAATCGCGCGGATTTGCCTGGAGGAGCGCTTATGGCTTCATGTGGACGCCGCGATGGCAGGGACGGCTGCGTTGTGCTCCGAATTCCGGCACCTCAACGACGGCGTGGAGCAAGCCGATAGCTATTGTTTCAATCCGCACAAATGGATGTTTACGAATTTCGATTGTGATTGTTTTTATGTAGCCGATCGGAAGGCTTTGATTCAAACGTTGAGCGTCCTTCCCGAGTACCTCCGCAATCAAGCCACCGAGTCAGGCGCCGTCTTCGACTATCGCGACTGGCACATTCCCCTGGGACGCCGCTTCCGCTCGCTGAAGCTGTGGTTTGTCATCCGTCACTATGGGGTCGAAGGATTGCGCCACCACATCCGGCGTCACATCGAGGTGGCCCAGAAGTTCGCGTCCTGGGTGCAAGCTGATGATCGCTTCGAACTGGCCGCGCCGGCGCCTCTAAATCTTGTCTGTTTCCGCCACCGTGCAGGTGATGCCGCAAACCAAGCAATCATGGACCGGCTGAACCAGAGCGGCGATCTGTACCTCACCCACACGCGATTGGATAATCGGCTGACGCTGCGACTGTGCGTCGGCCAGACGCACACGGAGTTGAGGCACGTCGAGCGCGCGTGGAGTCGGATTCGCGAAGAAGCTGCCCGCGTCGCAGCCGTCGGCAGTCATCCCCGTTAGCTCGCCAAGAAAAGAGCGGGGAAATCGCCATCGACAAATTCTGTCAGACAGCTCCGAATTCTGCGGTCACGGGCGTGCCGCGAACCACCGACTGGGTAACCGGCGAGCCTTCATAAGCCTGCTTCCAGAGCTCGCGGAGCGTGGCTTCGTCCGCGTCGGCCCGCACGAACAGCTTCGCGGTGATGCTTTTGTAGCCGGGATTTCCCGAGTCACTCTGACCAGCCCACTTCAAGATGTCATCAAAATGGGCTTCCAGAGCGACTTCGAGATCGTGGATTTTGATCCCGCGGCGCGTCGCGTTCAGGACGAAGCCAACAGCCAAACAGGAACCGATGGCGGAAAGCAACTGCTCGTGAGCGCTGGCGGCTCTGTCGGTGGCATCGAGGTCTTCGGGTTCGTCCATCTCGACCGCATGCTTGCGCATGTAAGCTTTCACACGGAAGCCGTCCTGCCAGACGATGCGTGACTTCCACGGCCCGGAGACGTTCTTGAGCACCTGTGGATCGTTCATCGACTCAAGAATCGTCTCGATTTTGGCCGGATGCAGTCCGTTCAATCCCGCGCGCGTTTGCTGCGCTTCTTGTGCCATGTTTGCCTCCTTTTTCGTGAGCGGCTCAATCAGCAGACTGAGCCGTTTCAGTTCTTCTCCCCTGGAACTCTGCCCGCAACCGCTTGGCCGCGGCAGCGATGGACTTCATTTTCTGCGTCGCAACTTCCGCCGTGTTGACGTTCCGCTCCGCAAACGTCCCGAAGCCGCAATCCGGGTTCAGATAGATTCTCTCCGGGTCGTAGAAGCGCGCAAGCTGTTTCACGCGGCCGACGATTTCTTCGGGCGATTCGACCGTATCCGTCCGCGGGTTCACTACGCCGAGCCCGATTTCCTTTTCGTTGCGATATTCCTTGAAGACTTCGAGCTCTCCGGCGCGCGGCGTGGCGAATTCGAGCACGAGCTGGTGAACGTTCATCTCCATCAGGTAAGGAAGCATCGGGCCGTAGTTTCCCTTGAGCAAGACGTCTTCGCGGCGGCTCCAGTTTCCGCGGCAGACATGCACGCCGAACTTCACCCCGTCGATTCCTTCGACGGTTTCGTTCATCAGCCGAACCGCCAATTCCAGCTCTTCCGTCGGCTCGCGCCGGTTCGGAAGTGCCGCGCACATGAACGTCTCCGTGCTTTCGGCCCCATAGACGATCTGGCTTAGGATGGGCTCGTCGAACTGGATGAAATGGACTCCGCGCTTCTTGAGCTCGAGAACCTCCTTGCGAAGGATTTTCACGACATCGGCGGCCAATTCCTCGGGCGAGCCGTACACCTTGTCCGAGAGTCCTTCGAACCAGCTCGAGCGCGTCAGCATGTACGGGCCGGGGAGGGGGATTTTGATCTTGCGCGAGGTGTGCTGCTTCAGAAAATCCATTTCATCGAGAGAAAGCCCGTCTTTTTCGCGCAGGCGCTCAACAACGATGGGGCTCTTGATTGCGAAGGCGGGAACATCGAGCGCCCGCAGAACCTCTTCATAACGTGCGCGGTCCTTCATATAGTCCATTAGCTCGGAGACTTTCATCAGCCGCATGCCGCCCAGCTTTCCAACGACGAAGGAATAGAAATTGTCGCGGCGCTGCTCGCCGTCCGTCAGGATGTCGACGCCGGCCTCCTCCTGCAGACGAATTGCATCGAGCACAGCGCGGTTGGCCACGCTTTGAAATTCTTCCTCAGAAATTTCTCCGGCCTGGCGTTTGCGAAGCGCTGTGATGAGCCACGCCGGACGAGGCCAGCTTCCGACCACCGTCACAGGGAACATCTGCGATTCAGGCATGCGATGCGCTCCTTCTTATTCCTTCGATTCCGCTGTCTCGACCGGCATTCCGCTGCGCGCCCATTCGGCGTACGACCCGTCGTAGAGCGACACGTTCCATCCCAGTTCCGCGAGTGCCAAAAACCCAAGCGCGGCGCGTGCGCCACTCCGGCAATAGGCGATGACCTTTTCATTTGGCCCGATGCCACTCGCTGAAAAGATCTCCTCGAGCCTCTCACGGCGCGCAAGGAGCTGCCCATCCTGTCCAGCCAGCTCCTGCCACACAATATTGACGGCTCTAGGAATATGCCCCGGACGGCCCTCAGTGTCCAGTTTTCCTGTGAACTCGTCGCGGCTGCGGAAGTCAATGGCTCTCCCATCCGCTGCAATGCGCAACTCATCGAGCGTCGCGCGAATTTCCGGACGCACCTGGGCGCCAAAGGTACGCGGAGCGGGCTTGACGGGGCGATAGAAGACCTCGCGTCCCTCCGCGACCCACTTCTCCCAACCGACGCTCATCAGACACACATCGCGGCGGCCGAGATACAGCAGAATCCAGGCGAGCATCGCCGCGTTGCGCCCATCCGAATTGTCGTAAAGGACCGACGTCTGCCCTTCATCGAGGCCCGCGGCGCCAACCCAGCGCGCCAATTCCTCCGGAGACAGTAGGGCTCCTTGCGCGTCCCGCGACTTCGAGACAGGCAGATTGACCGCATTCTTTGGATGCCCGGCCATATAGCGCACGGGCGAGCGAGGGTCAATCAGCAGAACGTCCGGTGACTCGAGGCGCTGTTGCACCCAATCGGCTGAGACCAAGCTGAACATGAGTCCTTTAGTAGATGACCGGCTCTCCTTTCAGCTTCACTCTCTCCCGATGGTCACACAACGCTTCGAGAGGAGCCGGTGCAGAGCAACCCCGGGGAATAAAAATCGGCATTCCACTGTCTTCATCGTGTAGGCCGAAGCGCGCTGTGCGAACGATGCCCGGAACTCCCTGGGTACAAGTTTAGTAGAAATCGGACGGGGTGTCTTCCCCGCCTCTTTGGTATCTGTGGGGCTACGGTGTTGCTGCTGAATCTACTGATGATCGCGCAGGCGATGTGGTCGGCTTCGAAAAGGTCTCACCCCAAGGGGGCAGATGTGTTCCTTCGCCCGGAGCGCGTCTGCTCCTTCCCACCCGCGATTATTTCTGAGAAGTCAGCAGATAGGGCACGAAGCCGCGAACCCTGGTCTGCAAGCGATAGAGGGAAGTCGTCGCCGTGATGTACAGCGTCCGATAATCGTTGTCGCCCCACGCAAGGTTAGCCGGCTGTTCCGGCATCACAATCGTGCCGAGATGGTGACCCTGCGGATCCCACACCCAAATTCCTTTGGGTCCGGTGACAAAAATGTTTCCGTCCCTGTCCAATTTCATGCCGTCCGGCACACCCTCGCCCTTGCCTCCGCGCTCCTCGCCGAAGATGCGTCCGTTCGCGACTGTTCCATCCGAACTGAAATCGTAAACGCGTATGTTTTTCTGCTCGCTGTCATCCACGTAGAAGCGTTTGCCATCCGGCGAAAACGCCAAGCCATTGGGCTGCGTGAGATCTTTGGTCAGAAGACGCACTTCGGCGTGATCACCCAGTCGATAGACTCCTTGAAACGGAATCTCCTGCTTCTCGCCCTGAGGCAAATCGAGGGTAGGATCGGTGAAATAAATCGCCTTGTCGGGGCCGATGACCACATCATTGGGACTGTTGAACCTTTGCCCGTCATAGCGGTCAGTCAGGATCGTGTATTTTCCGTCGGGACTCACTGCAATAATGGCCCGCAGGACGCTGGCGCAGTCAAGCAGGCGATGTTGCAGGTCAAACGTGTTCCCGTCAGGGTCTCCGAGCGAAATCACTTCTTCTTTGCGCCCGTCGAGATGAACTCGAAAAATCTTGTTCAGGGTCTCATCGCTAACGTAAAGGAATCCTGCTTCGTCCCATACCGGACCTTCCGTGAAGCCCAAATCCTTCGCGACCACGGTGAGCTTCGCATCGTGCGCCACCAGCTTCCAGAACTGTGGCGATTCTGCCCGCAGCTCGAACTGTCTTAAAGGCGCGTCAGGCTTCGGAAAACCCATCAAAGAGCATGCGAGCAGAAGCGCGGCCAGTGACAACCAACTCCTTCTCACATTGCACATGAGACCCTCAGAGTCTTATTCCTCGTCGTCACGCCGCCTCCGCCGCGTGGCGGATTCCTCCGCAGGCTTGGTGCTCGCAGCGGTGCGCATGAGATAACTCACCAGATCATTCAGTTCCGTGGGGCCGAGTTTTGTGCCGTAGTCGGCGGGCATCAGCGATTGGGGCTGGTACTCCAGATTCTGCAGTTCCGACTTCGTAAAAAGATGAAAGGAGCCGTCCGGTGTCTGTAATTGCAGTGAAAAATTATCTTCATTGCGCGCGACTCCCGTGAACTTGTGGCCGTCGCGCGTCGTCGCAACCACGGTTCTCGTGCGGGGATCGAGGTCCGTATTCGGGTTGGCGATCGCGTCGCGCATTTCACCAACGGAGTGGGTCTGAGCGTAAGCAGTCAGATCAGCGCCCAGGAAGCCGCCCTCGCCTCCAACCATGTGGCAAGCGGAGCATCCCGCTTTGCCGAAGAAAAGCGACTGCCCGTTCTTGGCATCGCCGGGAAGAGGAAGCGGCCCGCGCTTTCCCTGGAGCGTGCGCAGGTACCCCACTACCGCGCTGACTTTGCGATTGCCAAGCAGCTCGAAGCCAGGCATTCCTTTCGCTTGGACCCCATCGTGAATAATGCGAAAAAGCTCGGCGTCAGATAGCGCCTGCACTTCTGGCTTGGTTGCAATGTCCGGCGCGTGCTCGCCGCCGCGGCCATCCAATCCGTGGCAGGAAGCGCAACTTGAGCTGAAAACTTGCCGGCCCCCGGAAGTTGGCGTGGAAGACGCCGGCGCTTTAGCCGGCTTCGAAGCGCTCTTCTGTAGTTGAGATCCGAGGATGGGAACGCCAATCCCGATGCACAAGATTGCCGCCGACAAACAGAACAGATGAAGGAAATGACGGGGGATAGCGGTCTCCTTAGGTCGCGTCTTCAAGGAATCCGCTAGCCATGCAAGAACCCGAATTGCAGGCGCTCTGTCAAAAGTATTGGAGATCCTCTCACGTCTTTAGAACTTGAATTTCAAGGCCGCCTGCATAATACGAGCATCGTATGCCTTGCTAACAACCCCGAATCCGGTCGCGCTGTTATCGTCGATATTGCCATCGGGATTTTGGAACTGCGCATGATTGAAGACATTGAAAGCCTCGAACCGAAACTCCAGGCTCTTTGTCTCGGTGAAGCGCGTATCCTTCAACAATGCCATGTCCCAATTGTTCAGGCCGGGGCCATGGAAGAAGCGACGGTTGGCATTTCCGACTTGACCCTGTGTCTCGGGGCTGAACAGGCCTGTGCTGAAGTACGGGATTCGATTGCTCTGCGCGTCAAGCCTTCGAGGATTGGTGCTGTTCAGAATCTTGCCGGCGATAACGTTCGGCAGATCCACGGCGAGGGGGGTACCCGTGAGAGAGACATCCTTGCCTTCCATTATGGTCACCGGAATGCCCGTCGCAAAGGTGGCAATTCCGGATATAGACCAGCCTCCGGCGATCTTGTTTGCCCACCCGCTGTTGGCGTGAAAAGCGCGGTCGAAAGGCAGGCGGACGCTGTAGCTGCCGCCGAAATTGTGCGTCACGTCAAACGCGCACAGAGACCTGCTCTTCCTGGGATCAAATACGCTCGTGGCGTCTTGCAGGCCAGAACCGTTGTCCATGCATTTGCTGTAGGTGTAACCGACAAGGAATGTGGCGAGGCTGCCTGTATGGCGGAGGTTGACCTGCAGCGAGTTATAGGCCGAGTTCGCCATTAAAATCGTGTAGGGATTTTCGCCAAAGTTTGGACCGAGGATGCGCGTGCTGGTCACCACGTTACAAGTTCCGACGCCGCTGAGACACGTCGTTGTCGACCGGTCAGCCGCAGGCGTGTCGGCGGGGAACCCAACCCCGGAGGGAAGCACGTAGCCCGGTGAAGACGGGTTCTCGCCATTGGGACCGCACACTTGGGTCCCGGGGGTTGGATTGAAAGGAGCCTGATTCAACTCCAGGCAGAGATTTGCGAGGCCAGGACTAGCCTCGGTCCCCGTCGCAAGCTTGTGTCCTTGGTTTCCGACGTAATTGGCCGTCAAAATCGTTTTGCTCCCGAACTGACGTTGCACCGAAAGCTCATAGTTGTTCGAATAGGGCAGTCGGTTTTTGGGGAAGAAGCAAAAGCAGCTCGAAATCGGTACAACGTTCGCCCAATTGAAGGTGGTGTTGGGATGCTGTCGGGAAACATTACCGGCTGGAATGATGAACGGGAATTTCTGGCCCTCATTGCTTCCCGTTCCTCGGTCGATGAAAGGCGAGTCAAAGAGCGGGGGATTTGGGCTGACATAGAACAAGCCGAAAGGCACGTCGCCCACTTCGAGGAACTGGCTCAAGTCCTCGACTGAGGTGTAGTAGATCCCGAAGCCCGCGCGAATGCTCATCTTGCCCGGACCGCCGGTCAACTTCGAAAGAAATCCGCTCTGTACGCTGGGCGAATAAGCAAGGCCAAGCCGCGGTGAGAGAGCGTCGTACTTTGTGGGCGCGAGTGTGCCTGGGACACCGGGGTCGCCCGGAACAACCCATCCCCTGGGAGCGGTCGGAAACAGAACCGATTGCTCACCTGGAATGATCGTCTCCGTCTTCCCCTGGGTATCGTACCAGGGCTGACTGAACTCCCAGCGCAATCCGTAATTCAGTGTAAGGTCGGAAGTCACACGCCAACTATCCTGGGCATAAAGGCCCGCATACTTCGAGCGCGAGTCGAGGACTTGCTTGCTCGCTTGAATGAGACTTGCCGGAGCGCCAAGCAAGAAATCGACAAAGTCAACGCCGGTTTCGCTCCCGTCGAAAGTGAATGCTCCATTTTCCCCAAAGAAATTACGCTCGTTGATCTGATCGTAATGGAACTGACCTCCGAATTTTAGGCTGTGCGTGCCGATAATCTTCGAGAAGTTGTCCTGCCACTGGAAGGTGTTGTTGACCTGGCGGCCCGTGTCCTGAGGAACACCAATGGAAATCCCGAAGTTGGACAAAAAGACTTGGGGCACGCCTTCCACCTTTGGGTCGATCGGCCCGATGCCGCCGTTTGGATTAAATGGGGTGTTGAAACCCAACGAGGCCAGAGTAACGCCTAGGCCTCCCTTGGGTTTGAAGTACGTGCCCGCGCTCCGCATATAGCTGAAGTGAAATTCATTCACAGAGTTGGTGCCGAACGACTTCGTGTCGCCCAAGCTGATCAACTGGGCACGACCCGGCGTGACGGAATCGAAGCCAGGCGCAACGCCTCCACCATTGACAATCGAATTCGGGTACGGGTCGTCGCGCAGGTAATCGTCCATGAAGTAATAGGCGGACAGCATCCCGAAGCGGGTGTTGCCGTCCACCCGGATACCCCCTTTGTCGTCGGTTAGGCGTTGGTTGAAGGCCGAGGTGTTAAAAGTATTGCTCGGCGCATTCGGCTTGGGAACGAATTGCAAAAGGTGGCTGGCCGGAACGGAGAGCGCGCTTGCAGGAATGATTGCATTGGGGAAAACGCAGGGGTTTGTGCCAGACGCACTTGTGCACCCGGGAAAGAAATACGGCTCATTGGCTGTCACCGTCTCGTTGATTCCCCCCTTCTGCAGCCGAGTCTGAAGGGTCGTGGCCCAAAAGGCTCCGCCCACTTTACCGATTGATCCTCCGGACGCAAGCAGAGCGTTGAACAGGTCCACGACATTGGCATTGCCACCGTTTCCCGGCGTGTCGGGCCTATCGGCTAAGGAGGGAACCCCGTTTGACACGGTCTGACCTTGAACGAGACGTGTGCCTTGGTAATCAGCAAAGAAAAACGCCTTATCCGATTTGATCGGACCACCGAATGTCCCCCCGAACTGGTTCTGTTTGAAGTCGGGTACTTGGCCGGTGGTGTCGAAAAAGTTCCGCGCGTCGAGGACCGTATTTCGGAGAAACTCAAATGCGCTGCCGTGGAATGTGTTGGTCCCTGATTTGGTAGCCACGTTGATTTGACCACCGTTAAAATTCCCGTATTCGGCGTCGAAGTTGCTCGTGAGGATGCGAAATTCCGAAATCGAGTCCAGGTTCGGAATAATCGACGTGCCGTTGTTCTTCCCTTCTTCGACGTTTGCTCCATTCACCATGAAACCGTTGGCGGATTGCCGTTCGCCGTTGATCGATTGATTCCCGGGATTCAAATTGCCGGAAACGGACCGATCAGTGAGGCCACCGAGTTGGTTTTGCACTTGCTTCGCGTAGCCGGAAGGAACGACTCCGGGTTGCGTCGAGAGCAAATCCGTGTATGCGCGGCCGTTCAACGGCATCGCCGTGATCTTTGAGCCTTCGATCAACTCTCCCAGTTGGGTGCTCTGGGTCTCCACGCGAACCGCATCGCTGGTGACGGTGACTTCCTCGGCGGCTGCCCCGATCTGCAGTTTCACGTCCACCCGGACCGCCGAGTTCGCATCGATCACGATGCCACTTTGCCTGAAGGCTCTGAACCCGCTCTGGCGAACCTCGACATCGTACGTTCCGATTGGCAAGGCCGGAAACTCGTAAAAGCCCTTTGCGTCCGTCTTTGTGGTGGACTGAACTCCCGTTTGCGTGTTCTTCGCGGCAACGCTCACATCCGGGATAACAGCTCCGCTAGGGTCAGTGACAACACCCGAGATGCTGCCGCTTATGCTCGCCCAGACCACGCCCGTTGCAAGCAACAGGACGACGCCGACAAGCACCGCGCGAAATCTCTGAGGAACAAACATTCTACACCTCCTCGCAGACGGAGCCATGCTCCGAACGTTCCCGTGGTTGTGAGACAGCCCGCCGGGGCATTCTCACCTAGTGGAAATTAGGAATGTGATTATAAAAACCAACCACCCGCGCCGAAACCCTAATTACATCATTGTCAGTACCGTGTCAACCCGTTCTTTTCATCCCAGCTTGCAAGCCCAGCGAGTGGCGTTCGGGTCCTCGCCGTTCCTTTGCAGGATCAATATCGTGCGGCTCCAAAAAGACAGCTAGGGCTGTTCCTTCACGGCGATCGCTGAAATCTCGATCCGGGCGTTGTTGACCAAGCCTGCGACCTGCACGGTCGCGCGCGTGGACTTCGGATCGGGCATGATGCTTCGATAGACTTTATTCATCTCCGGAAAATCATGAATGTCCGCGAGGTAGACCGTCACGGCAACGATGTCTTTCATCTGAAAGCGCGCCGTCTTGACAACCTTTTCGATGTTGGCCAACGCTTGCTGAGTCTGCGGGCCGATCCCTTCCTGCAGATTCCCCTTTTCATCGTTGCCTTCCGTTCCCGCGATGTAAAGCGTGTTGCCCACGACAATTCCATCGCTGAAGGGAAGGTTTTGAGTGGGGCCTGCGAGACGAATGGCGCGCCGCTGCCCCTGCGCGTAGGAATTTGGGGAATCGTTCATTAGGAGAACCACTGCGAGGGTGCTGCAAGCAGCCACGATTCTGAGAATTTGTCGGCTCATGTTCCGTTATCTCCTCAGGTTCAATCTCGGAAGATCGTTGCGTATCGCGGTGCGAGTGATCACGACCACCCACGCGACCGCCAGCGGAGAAGAGGTTGCCACTCCCTTTCGAAGCAGCCTCTTCCCAGTGCTACGCAAATAGTGCTAGAGTCCGCGAACATATATACAACCAGGAGGTTCGAATGGCCAAGCCTTTTCGATTCGTCGGACTGAACCGATTCAATAAGACACTGACACCTCTGATTTTATTCGCATCCGCGCTACTCGGGGTGGCATGGCTGCTTTCGGCGCAGCCGCTGACGAGCTCAGCGCCAGCGGAGAATGAAGCAGCGCTCCTGGACGGCTACCGCCACGTCGAAGTGGCTTCGGTTTCGGACGCGATCGAGCAGCTCTTGGACCGGCGGATGTACATGACGCATCGAATGCGGCCGCTCTTCTCAACGAAGTTTGCCGGGTTCGCGGTCACCGTGCTGCTGAAGAAGGACGAGGGAAACAAAGATCCTCAGGCGTTGAGCGGGATGCTTGCGGCCATCGACCAGGGCGCACCCAATTCTGTTTACGTCATGGTTGTGGAGGACGGCGCCGACATCGCTGGTATGGGAGGGCTGATGGGAACAGCGATGTATGCTCGGGGATTCGCCGGAGCGGTCATCGACGGCGGGGTGCGGGACGTTGCGTATCTCGGGAAGATCGGCTTCCCGGTTTATGCGCTGGGGACCGTGCCATCCACTTCGGTGAACCACTACCGTTTCGCGGGTGGGAATGTCCCCGTGGTTTGTGACGGCGTCCAAGTGAACGCTCACGATATCATCGTGGCGGATGCGGACGGCGTGGCGGTGGTGCCGCGCGCCAATGCGCAACAGGTCCTGGCACTCGCTCAAGAAATGGATTTCAAGGAACACTCCATGTACGCCTATATCGAGAAGCTCAAATCCATCGAGGAAGCTGTGAAAAAGTTTGGGCGTCTCTAAAACGGAGGTAACTCGTTGGTATGTGGGGATGCCGGAGCGGGCGGGACAGCTCGAGAGGCCCTTGCATATCGGGCATTTTCATCAGATAATCTTGACTTTCATTAACACAAAAAAGGCGTGCGGGTATTCGAAAGGGATTCATGCGAACTCCGGGCAAGCGCAGTTACAACATTACTTCGCTGCAGCGCGGACTGCGGCTGCTCAACTTGTTTGCGAAAGCCGACGAAGGCCTCACCGCCACGCAGGTCGCCAAGCTTTCCAGCCTGCCCATCAGCACGGTCCACCGATTTCTTGTGAATCTCGAGGCTGCCGGTTACCTGAACTGCGACAGTGCCGGCAGCTATCACCTCGGAATCGCGTGCGTTTCACTCGGACAATCGGCGCTGGGGCAACTGGACATCCGCCGGCTGAGCTTCCCTTATCTTCAGGAGCTCAACCATCAAACGCGCGAGACGATTCATTTGACGGTGCGCCATGGACTATCCGCCGTCTACGTCGAAAAATTGGATTCTCCCGAGCCCCTTCGCATTCATTCGCGCATCGGAGCCGCCGTTCCGCTGCACTGCACGGCGGTAGGCAAAGTGTTGCTTGCATACATGATGGAATCGGAACGCAGCGAAATCTTGAAGCAGTTGGAGCTGAAGCGTTTCACCGACAACACGATTGGCAGCTTGCAGGAATTGCAAACGCAGTTGGAGCGCGTGCGGAAAAATGAATATGCCTGCGACCTCGAGGAGCATGAAGCGCACATCCGGTGTATCGCGGCGCCCATTTGGGACCACATGGGCGCGGTCAACGCGAGTCTAAGCATTACGGGGCCCGCGGTCCGCATGGCCGTCCCTCGCCTCCGAAATCTCGCTGCCTTGATCCAGGACGCAGGTAAGAGGATTTCGAGAGAACTTGGATTCGATGGCTCCCGGCAAGCTTCTGAGACACCAGCTCGTTCCAGGATCGCCGTGGGAGGGGCGCGCCTGATTCCGAAAACATGCGTCGAAGCGGCAATGAAATGAACTGTCCACGCGGCCTGCGAGGACACGGACAGAATCTTGCAACGCGAACGCGCATATTTTCTGTTACAGCTTTGCTTATCGGCATCAGGGTTTTTCCCCGGCCGTGTTGCGCGCAGTCGGGGAGTTCCACGCCGCCTTCCTGCCGAATCGAAGCCATATCCTTTGAGGGCTGGAAGGCGGAGCAGATTTCCAATGAATGGGTGAAGCTGATCATCGTGCCTCAGCTCGGGGGCCGGTTGATGCAGGTAACGTTCGGCGGACACTCCTACTTGTTCGTGAACTCGAAGTACAAAGGACAATACTTCCCGCCTTCAGAAGGAGCGGCGAAGGGCCACTGGTTCAATTATGGCGGCGACAAGATTTGGCCCATGCCCGAAGGGACTCGCGACGACCAACATTGGGCTGGTCCCATGTCCGACGTTCTCGATGATGGCGAGTACGATTTCAAGGCCCTCGCGCAAGATCCAAATTGCGCGGCGCGGCTCGAAGGACCCCCGGATCCGCGCACCGGGCTGCAGTATTCGCGTGAGATCAGCCTTGAGCGCGACTCTCCGAAGATTTCGTTTCACGCTGTAATGAAGAATTCGAGCAGCCATCCCATCGAATGGTCGATGCAGTCGGTGTCCCAGTACGATACGGCCGATCCGCAGAAGCGGGATGACCTTAACCGCGATTTTTGGGTTTTCACTCCAGCCAACGCGCACAGCGCATATTCAGACGGCTATCGTGTCCGTTTTGGTCTCGCGGATGATCCTTCTTATGCAGTAAAGGACGGCCTGTTCACGCTGCACTGGTTGTTTCTGCAAAGCGAAGTATGGATCGATTCGCCGGGAGGCTGGCTCGCGGTGGTCGACGGCTCGACTCGATACGCCATGGTCGAGCGGTTTCACTACCGCGAGGGCGCGAACTATCCAGGCAAAGCCACCGTAATTTTTTACAAGAACGGTCCGGCCGTGGAGCTGGATGACAAAGGCATACCCTTCCTGACTTCGTCCAATCCCGAGGATGTCCTGCACTACATCGAAGCGGAAATCAACAGCCCGATGGTGCGGCTGGAACCCGGCGATACGTATGCGATGGACACCGAGTGGTTCCCAACGCGCGCCGGAAGGGAACTAAAAGCCGTAGCGGATGCTGGTGCTGCCAGCACGCCTCTCGCCATCTCGTCCCCCACGAACGGGATTTTGCTCAATGGTCAATTCGGCGTTTTCTTTCCCGGCAGACTGCAGGCGCATCTTTACGATAAGCGCGGCGTGGAGCTTGGCGTGGTTCCGCTGCAGACTGTTAGTCCATTGGATCTTGTGGACCTGCATCAGGAAATCGAAGCAGGGCCAACGACGGCGCGGGTTTCCGTTCATCTTATCGATCGGCAGGGCCATGATCGTGGCTCATTGGGCGAAGCATCGCTGACGGAGACCACCAGGGGTTCGTAACAAATGCGATTCGGCCAGCGGTTCGAGTTTATGGCATTTGTCTGCGGATGTTTCGTTGTTGTGCTCGCGGCCGCTCAGGACATGAGCGAAGGAGCTATCTCGACCTCCATCGATGTACAGCCGGTCGAGCTTGTTTCGCAGCCGGTCGGTGCGAATTGGCTTTCCTATAACGGCGATTATTCCGGGCGGCGATACAGCAGCCTCCATCAGATCAACCCAAGCAATGTGTCGCAATTGCGCGCGCAGTGGGTGTTTCATTCGACGAATTCGAGCCTGCTCGAAGTCACGCCGGTGGTCGGGAACGGGCTAATGTTCGTGACCTCCGCAAATGACGCGTTCGCGCTCGATGCGCGCACCGGGCGAATCATCTGGCACTACTCGCGACCCGTCACCGAAGGGCTGATCGACGACGCATCAGGTCACCACAACCGCGGCGCCGGCGTGTGGCACTCCCGAATTTACCTCGAAACGGACAACGCCCATCTGCTGTGCCTCGACGCGCGATCAGGTCACCTGATCTGGGACATTCCTTATGCCGACTGGAACAAGAATTACGGAGCGACGAGCGCGCCTCTGGTGGTGAAAGACAAGGTCCTCGTGGGAACTTCCGGGGGCGACGACGGCGTCCGCGGATTTCTGGCTGCGTATGATGCGACGACCGGGAAGCTGGCATGGCGCTTCTGGACGATTCCGGGTCCGGGCGAATTTGGCTCGTCGAGCTGGCCAGGCGAGATGTATCTGCACGGCGGCGGCACAACCTGGATGCCCGGCACCTACGATCCGGAACTGAACACGTTGTACTGGGGAACGAGCAATCCAGCGCCGGATTTCGAGGGTAGCGGCCGCCCGGGGGACGACCTCTACACCGATTGCGTGCTGGCTCTCGACCCCGACACCGGCAAGCTGAAATGGTATTTCCAATTCACCCCGCATGATCTTTTCGACTACGACGCGACGGAGACCCCGGTCCTGATCGATGCCGACTACAAGGGTCAGCCGCGAAAACTGCTGGTGGAAGCGAACCGCAATGGATTCCTGTATCTCCTCGATCGCACCACCGGAGCATTTCTCTCGGCAACTCCGTTCGTCGAAAAACTCAACTGGGCAAAAGCAATCGACACGCAGGGACGGCCGATCCGTACCGGTGTTCAGCCGACAGCAGAAGGAACGCGGGTCTGTCCCGGTTACACGGGGGCTACCAATTGGTTTTCGCCTTCCTATAATCCGTCCAGCCATCTGTTCTATTTCCTGGCGCTCGAGGACTGCCAAACATTTCTGTCGAAGCCCCAACGTTTTCTCGAAGGGCAGGGATATTACGCCACCGGCGTCAAACGCCTTCCGGGCGAGCACCGGCAGAAGATTCTGCTGGCCTACGACCTGGATACGGGCAAGTCTGCTTGGCGATATCCGCAGGTGGGCGCTGGCGACTCCTCGGGTGGAACGATGACCACTGCCGGCGGACTGGTATTTTTTGGAGACGATGCGCATTCCTTCGAGGCGGTTGACGCCCAAACAGGCGCTCCGCTCTGGCACTTCCACACCGGCCAGACGATGCATGCGTCGCCGATGAGCTATGGCGTGAATGGCAAGCAATACGTCCTGATCGCATCCGGAAGCGACGTTTTCAGTTTTGCATTGCCCTAGGGAACGACAGCTTTACCAAATTCTTGGAAGGAGAAACGCGCTATGAATTCCACCCTGTTCACTCGGAGAAACTTTGCGGCTCGCCTGGCCTCGATCTTTTCAGGGATGGGTATCGCTGGGCTCGCGTTCGGTTTCCGAGCTTCGGCCGCTCAGGACCAGAGCACCGTCCAGAAGCTGGATTACAGCGGCAAGCCCGCCAGCGGCAAACAAATGATCACATCGTTGATCGTACACAACGGTCTGATCTACATCTCCGGCCAGGGCGCCAACGACAAAGGTTCCGTGACTCAAAATGACATCGAAACCCACGCCAAGAAGGTGCTGGAAAACGTGAAGACTCTCGTCGAGGCGGGCGGGGGGACGATGGACAGCATCCTGCAACTGACAGTTTATCTGGCAAGCCTTGACGACTACGACGGCATGAATAAGGTGTTCAAAACCTACTTCCCGAATGGCGGGCCCGCGCGCAGCACAATTTCAGTCGCTGGAGTTCCCGGTCATTCACTGCTCGAAATCAACTGCATCGCGGCCGTCACCCGCCGCTAGCGAGAAGGAGCGCAGACCATGGGATTCGCGCAGAAATGGAATCGTCGCACTTTCTTAGGCAGCCTTGGCGCGATGGCCGGTTCGGCACTAAGCGCGCGAAAACTGTTTGCCTGGCCGAGCAGACGCGGCGGCAAAGCTGCGAGTAAGCTCACCGGCTTCGGCGAATCCGGCAACGTCTACGAAGAATTGGGCGTGACCACCGTGATTAACGGCGAAGGGACCATGACCATGCTCGGTGGTTCTCTCCCTCGCCCGGAAGTCGAAGCCATAATGGCCGAGGCCGGCAAGCATTTTGTCAGCATCCCCGAGCTCGAAGTCTCCGCCGGCAAGAAAATCGCGGAGATGCTCAAGCTCCCCGACGGTTACACCGCGCTCGTGACTTCAGGGGCCGCGGGAGCCATGCAGTCTGGGCTGGCCGGCATCCTTACCGGCGACAACGAGGAATTTATCAAGCAACTCCCCGATCTGACCGGGTTGAAATCCGAAGTCGTTATCCAGAAGTCCCACCGCAATCCTTTCGATCACCAGCTCCGCTCCACCGGCGTGAAGTTGATCGAAATCGAAACGCGTGATGATTTGCGGAAGGCGATTAATGGTAAGACCGCGATGATGCACTTCACGAACTTCGCGAACGCGGCCGGACAGATCAAAGTGGACGAATGGGCTAAGCTAGCCGCCGAAAACCATATCCCCTCGTTCATCGATGCCGCCGCCGACACTCCGCCCGTCTCGCATCTCTGGGACTACACGAAAATGGGCTATGACCTCGCCGCTTTCAGCGGGGGCAAGGCCATTCGCGGGCCGCAGTGCGCTGGGCTCTTGATCGGAAGGAAAGATCTGATTGGCTACGCGCTCCTCAACAACAGCCCGTACGAAGATACTCTCGGCCGCGGGCAAAAAGTCGGCAAGGAAGAAATCGTTGGAATGGTGAAGGCTCTCGAGCTCTATCTCAACGAAGATCACGACGCGCTCGAGAAAGAATGGTGGGCCCGCCTGGACTCGATCTCTCGCCAAATCTCCAAGGTCCCGGGCGTGAGCACGGCCTATTTGGTTCCCGACATTGCCAACCATGTCCCGCACATGCAGATCAACTGGGATCCGCGCCGCATTTCGCTGACTCCCCGCGACGCGTCGCAGCTTCTGAAAAACTCAAAGGCGTCGATCGTTCTCGGGAGAAGCGAGATCGGCTTGGGGATGAACTCCTTTATGCTCCAGCCCGGCGAAGAAAAGATCATCGCCGATCGGCTGGTGGAAGTATTCCGCGCTCATTCGGTGTGAGAGCGTCAATTCTTTTCGGTTCGCCAGGAGAAATCCCGGCGCCCAGGAACCGGCGGACACACCGTTGTTCCAGTCCTGGAAGTGCGGCACGCGGCGCGTTTTCGTTCGCTCTACTGTTCGGGCAAGCGCGATTTCGACCCCCTCTGCTCCGCCCACCTGTTGAATTCTCGGATCATTTCCGTCGTCCACTTCGCGTCAATCTGACCCGGCGTGTATTTGCCCTCGCGCAGCATCATGTGGCCCCACTCATCAATCAGGTGGTCCATTTCTGCGTCGTCCGCCACCTTCTCGGCAATTTGTGCGGGGATGAACGTAACGCCCTCGGGATCGCCCACGGCGACGTCGCCGGGCATCACGGTGGTTTGTCCGATGCGGATCGGCACGTTGATCCCCATCAGCATGACGTTTTCAAGAGCCGAAGGATCGACGCCCCGCGTGTAAACCTGGAAGCCTTTGATCTCCCGGATGCCGGTGACGTCGCGCACCGCTCCATCGACAATCAAGCCGTTGTGGCTCTTGGCGAAGATCGCGGTCGAGAGATTGTCGCCGACGATGGTGCCGTCCTTGATTTTGCCGAACAAGTCCACCACCAGCACATCGCCGGGTCGAAGAATATCGATGATCCAAGAGTTTTCGTCGCCGATGCGGCCCTCCTTCTTGCCATTTGCCTGAACCGCCGAATCCACATCCGGCCGCCGGGGCATAAACACTGCGGTCACCACTCGGCCCACCAGCCGTTCGCCGGGATTAATCACTTGCCAGCGGCCCTCGAATTGGTTCCGAAACCCTGCGTCTCGCAGCACGTCCCAGGCTTGATCCGCCGTCGAGTTCTTCAACCGCTCGAGCGCCGCGTCCGGCACTTTCGGGCGCCCGTCAGGGAAACGCTCGCCGTGCCACTCCGCCGTAAAGGCGATCCGCTGCTCTTTCGAAAACAATCCCAATTGGCTGTGGCCCGGGATGGCGAAGGCCACCGCCACGCAGACAAGCATCACAATTCGGTAAATCGGCTTCATGTTTCCCTCCGCAGCGGCTGCACCGCGCTGCTGGCCGTGATGAATGAAGAGAGAAAATCCCGCGCAAGTTGCCGAACGCTATCACACCGGGATGTTAGCAACAATGCTTCGTTCAAGACGCTCCTGTTCGCGTCCAGCGAGTCAGGCGGCGCGAGGACATATAAATGACCAGCGAACCTGCAAGCCGCGTGCGCTGGTTTCTCATCTTCTGGTTGTTCCTCTTGAGTGCGGTGGCTTTCCTCGACCGGGTGAATATTTCCATCGCGGGAAGCTCCATCGCTGCCGAATATCACCTCAGCAATGTGCAACTCGGCTGGGTGTTCAGCGCCTTCCTGCTGGGCTACGCGCTATTCCAAACACCCGGAGGGCGCCTCGCCGACCGCTTAGGCCCACGCCGCGTCCTTGCCGGCGGAGTTTTCTGGTGGGGCATCTTCACTGCCGCCACAGCGGCCATATCACCCGCGCTCGGCTTCGCACTTTTGCTTTTTATCTCTGTCCGGTTTCTCCTCGGTGTCGGCGAGGCCATCGTTTATCCTGCCTCGAACCAATTCGTGGCCCGCTGGATTCCCACGCAAGAGCGGGGAATCGCCAACGGCTGGATTTTCGCGGGCGTGGGCGCGGGCGCCGGCGTCACGCCTCCGCTGATCACCTACATCATGGTTCACTACGGCTGGCGATCTTCATTCTGGGCGTGCGCCGTCATCGGAATCATTGCCGGAGCGGTTTGGTTCCTCGCCGCGCGCGACACTCCTGAAGAGCATCCTCGTGTTTCGGCCTCGGAGCTGGCCACGATTCGTTCCGGGCTCACCTTGCCGCAGAATGTCTCGGCCGCGAAGGCGCTCATCCCCTGGGGCAGGATTTTGACCAGTAAAGAAGTATGGGCGGTGACGTTCAGCTATTTCTGCTACGGCTACGTCGCCTGGATTTTCTTCAGTTGGTTCTATATCTATCTCGCGACGGTGCGCGGCATGAATCTGAAGGCCAGCGCCTATTACGCGACGCTGCCGTTTCTGGCGATGGCCGCGTGCTGCCCGCTGGGCGGCTTGATCAGCGACAGGCTCACGCGCTGGCGCGGCAAGCGTGTTGGTCGGTGCCATCTCGCTGTGTTCGCCATGGGACTGACCGCGGTTATTATCGCGCTTGGCTCGCAAGTCGAAAGCGCGCGCCTCGCCAGCATCGTCCTCGCCGGCGGCGCCGGAGCCCTCTATCTTTCGCAGAGTTCTTTCTGGTCGGTCACTGCCGACATCGCCGGCCCGTCATCGGGCTCCGTCTCCGGCTTCATGAACATGGGAGCGCAATTCGGTGGGGCGGTGACAGCTTCGCTCACTCCGATGGTCGCGGCCCTCTTCGGTTGGTCCGCTTCTTTCCTGGTTGCGGCGGGATTGTGCGCGGTTGGCGCTCTTTCCTGGCTCCTCGTCGACCCCGAATGCACTCTCACCCAATCGCGCGGTTCATAATGCCGTTCTTCACGAGCAGGGCAGAAGAACTAATTTTTTCGTCATCCCGAGCGTCGCGGAGGATCTGCACCCACCTTCCAGCGTCAAGTCTCTAGGCTCTAGAGAACCCTCACCAGTACAGCTTCAGGCCTAACTGCATTTCGCGCGAGCTGTCGATCGTAGAATTAATGAGGCCGTAATTGCCGTTGCTGGAGCTGACCCTCGAGTCCGGACCCGCGAACTGCGGGTGGTTGAATGCGTTGAAGGCTTCGGCGCGGAACTCCAGCCGCATCCCTTCCCGCACGACCCCCAAAGGGAATTCCTTGAAAAGCGATAGGGATGCAACCCGGGTTCCCGGCTGCCGCACGCTTGTGATCGTCCTTGGGGCGTTGCCTAACGTGAACGGCGCGACCGCCGATGAGTCTACCAACGCGCCGGGGTTTGCAAAATAGCTCGTGCACGAAGCGCAGTTCGTCACGTGATTCTCCGGAGAACCCGAAGCCCGCCGCAGTGCCGCAATCAAATCCGGCCGCTGGTTATATGTCGGAATCGAAGCCGCAGTTGGGTTCACGAGAAGGGGAAGGATAGGTCTGCCGTTGTCGATCCGCCATATGCCGTTGGTCTGCCAGCCCCCGACGATGGCGTTGAGAACGGGGTTCAGGTGGCTTCCGAACCGCTTCCCCCGGCCGACAGGCAATTCGTACACGTAGTTGAACTGCAGGAGCTGCGGAATGTCGAAAACGGATACAGCCCTTTCGGGTCGCAAGTTATTGGGATCCTGAACAGCGAGGGTGTTATTGAAGATATCTCCACCGCCAAGCCATGAAACGGTGCCGTCGGTGGCGGAGGCAGTGTCGATGGATTTGGAAACGGTGTAAGTTACCAGGAACTGCAACCCACTCGAAAACTCCTTCTCCACTCGAACCTGGAGAGCATGGTAGATCGAGTTGGCAATCGGCGGCGAGTCGCCCTGGAAATTAATGAATTGGGGGAACGGCAACTGCAATTGGTAGCGGTTAATGAACTGGGCAGAGAGCCCGCTGTTCGGATTGGTGATGAAATGATGGGGATCGCACGGAGCCGCTGCGCAGAAAAATGGGTTCGGCTGATCCTGAGTGTTAAGCTGGCCGATCTCAGCGGGTGTTAACTTCTCGACCTGCGGGCCAAGGTGATTCTGGTCTCGAAAATCACCGAGGTAGAGGTGCGTTCCTTTCTTGCCTATGTAGCTCGTGTCGACGAGGATCTTCCCAGGTAATTCCTTCTGCAATCCAAAGCTCCAAGCCTGCTCGTAAGGCGTGTTTTCACTGATGCCGGGAATTGGGCCGATCGCCGCGAATCCGACATCGTTCAAGGCTCCGAACTTGCTTCCGGGAGGTTGCGGTACGCCATTGGGAGCGGGATTGCTGAGCCTGCAACATGGCGTCGCATCACCGCTGCCATCGTTGATGACAGTTATCCATGGAGGCTGTGTATCGAACCCCTCGAAACCATACGGGCCCGTTCCCGCCGCACCGTTCCTCGGTGTCGAGAAATAGATGCCGTATCCGCCCCGGACCACGAAAGTGTATGGAAGCTGATACGCAAATCCAAAACGAGGCTGAATGTCCTTGTAGTCCGTGTAATAATTCGAGCGATCGCTCAGACTGGCAAAAACCTCGCCTCCATGGATAGTGGAACTCACCGTTGCCCCCGGTAGCGGCTGCACGAGCTGAGGCTGTTGAGCAAATTGAATCGGCGACACGATGTTTCGATCCAACCAGTTCATCCGGTTGAAGCGCTCCGTCCGAGGCAACGACAGTTCGTACCGAAGGCCGATATTGAGCGTCAGCTTGGGAGTCACGCGGTAATTGTCTTGCACAAACTCGGCAACTTGGAAGCTCTGAGTGCTCACGAAATTCGTCAATCCCCTGAAGCATGGCGGACAGCCCCCGCCGGAGTTCTGAGACGACTGCCCCACTCCCATGACAAAGCTGGCAAGGCTGTCTCCGCCCGAACTCGTGTCTGTTGCGTTCGAGAACTGCGATGATGCTGTAAAGTCAAAATCAAACTCGCCCGCGGGCCAGCCGGGGTTGGTGAAGTTAATCCGGTGTACGCGCCATTCGCCACCGAATTTCAGATCATGCTTTCCGCGTATCCAGTTGAGTGCCCCGCCGAGATGGTGGACGTCCTGACCCTCCCGAAGGATGCTGAATGTCCCGGTTCCGATGTTATTTCCGGTTGTAGTCGCGTAGTTCGTTAGGTGGATCGCCGGAACTGCTGGGAAACCCGACTGCTCGAGCTCTTGCGGAACACCTGACTGCGCCAGCAAACTCGTAAAGTTCTTGAAGTCCCCGCCCACACCGTGAGTAAACTCAAATGCACGGGTATAGCCGTAGGTCAGATTCAACAGCAGCGTTGGGCTAAATGTGTGCGCCAAATTGATCGCCAGCAAGTGAGCGCTGGTATCGTCAGCGCCCGATGTACAAGGGTCGGCGATGTTCTTGAAGCAGTTCAGGTTATGGTTCGGTCCCCATCGCTGAGAGTATTTGGCGCTTATAAGGTTCCGCTCGCTGAAGCGGTGGTCAATTTTGATGTCGAACTGATTGTTCGTCGAAACGTTTATCCCCGAAACAAAAAGATCGCTGTTCTGAGCGCCGGTCAGGTCGCTGAAGGCCTGGTTTGGCTTGGGGAAAAGCAGCAACAGTTTCGATGCAAAAGGATCAATCAGATTGCCTGGCGTCGCGGGAAGCACTGCACCCTTGGCTGGAGCTCCCGGACTCACATAAGTCGCCAGATTGTCGAACGGAATGAAGGCTGAGCGTACTGCACCCGGCCCGTTCCCATTCGGTGTGTGGGGATTGAATTTGCCCGTGAAGGGATCCCACAGTTGACCGGCTGGGTTAGAGCACTGTCCGCCGGGGTTAAAGCTGCCCCCTTGCAGCGTACACAGCTCGCCGAAATTTCCCAGGGTCGATTGGCCCACAGGACAGTTGGCTGATGGGTCGCCCCGCTCGCAAAGTGTTGGCACGCCGAAGAAACCTGAGGTACTAGCGCCAGCGTGTTCCCTCAACCCTTCATAGTCGAAGAAGAAGAACGTCTTATCTTTCTTGATAGGCCCGCCAATCGTGCCGCCGAAATTGTTCCGCCGCAAGGAGTTGATCGGAGTCCCGGTCTGGTTCGCAAACCAATCGTTCGCATCCAGGATCTGGTTACGCCAAAACTCGTACAGGCTGCCGTGGAATTGATTCGTACCCGACCGGGTTATGAGATTGACCACCGTTGCACCAGCGAATCCAAATTCGGCGCTGAAGTTGGACTGCTGCACCTTGAATTCCTCGACGGCGTCAATCGAAGGCTGGTAGATCAGATTCTGAATCCCGCTGTTCTGTTCAAAATTCGTTGCCGTCGCGCCGTCGACCAGCACATCAGCTGTCATGTTCCGGCTGCCGTTCGAGTTGAAGTTAATATTTCCGGGGAGCGCGCTGGGTATGTTGGTCGGCACTACTCCGGGCGCCAAGAAGATAAGGTCAGTAGCATTCCGGCTGACCAAGGGCAAATCGTTCATGAATCTTCGATTCACGACCTGGCCCGTAACCGCATCTTCCGTCGCCAGCTCTACGCCTTGCGCTTTCACCTCGACCTTTTCGGTGGCGTTTCCGATCTTTAACTGCAAATCGATCGAAATGTTTTGACTGACGTCCACAGTGATCCCGCTTTGCGTCTCGGTCGCGAAGCCGGACGCTTCGACAGTGACGCTGTACTTACCCGGAGGGACTTGGCGGAAAATATACCGTCCTGTTGCGTCGGTCTTCGCAGAAAACGTGTATCCTTTTTGCTCATCCAGCAGCGTCACATTTGCCGACGGAACTACGGCCCCCGACGGATCGGTCACCACACCGGTCACGGAACCGGTGTAGAGCTGAGCGTTCGCGCTAGGGAGGAGCAGCAAGAGGAGAAACGAAACCAGAACGGGCAGCGGCCGCACTCCCCAGGTAACCCGTGTCAACCCTTCCCGCGCTTTCCCAAAGCTCATTGCGTAGTCACACCCGTTCGCATTACCCATGGCAGTCCTCCTTTTTTGGGTGAACGAAGCCAAAGGGAACAGCACAGCCCGTGTCTAAACCGCCCCACCAAGCTAGACATGGGATCACGCCCCCACCAATTTGTCTTATTAAATCGCTTTAATATGCAAGTTCCGCAGGAAAGTCAAGCGAGAAATACTACTCGCTTTCATGCAGTGGGAGCAAGGCGGCGCTGAGACCCCAGCTCACCGTCTGCGACGCTCTCTTCAAAGAACGGCCGTCTTGACCCGATGGGCTCGATAGAGACTCATTTCCTCCGGCGCATCACGTCAAAATCGGCAGTGAGCCTCCGGGAGGGCCATTTTATCGAGTGAAAGTTGGCCTCCGTCGCTCTTGTGCGCAGTTCGGAGTCATGCATAATACGGGCGGCTGTGGAGAGAATGCTTCTCCAACTTGAGGAAGGAGTCTGCACTTCTTCGATTTTCACCGTGTGAAAATCGAACCGAAACCTCCAGATGGGACGCGGATAATTAGGGCCGACGCGCATGCCAGCGCTGAAAATCAAGCCGAAAGAGAAATGCCGGTGGGACCTCGTGAGTCTTGGCGAGGTGATGTTGCGGCTCGATCCGGCTGATATGCGGATCGCCACCACCCGACAATTTCGCGCCTGGGAAGGTGGTGGCGAATACAACGTCGCGCGGGGCCTCAGGCGCTGCTTTGGCCTCGACACCGCGATTGTAACTGCGCTCGCTGACAATCCTGTCGGGCGTCTGATCGAAGACCTCATGCTTCAAGGCGGCGTCAACCTAAAACATGTGCGCTGGGTGGCATACGATGGAGTGGGTCGCGCGGTACGCAACGGTCTGAATTTTACGGAGCGCGGTCTCGGCGTGCGCGCTGCGGTCGGCTGCTCCGACCGAGGACACACGGCTGTTTCGCAACTGAAGCCTGGAGAAATCGATTGGGAAGAAATCTTCGTGAAAGAAGGGGCGCGTTGGTTCCACACCGGCGGCATCTTCTGCGCGCTCTCTGAGACAACCCCGCTGGTGGCCAAAGAAGCGATCGAGGCTGCAAAACGTGCCGGAACCGTAGTTTCCTACGATCTGAACTATCGCGCGTCTCTCTGGAGTTCCATCGGCGGAAAGGCCGAGGCGCAAGAAGTGAACCGCATACTTGCGCCATTGGTGGACGTGATGCTCGGCAACGAAGAAGATTTTACGGCCGCACTGGGGTTTTCAGTGGCGGGGCTCGACGAAGGCCATTCGCAGCTCGATTCGGCGAATTTCAAGCGCATGATCGAGAAAGTGGTCAAGGAGTTTCCGAATCTCGCGGTGGTGGCGGCGACCTTGCGGCATGCCAAAACGGCGACGCTGAATGACTGGGGAGCGATCAGCTTCTGCGACGGGCGGTTCTATGAGGCGACACTGCGCGAGAACCTGGAGATTCATGATCGCGTCGGCGGCGGAGATTCGTTCGCCTCCGGTTTGATCTACGGCCTCCTGACCCGGCAAGAGCCGCAGTGGGCGGTCGAGTGCGGCGCCGCCCACGGAGCGCTCGCGATGACGACTCCTGGCGATGCTTCGATGGCGACTCTTGACGAAGTTCTGCAGGTGATGAAAGGGCAGACCGCGCGGATCGCTCGATGAAGTGTTTTGGCCGTCAGGCGGATGCTGAAAAACTCCTACGGTCTTGTGGGTCGCGGCTTTTAGCCGCGACATAAGCCGCCTCCTTTCAATCCTCCCTCAGAGGCTTCAGCCCCTGAGGGAAAATGGGAGCGCGGATTCTTCGGCATCCCGTCAGCCCGTGCAGCGAACGTCCAGGACGACACGATGACTATGGAAGATGTGCTTCGCCAGATTGGGAAAATTGGAATCGTGCCCGTCGTGCGGGCCGCCTCGCTCGAAGAGGCAAACCGCGCGGTGGAAGCAATCTGCGCTGGCGGCATTCCCGTTGTCGAAATCACGATGACGGTCCCGAACGCGATCGCGGTGATCCGCGAAGTCCTCCGCCAATACGGCAACCAAGTGCTCACGGGCGCTGGGACGGTGCTGACCGGTGAGCGGGCCGAAGAGTGCCTCGATGCGGGAGCAGAGTTCGTGGTGAGTCCCGGATTTTCGCTCCCGGTTCTGCGGGCGGCCAAAGACCGCGGCAAATTGTGCATTCCGGGCGCGTTGACGCCGACCGAAGTGATGGCTGTACGCAGCGAGGGCGCCGAAGCGGTCAAAATCTTTCCCTGCGGAAATGTTGGCGGGCCCAAGTACATCAAGGCGCTCAAGGCGCCGTTCCCGGAGATTAAAATGATTCCAACTGGCGGCGTCAATCTTTCGAATGCCACTGACTACATTGCTGCGGGCGCATTCGCCCTCGGTGTGGGAGCGGACCTCGTCGATGTAGCCGCGATTCGCAATGGAAACTCGCGGAAGATTGTGGATGTGGCCAGAAAGCTCGTCGAAGCTGTCAGGCAAGCGCGTCAAGCCGGCGCTTCCGAGGCGAAGCGTCCGGTGCCCGCCGCCGGCTAATGCCGGATACTCTGCCGAAAGCCGTTCACGAAAGTCCGCCAGGAACGCAGCCCTAGGGGCGCGGCACGCCGTGCCCGTTCCCCCGACTCGTGAGAAATCCGCCAGGAGCGCAGCTGCAGAGGGCTGAAGGAGAGCTCCCTCGAACTTTTCTCGGGCCCCCGCGCGAGATATACTCGCGCGCATGCCAAACATCGATAAGCATCCGCCGGGCGCCTTCTGCTGGATTGAACTGGGCACCACCGACCAGAACGCCGCCAAGAATTTCTACAGCAACGTCTTCGGATGGAGCGTCAACGACGTTCCGATGAGTCCAAACGATTTCTATACCATCTTCCGGCTCGATGGTCGTGACGCTGCCGCCGCTTATACCATCCGGCCGGAGCAGCGCTCACAAGGAGTCCCGCCGCACTGGATGATCTACATCTCAGTGGACAGCGCAGATGCGGCCGCGAACAAGGCAGCGCAACTCGGGGGAAAAGTGCTGGCCCCGGCGTTTGATGTCTTTGATGTCGGGCGCATGGCCGTTCTGCAGGACCCGACCGGCGTCGTGTTTTCGGTGTGGCAGCCGAAGAAGCAGGCAGGCACCGGAATCACCGGTGTTGATGGCAGTCTGTGCTGGGCCGATTTGAGCACACCTGATCCGGAGCGCGCCGCCAAGTTCTATTCGGACCTGTTCGGCTGGAGAATCGTGAAGGAAGAGGAAGATTCCTCGCACAACTACTTCCACATCGCTAACGGCGAGGATTTCATCGGCGGGATTCCGCGCGCGGCGCATCGAGATCCGAAGACTCCGCCTCACTGGCTGGCCTATTTCACAGTTTCCGACTGCGACACAACGACCGCGAAGGCCAAGGGGCTCGGCGCCCAAGTCTACGTCGGCCCTATGACCATGGAAAATGTCGGGCGAATGACCGTCCTGGCCGATCCGCAAGGCGCTGTCTTCGCGGTGTTCCAGGCCGCGCAAAAGAGCTAGACCACCGTACTGCACATTCTGACGATCGGTCGAAGTTCCAAGAGTCGGAGCCACAGTTCCCGCAAGAAAGAGTGGATCAGCAACATGTCACGAGCTGCAATCGGCGTTCGAGCGCATTCCGGCTGGGCAGCGTTGGTGGTGGTGGCCGGAGACGTGCGCTCGCCACAGGTGATTGACCGTCGCCGGATTGAGCTCGTCGATCAACAAGTCCGAGAAGCCAAGCAGCCTTACCATGCAGCCCGGGAGCTGCCACTGCCAGACGCCAAGAAACTCCTAAGTCGCTGCACTCAACGAACGAAGCTGCTGGCAAGGCAAGCCTTGCGCGCAGTCACAGAAAACCTGCTCGAGCTGGGCCACGACGTCGTCGGCTGCGGAATCGTCCTTGCGTCCGGACGGCCCCTGCCGGCACTCGCTGCCACGCTCGCGTCGCACGCTCTTATCCACACGGCAGAAGGTGAACTCTTCCGAAACGCGGTTGCGCACGCCAGTCAGCGTTGCGGGCTTCCCGTCACGGGTGTGAAAGAACGCGATCTCTTCGCGCGCGCCTCCACACAGCTTCGCATTCCCGACGGCAAACTGCGACGCTGCCTGGTCGACATGGGGCAATCCGTCGGCCCTCCGTGGAGCCAGGACCAAAAACACGCCGCACTAGTCGGATGGCTCGCGTTGGCGGATACATCGCGGACAAAGGAATAGGACAGGGGCACGGACTTCGGTGCCCCTTGATTTCGAAGATTCGCCCGACAGCTTGGCAGTCCGGCTCAGTCTACCGTTTCAGGAGCTTCTCGATTGCCCCCACAACTTGGGGAGAGTCCGGTGTCACTTCCGGCTCGAACCGTTGGACGACGTGCCCGTCACGATCGACGAGAAACTTCGTGAAATTCCACTGGATCGCGCCCGCAACGCTCGGGTTGGCATCCTTGGTCAGGTACTGATAGAGCGGCGTCTGATCTTTCCCCTTCACGGAGACCTTGGCATAGAGTGGAAACGTCACGTTATATTTGCTCGAGCAAAACGTCTTGATCTCCGGATTCGTTCCGGGTTCCTGGTGACCGAAATTATTCGCGGGGAAACCGAGAATCACAAAGCCCTGGTCCTTATATTTCTCGTAGATCGCTTCGAGCGCGCTGTATTGCGGCGTGTACCCGCACTTGCTGGCCACGTTCACCAGCAGGATCACCTAGCCCTTGTAGGTCTCGAGCGGCGTTGGTTTCCCCTCGATCGACGGCAATGTGAATTCATAAATGCTCGAAGCGGCAAACATCCCGGTGGCTATCATGAGCGTCAATTCCAAAGTGAAGTAACCGCGAAAAGTTCCCCTGCGCACAACTTTCATCGTTCCTCCCCGGCAACAGCCCCGTTCGTTGCGGCTTTGAAATTGCGCCCCAGCATATAGAAGAGAAGGTCTCCTTGCAAATCGCGAAGGATGCCCTTGGGTGCGTCATTCCGTGGAAAAATGCTATAACCTGTTTTCGATTATCTTCCGCACGGAGACGCTCATGACCGACCAGACGAACGAACGAACTCTCCTCCTTCGATACATTCAGCCCGGCCTGGCGGGATTAATGGACGGGTCCGTCTCAACGTTGGCGCCCATCTTCGCCACCGCGTTCGCCACCCATCATTCGCGTACTGTGTTTCTCATCGGTGCCGCGTCCGCGGTGGGGGCCGGTATCTCTATGGCATTTTCCGAGGGCCTGTCTGACGATGGCACGCTGACCGGCCGCGGCAACCCGGTGGTCCGGGGAATCGTGACCGGCGCGATGACCTTCGTTGGAGGAATCCTGCATAGCCTGCCTTTTCTGATCCCAAATGTTCAGCAGGCTCTTACGCTCGCGTATTTCGTCGTGGGCGTCGAGTTGCTCGTGATCGCATACGTGCGCTACCGCTTCTTCGCCACGAGCTTCTTGCTTTCGTGCGTTGAAGTGATCCTCGGAGGAACCCTCGTATTTTTCTCGGGCGTGCTGATCGGAAGCTCTTGAGAACTTTCGGTGGGCCAAGTCCGAGCGATTCAGTTCTCGGTGTTTGAAAAGCAGAAAGCCTCACGCAGCTTTCTTCCCGGAACGGGCAGCAGCAGCTTTCCGTGCAATCAGACCGAAGTCTTTTGCTCGCGCGTCCTTTTCAAGCTCGGTGAGCACGGTCCGTCCTTCTGCGGTCTTGCCCGACTTCGTGTCAATTTCGCCCAATGCCAGACGCGCTTCCAGCTCGATGCCTACGTAACCCATTTTTCTAGCTGCCGCGATGGTGCTTTTCAAGGTCTGGATGATCCGGGCCGCACCATTCTCGTCCGCCACCGCGTGTATGCGCGCGGAAGCGACGGCCACCAACATGCGATAGCTCGGGTCCTGGCCACGAGAAGAGATTCCAGTCGCTTGATCGATGGCCCGCGTGGCTTCGGCCGATTTCCCCTCCATCAGCAGCGCGCGGGCCAGCAAAGTGTCGGCCATTGCCTCGTCGTCGGCCACTTTCGCGTTGTGGAACAATTGAATTGCTTGGCGCGCAATTGCCTCCGCTTCAGACGCGGGGCGGCCCTCCTCCAGCCCCAGTTCTGCCAGGCCGAGCCGGTTTTCTCCGGCCGCCACTTCTTGTTGTGTTCCCTGCCGGAGCGCGAGTGAATCGTCAAACATTTTCCGAGCACCGGCCAAATCGTCCTGGGCCATGGCGATCTCTCCAAGACTCGAGAGGGCGTACGTCGAATCAAACTTGTCGTCGGTCTCTCGCCAGATAGAAAGAGCCTGCTGGAGCCGGCCCCGGGCGCCTAAAAGATCACCCCGGAGAGCCTGGATCGCGCCGCTGTTGTAGAGCGCATTCGCCTGGGCCCCTTTGTTCTCCAAATCCTGCGCGGACTTGAGCGTCCTTTCGTACATCTGGGCGGATTCCGCAAGCTGCCCTTGAAGCATCAGTTCGCTGGCAACGTTGCCCATCAGGGCCGTGGCGCGCGCCTTGTCATCGACCTGGCGATAAATCCCGTAGGCATCGAGGTACAACCTCATCGCCGTGGCATGGTCCCCCTGGATGCTGTACTGAATGGCCATCTCGTTCAGGGCAGCAGCCTGCCCGGTGATCTGTCCAATATTCCGTTCGATGGCCAGGGCTTGCCGGTAAAATAGGATGGCGCCCGGAGGATCGGAACCCGCGACCGCGTCGCCGAGAGCACGTAGTGCGTTCGCTTCTCCCTGGCGGTCGCCGACAGCCGCATAAATCTGCCCGGCTTCCCGGCCCATGTCCTCTGCGCGGCTCTGATCTCCGAGATAGCCCAAGACAAACGCCGTCTGCAGAAGCGCCGCAGACAATACGAGTCGTTCACCGTGTGCTCTGGCATTTTCGGCGGCCCGCGAAAGGGGTTGTAACTCAGGAGTGTATTCGCCTAATGATTCCCACGCCCGGGCTTCCTTAAGATCGATCCGAGGGTCGTCCCGACCGGGAGGAGGTAACTGGCGCAACCTGCCAAGCGTGGCTAAGGCATCGTGTCCTTTGGACGCATAAATTTGTGCCTGGGCCAACCGTAATCCATAGTCCAGGTTGTCGGGGAAGAATGTGAACAAAGATTTATGAATTTCGGCTGCTTTATCCCATTCCAATGTGGACTCGCGGTAGCGCGCTTTCACCGAAAGGCGCTCTTCTCGCGACAGCTTGGAAGAAAGTTCGAATGCCCGCTTCGCTTCCTCACGCGCCTTGGAATCGTAACCTAATGCGCTCCAAGCGTCGGCGAGAGCGGAATGGGCCAGGGGATAATTCGGGTCAGCAGCGATCGCCTTCACGAGCAGATCCCGCGCGCTGATCGCCTCGAAGACGCGCAGTTTGGCAAGGCCTTCGGCATACAAGCGTGTTGCCTCGGCGTTTGAGGGCGAGGCCGCTCGCGCACTGGCCACATCGGCTAAGGAAACTTCTCCCGCGCCCAGCTTTTGCCGGAGCTGGGCGCCTGCTTGCGAGATGAGTTCGAAGAGGTCGGACTCTTTGCCGGTATCGGCGACGGACGCGATCGTTTCTCCGGCTACTGCATCTTGCAGGCGAAGATCCAATCGAATGCGATTTCCTCGTTTTACGCCGAGCGCCGTAAAGGAACCGAGGACCACATAATCTGCATTGAGGCTCTTGTGCATACGCGAAAGCGTGTCGCGAGATAGCGTGTCGCTGTCGGAAAGGGGCATGTCCGTTCTCAGCCGCGCAACGTCTTCCCCCGGAACCATCCGGAGCTGCTCTCCAGCCGCGAGTTCGGTGCTCAACATCTCGGACAGTGCAGTGGATAGCCACGCATCTTCCGGACGCTTTGTGAGATTTTGAAAGCCGAGGACTGCGACGGAGCGGCGAACGGGCGCGTGTTGGATTGCTGCGCCCGAATTCGCCGCAGTCTTTTCTCGGGGCCTTCGCGCCTCAGTCCACCGGTAGGCGACGGCGGAGAAAGCGGCCAAGACAATCACGGTCGCGGCCGCCCAAATCAGGGTGTTCGGGGACTTCCTTTCCTGGATCAGGACACGTGAACGGGAGTGCCGCTCCACGACCAGGTCGCTCGCCCCCGGTTCCGACACTTCGCTGACTTTCGCGGCAAAGCGATAGCCCCGGCCAGGAATGGTCATGATGTAGCGATGTAGGTCGGGGCTGTCCCCCAGGGCCTTCCGCAGTACGGCCACGTTCTGAGCCAGGTTCGCCTCCTCGACAAAGCTATCTGGCCAGAGGACCTTCATCAGTTCGTCTTTTTCGACCACCCGATCGTTGTTCTCGACAAGGACCAGCAGGGTATCGAAGGCCTTCGGCATCAGCGGAACCGGCTTCTGGCCGCGCAGTAGCTCACGCTTCGCGGGATCGAGCCGATACGAGCCGAACCGATAGAAGTGGTTCTTCTCCAAGGGCATACGCTCTCAGAAATTCTTAGAAATTTCTTAGCCCCTCCTAAAGACTTCCCGAGCTTCTTTTCTCTACACTGCGCCGCGTTCCACAGCAGCCCGTCGTCCGAGGAGGGTCAGTTTTGCGGATTTTACACGGCGAACGGTTGCGAGACAACTCACGAAGCTCCGAGGGTGCCGTTCTCCTCAGGGCTCTGGGTTTCCGCTCCGCATCGTCGCGGATCGCAGGAGGGACAGACAATGAAAGTGAATCTTTGCAATGCCAGCGCTCCCCGCTCAGAAAAGTTGGAAACCGGCAATCGGCGAATTCTTCTGCCGCTCGTGCTGCTCGTGTTTGCCGTTATGGCTAGCACAATGGCTGCTCTCACGGTGCGAAGTCAAACAACCAACGACCCAACTACCATTCCCAATCTGCGGCTATTTCACGACCCCACCGGGGAGATCGCTACGTTTAACACCGCGGGCGATATCGATATCACGAATCCCTTCTTCCAAGACCTGGGCACCAACGGCCGGCGCTGCGTGACCTGCCACGAGCCCAACGATGCCTTTGCCTTGAGGGTAGAGCCTGTGCGAGAGCGCTTCGCGCGAACGAACGGCAGTGACCCCCTCTTTGCGGCAGTTGACGGCGCGAATTGTCCCGATGTGAAGCCGGAAGATGCGGCTGGTCACAGCTTGCTCCTGAAGAACGGTCTGATTCGCGTCTTTTTGCCTGTCCCCCAGCCGCCCGTCGCGCAATTCACGGTTTCAGTTGTGCATGATCCGTACGGTTGCGCGCTAGTCGCCGACCCCAGCAGCGGGCAGCAGATTCTCTCCGTCTACCGCCGGCCGCTGCCCACAACCAACCTGGGTTTTCTCAGCACCGTGATGTTCGACGGACGCGAGACCATCAATCCCCTTCCTTAATGTGCAGTCCACTTTCTCGGCAAACCTGATCGCAGACCTGATGCATCAGGCTGTCGACGCCACTCTCACTCATGCGCAAGCCTCGGCTAAGCCCACCGACGAACAGCAAACGGCGATCGTCAATTTTGAGCTGGGCCTTTTCACGGCGCAAACCAGAGACCGCTTGGCAGGGGAACTCGATGCGCACGGTGCGACCGGAGGTCCCTTGAATCTCTCGCAGCAGCCGTTTTACCCCGGCATCAACGATTCGCTCGGTGGCGACAGGGCGCCATTCAATCCGGTCGCATTCTCCCTTTTTGCCCCCTGGCTCAATCTGGATAGCGATCGCGAAAGGGAAGGAGACGATGATGATCGTGCCGCGGCGCGCAGGGCAATCGCTGCCGGCGAGGTGATTTTCAATACCCGCGCTCTCACCATCACCAACGTGAGAGGGCTGAACGACAACGCCGCCCTTGGCAAACCGCAGTCCATCACCGGCACCTGCACCACCTGCCATGACACACCCAACGTCGGCAATCATTCTTTCCCCCTCCCGCTCGACATCGGCACCAGCCACGACCCGGCCACCGAGAACCATGCAGAGATCGCCGCGGGCCTTGCGCAGCTTGACGTTCCGGATGTTCCTGTCTACCGAATCGACGGTTGCCCCGATCCTTTTACGGGTCAGCCCACGACCATCTACACATCTGATCCAGGAAAGGCGCTGATCCCGAAGCTGGACCCGATCACCAACCAGATGGTTGCTGCTTGCGCTGACGTCAACCGAATCAAGGGGCCCATCCTGCGCGCCCTTGCAGCTCGCGCTCCTTACTTCCACAACGGCGCCGGAGCGAATCTCAGCCAGGTGGTCGACTTCTACAACCAGCGCTTCCAAATGAACCTGACGGAAGAGGAGAAGGAGCAGCTGATCGCCTTTCTCAATTCGTTGTAGTCGGCTATTGCCCGGGCCGCGTCAATCAGCGCAACTCTCAACGCGCGTCCAATCCCGCCGACTTCAACGACAAGAAAATGGGGAGTCTGACGGCGCTCAAAAACAATCCCTGAAGGCTGCCGATGAAGCTCCGTAAGGAGATCGAGATCACGGTAGAAAAGGACGAAATTGTGATTGTGCGCCGCAGCCGCGGTCCTGTCCGCACTTGGTGCGCGGGATGCGCCGCCAGGGTGAACATGCTGCAGGTCGAGGACGCCGCCGCCTACGCCGGGATCAGGCCGCGCACCATTTACCGCTGGATCGAGGCCGGCAAGCTCCACTTCGCCGAATCGGACAAGGGGCTGGTCCTCGTGTGCGCTCATTCCCTCGCCGCGTCTACCAACGAACCCACCCACCGCGCAAACAGGATTCCGGAACTGGAGCCATGAACGGGTGATGTACCTTGTATCCGTTCCCAAAGAGTTCGTGCACCGAAATTTGACGAATCCACTCCGATCCGGGTCGGAAGCGTTTGCCACTTTCCCCAAAATGCCGGATGGGATTACTATTCGCGTGCTGGGCGAGGACTCGCTGGCAGGAATCTATGCGGAAGGTGAAAACACAACCACCCAGCATGTTGCCTCGGCAGAGGTTATGAGCATTGTTGTCACCGGAACCCGTAAGCGAGCAACCAAACCGAACGAAAACCAATGAGGGGGGTGCGCGATGGCATTCTGCGGAAACTGCGGTGCATCGTTGAGCGAGGGGACCGCTTTTTGTGGTTCGTGCGGCACGCCCGTTGGCGCGGCGCCGCCAGCAGCGTCGTCGCCGGCAGCAGCGTCGTCGCCGGTGGCACCCCCTCCTGCGGCAACAGCCGCTTCGTCCGGAGCGCCGGCCACGCCGGCAGTCACCGCGTCCGACATGACTTCAAACACGGCGGCCGCGCTGGCCTACATCCTGGGCGCTCTCACCGGGGTACTTTTCCTGGTGCTGGATCCTTACAAGAATGACCGGTTCGTCCGCTTTCACGCGTTGCAATCCATTTTCTTCAGCGTGGCGTGCATCGCCTTCTGGATCGTCTGGAGCATCGTCTGGGGAATCTTGATCAGCGTGACGGCAGGATGGGGCGCGTTAGTGGACCTGCCCCTCATTTTGCTGGTCTCGCTGGGAATCTTCGCGTACTGGATTTTCTTGATGTACCAGGCTTACAGCCATCGCCTGTATAAAATTCCCTACATTGGCGACATGGCTGCGAAGCAAGTCGGCTAGCCCGGCAGCAGCTTGCGAAAGGAGCGCTCCAATCGATGTGCTCCTGAGTTGTAAGCTCAGCTCTTTAGAGGCGGGAATTTTCGAGAAACTTCTTCCGAGATGCCCACGCACCCGCGACGCCGCTGACTACGAGCAGCAAGGTTCCCGGCTCCGGTGTCGCAGTGGGCGGTGGAACGGGCGGGATAATTGGGGGTACGCCCGGAGGCGGACCCGAGGAGCTGCTGCTGCCGCCTCCTCCAGGGAAAATGGGAACTACCGGCAGGAAGAACCAGCCTCCACCCGGCGGGCCACCGGCCCCTTCAGGAAAGGCGATGGACGTTGTGGGCGGCGGCGCCACCGGCAGAATTGGGAGGCTTTCAAGTTCGCTGACGAGGGCGGGATCGAGAGGGGTCTCGAGTGCCTTGAGTGTGGGCTGCTCTTTGGAGACAGGGATTTGGGGCGTTTCGGAAACGCGGTTGCCGCATCGAGTCCTTGCCAGGTGCGTTCCGTCCGTAATCAGCGTTTCGCCACTTGCCAGGATCAGTTTGTTTGCCGTCCAGAAAACTTTGTCGCCCAGGCGATAGGAAACATATACAGGCCGCGGTTGATCGAGCCGCATTGTCCGCGCGCGGGGGATGTCGAAGTCGGAGTAGTGTGCGGCGACAACGGGATCGCCTTGAATGGCCGTCGCTAGTTCACCGCTATTTTCAATCCCGCCCGGGACGATCGAATACGGATAAACAGGGCGACGGGTCCCTTCGAGTTCGGGCGGCAAAACCTGGAGAGGTGTGAAGGCAATGGTGGGAGGCGGCGAGATGATGCCATCCCAGGTCTGGTGAGGCGTCGAGCGAGCTGAATGCTGCGCAAGAATATTCGGCGAGACCAAAGCCACGGCGGTGAGCGTAATCACCGTCAACGCGGCCCAAAACAGATACGGAAGCCTAGTTCCTGAACTAGCTCGGTCTAACCTCCTCTTCCCCATATCTCCTTTCTCCTAAGCGTGGCGAGCATCGCCCGCCGTTGTTGTTCAATTGATTCAATTGCACCGGGTATGCCAAGCCCGGATTCGTTGATAGCGCACAGCATAGCGTCGATTCGGGCGACGGGCCGCCCAGTCGACCAGACTTTTTTTGTAAAACTGGAGAAGAAAATTTGCCGCCAGGAGCGAGTCGCGGGCGTCCTCGCGAAGGCGTTTGTTGTAAATAGTACCCCGTTCCATTACGCGCCCCACTTACGAGCGAACGAGCTTCGATAGGTGCTCGAGTCCTGCATCTTCTTCTCGCCGGTCCAATTCACAAGATGACGTGACAACCATAATCCGGGTGGGCTGGGAAGCGGTGACCGGATTCTATCACGCAAAGACGTCTTCAGGTAAAGCCATCCTTATTGAAGCGGGATCGAGGCGCCCTGCGAGCGCGGAGTTGCGTTCTCGCGGACGAAGGCGCCGAGCGCGTCGATGGCTCGCTGCCCTTCCGGCAGAAACGAAGCAAACACGTGCCAGACGTGCGGCATCTCCTCAAACTCCTCGAGGGTGACAACGACGCCCGCTTCGCGAGCGCGATGCGCAATCCGCCGCGCGTCATCGAGCAGAATCTCCGCGGTCCCTACCTGAATCAGCAGCGGCGGAAGCCCGTGCAGATCGGCATGGAGCGGGGATGCCAGGGGCAAGCGCGGATCCTGGCCCGCGAGATACCACTCGACAAACTGCTCCAGGCCCTCGCGAGTCACCAGCGCATCAGCAGCCGCTTTGGTCTCGATGGTTTCGCCGGTGAGCTCGAGGTCAATCCAGGGCGAGATGCACACCGCCGCGGCCGGCAGAGGCTCGCTGGCATAGCGCAGCGCGAGCATCGTTGCGAGCGTCAAGCCGCCGCCTGCGGAATCCCCCGCGATCGCGATCGAGGCAGGCGCAACGCCGCGCGAGAGCAGCCAGCGATAGGCCGCGGTCGCGTCTTCGACCGCGGCGGGGAAGCGATTCTCCGGAGCTAGCCGGTAATCGGGCACGACGACTTGCGCGCGCGCCGCTCGCGCCATGCGCGTGGTCATCTCCTGATAAGCGCGAGCCGAGCCCAGCGCGTATCCTCCGCCATGCAGGTACAGAATCACGCGCTCCGCCGACGATTGCGGCGTCGCGATCCACAGCGCCGGAACGCCACCGGCGTTCACGCGATCGACGCGCGCATCTTCGATCGCAGGGAATTGGGCGTAGAAATCCTCCACCCGGCGTCGAACTTCTCCGACCGGCATGCCGTGCGCAGGCGACAGCGCCCGCCACGTCGCATTCGCTCGATCCAGCTCTTTACTCGACATTGTGAAATCCCTCGCTCAGTGACAAGTGATGGATACTGAGCGATGAGTCTACAGTTGACAGTCGAAAGTTGAAAGCGCAAGACAGCGCAAAAAGTGCATTTCTGTTGCGGGCAGAAATTGCGTTTGAGTTGTGTTTTGTTGGAGTTGTGGTTTTGCGACTGTCATTTCGTGTAGCGAGTAGAGTTCGAGAGGTCCGGTGTCAGGACTCCGGTCGAGTCCACCGGACTCCGAAAACCGGAGCTGGAAGCTGGAGGTTAGAGGCTGGAAGGAAGCCCCGCACCGTAGTCTCGAGTCCAAACAACCGGGGTGCAAACAGCGTCCGGCAAAAAAGCGTGATTTTGTGGCGATTTGGGGCGATCGCCGTTGTTTGTTTTCAATGAGTTGAATCGGATTTAGTTTTGTTTTGTGGCGATTTGGTTCTGGACGCTGGACCGTTGAGGCCCTTCGGCTTCGCTCAGGGTAAACTCGAGGAGAGGCGAGTTTCTAGAGTTAGCCGTCAGCGGACGAGAATGGGAAAAGCTGGAGCCGCCGGGTTATCGGGAAGCGCCGATGAGGACGGAAGTGTCGAAAAACTCCCTCAAGCGATGATCTCGCGCAAGCGTTTGGTGCGCTCGCGGTCAATCAGATCGGGTAACGAGGCGTCATTTGGCTCACCCTGGTAGACCCAGATGCCGCGCTCCTTTTGCAGCAAGGCTTGGGGACGAACGGGCCGCAAGGTGATGCGTTCTCCTTCGCTTTCGAGGACGAATGTATCACCGGGGCCGAGCTGCATTTTTTCTTGGAGGGCACTGGGAAGAACTACACGTCCAGCCTTGTCGAGAGAGACTTTAGCCGTCATGTTGGGATTATAGAGTGGGTGAAACCATTTGCAAATGGGGCGACGGAAAGGACAGGTTACAGGTGCTCCAGAGCAGCGATGGCTGCCTCGCGCGTCACCGACGGAAACTCCTCCAGAAACTCGTCGAGCGTGTGGCCGCCTTCCAGATGGTCGAGCAGGTTCTTGAAGGGCACGCGGGTGCCGCGGAAGACAGCGGTTCCGCCGAGAATGTCCGGATCTTTTACGATGACACCGTCGCTGGGGAGCATCACTCCAACTCCTTTTCGGTTATGTCCTACAAGCAAGTATACACGGGAGAGGAAACAGGTTACAGGTGACGGGGTACGGCGAAGAGGAGCGGCCCAGGGGACAGGTTACAGAAATCAGACGCGGAAGGAAAAAGCTGGAGCTTCTACCTCACAGCGCGAGCACGAGCCGCAGGCCGTTCTCCACTTGCTGCAAAAGCCGTGAAGGCAGTAAGCCAACGCGCTCGGTTAGAAGGCTTTTGTCCAGCGTGACGATTTGAGAGACGTTCATCACGGATTTGCGAGGGAGTCCCGTGTCCCTGCGAGCGCAGAGAACGTTTCCGGGCGCGGCGACGAGTTTGACGTTGGAAGTGATGGCCGCGACCACCACGGTTTGAATGCGACTGGCGTTGAACTCATTGGCCTGAATGACCAGGACCGGACGGCGATACCCTGGACCCGACCCGACGGGACGAGGCAGCGAGGCCCACCAGATTTCGCCGCGCTGCGTCACCAGTCGTTTTCCTCGGTGGCCAACGACGCGCGTTGCATCGCCGCCAGCACGCGGTCGAGACGCGAATCCCGTTTTGCGTAGACCTCGTCGAGGGCTTCCTGAACGCCGCGAGAGCGCTGGGTCTTGAGCATCCTCTCGATGGCCATGGTGTAAAAGCGGCTGCGGGAAACGCGCAAGCACTTCGAGACGCGCTCGGCAGCGTCAAAAACAGGGTCGGGAATGGAAACGGCCGTTTTCATGGGGAAAGTATAACCTGAGTTATACTACCTGGCAAGAGCATACCCGATCCCCCCAAGCGAAACATGACACAGAGCACACGGGGGAACGCAGAGGCCGCGGAGAAACCGGGCACGGCGTGCCGTGCCCCTTGTATCTTCGTTTTGTGTGAGAGTGAGTGCGCGGTGGGTGTTGTTCCGGCGAGGAGGCCGAATGCCCCTGAGGCCGGAAGCTCGAGCCTTCTGAGCCTGTACCGTAGATCGGCCCCCCGC
>JBARRP010000193.1:0-27868 GCA_049644285.1 Candidatus Acidiferrales bacterium | reverse complement strand
CGCATCACTTCCCACACAACAAACAGGTCACGCCGCAAACAGGAGTGTTAGGGAATCTCGAGGGCTCGAGCAATGGTGCGAATGTGCTCAAAAAATCTTTACGAGCGACAAACCTGCGGAAGTTGAGGTAGTCAGGCTTTTTAGACGCAAGGATTGGTTCACCGCTCTTCCTCCATCGGTGTGAGCGTCCTGAACGCTTCCTGATTCGGCGTTGGAGCCTCCCACACCCACACAGAACTAGGAGTGGAATCGCGCGAAACGCGCGAAATCATTTCTGCGTTTCTGCGAATAACTGTGGGTTACAGTTGGAACCATTCTTTTGTCTCCTAACGCACGCCTTTTGAATAGCTTCCGAGTGTTCTACACAACCAGGGCCTTCCCATCACATGCCTGCCGTGCTACCGTCGCCCGGGAGGCATCATGAAATGAAAATTGAACAGACGCCCTCACCAGGACACCCACTGACTCCAGTTTTTGGGAGTCCCGTTGACTCCACCGGAGTCTAGGGACCGGACCTCACACCCCTTACCTCAAAGCTCCGTTTCTCTCGGTCGCCACCAGCGCAACTGCATCATCTGCCGGCATCCTGACTGCCGCTGGATCGAGCAGGACTTCCTCCATTGGCGCAGCCCCTATGAGATCTGCCAACATTACGACCTCTCCGACCGTGCCCTCGTCTACCGCCACGCTCACGCCCTCGGCCTCTTTGTTCTTCGCAAGCGCAAACTCCGCTCCGCCCTCGAATTCGTCATCGAGCGCGCCGAGTACGTCAAGCCCTCCGCGAACGGCCTCGTCTGCGCCATCCGCGCCTACACCCGCCTCACCGACGACGGCGAATGGATCGACACTCCCAACCGCACCATCATCACCCACGAAACGGTTTCGGTTCATCCCAAGCAGAGCGAAGCAGGCGCACGCGAACGGCGCCCGTCCGTAGGGCATCCGACTGGGCGGACCATACCCCCTGGCGGTCCGGCAAGCGCGCCGCCCGAAGAGTCTGCGGCCGACGATTCCGAGAACGCCGGCTCGGGCTCGGCCACGGAGTACAGCCATGCGGGCCAAGCCGAGGGAGCATCGAGCTTCGAGGACGCCCGTGAAGGCGTGACGCCCGAAGCTCTGACGCCCCAAGCCCTGACGATTGACCCGCGCGAGGAACTCTCTTCCGACGCCCCACCCAGCGAGCACCCAGCCGATAGCCCTGGGTACAAATTCGCCGAACTCGTGACTCCTCTGATGCGCCAGGCCGCCCGGACGAACGCCCAACTCGAGGCTGCAAGGAGTCACTTCGAAGCCGGAGGCGACGATTGACATGCCCGCCCTCGGAAAGCTCGCCGCGCCAGCCGCCGCCATGAGTCCGTCGAACACGTCTGCTCTGCGTGCCTTGCGTCTCTGCGGTAAGACCTTTGAATCCTGCCCGCAACGCAAAATCACAGTCGCAAAACGCCATCTCCTTGAAACGAAAAGAGAACGGATTTTCTGGCCGCAACACAATTACATTTTCTCTAAAGAAAAAGCGAAAACCGATTCAGCCGGCTCGTCCCGCCTGCCCGGAGGTTTACCGAAAGGGAGTGAGGCAAACGACCTCTCTCAAACGAGCGGCCGCCTTGAAACACAACCGGCTCACGGTACACGAGCATCCTGATTGCCCGTTCGGGTCATCTCTAGTAGTCTCAAGTGCTTCCCTCTGCATCCGGACCGTCCGTAACTACGAGCGAAGGAAGGAGTCGGCGGAATTGAAGTGGAAGGGCAGAATTGCGCTGGTGGTGCTGGTGGGGGCGACGCTGATCGAGGCGTCGTGCGGCGGGCAAATCAATTTTCCCACGCCGGTGATCAAGGCGATTTCGCCTTCGAGCATCGCGGCGGGGCAGCCGCAGTTCACGCTGACGGTGACTGGCGGAAACTTCGTGCCGCAATCCACGGTGCTCTGGAACGGGGCGGCCCGGGTCACCCTATTTCAGAACGGCGCTACGTTGATCGCTACGATCACCTCCAGCGATATCAGCGCTCCCGGGACGGCGCTGGTTGCGGTGACCACTCCGGCGCCGGGCGGCGGCACCACAACGCAACTGACGTTCACGATCAACTCGACCAGAAGCCCAGTGCCTCACATCACTTCGATTTCTCCCTCGGCGGGACTGGCCGGGACTTCGGGACTCACGCTGCAGATCAAGGGCAGCAACTTTGTTTCGCAGTCCGCCGTCACCGTCAATGGTTCGAGCCGGTCGACCGCGTTCACCGATGGGGCTGATTTGTCAGCGACGCTTACGACGGCCGACGTGGCCTTGGCGCAAACGCTCCAGATTGGCGTTTTGAATCCGACGCCGGGAGGCGGGGAATCGAACGCCGTGCCGCTCGCGGTCAACAACCCGCAGCCGCACCTCACGTCCGTTTCGCCAACGAGCACAGCCGCGGGAGGGACGTCGGAGCTGTTGACGCTCACCGGAACCGGCTTTGATTCCGCTTCTCGGGTCGAATTCAACGGAAGCCCGCGCACGACCAACTTCGCGAGCAACACGTCGTTGACGCTCACGCTCACGGCCGCCGATGTGGGTTCGGCGGGCGTCAATCAACTTGTGGTCGTGAATCCGAATCCGGGTGGCGGAACTTCGAGCACGCTTGCTTTCGACGTGAACCCGGGCGCGAACGGGCAAGGTCTGCCGGAGCTGGTGGACGTGGCGCCGGACGGCACGCAGGCCAACAACGGCATCGGCAACGTGAACTCTTCGGGCCCGGTTATCAGCTCGAATGGGCAGCAGGCCGCCTTCGCTTCCATCTCCAATAACCTGGTGGCGAACGATACCAACGGAGTCGCGGACATCTTCGAGCGCAGCACCTGCGCGGAAGGCCTGGCGAGCTGCACGCAATCGACGACACTGGTGAGCGTTGCGACCAGCGGCGCGCAATCGAATGCGGACAGCCTTGAGCCGGCAATGGACAGCACCGGCAACTTCGTTGCCTTTACATCCAAAGCTACGAACCTGGACCCGAATTTCCCCAATCTGAATGGCACGACGCGCCACGTGTTCATGCGCACCGCGGCTGCCGCTCCGACGACAACGACAACCACGAGCACGACTTTCCTCGTATCGGTGGCGGAGAACGGAATCGATCCTGCGAATGCGGATAGCTTTTCGCCCTCGGTAAGCTCCGATGGGCGCTACGTTGCGTTTCTCTCCACGGCAACAAACCTTGTGAAAGGCGTAACGCCGAACGGATTTGTTCAGGTCTACTTGCGCGACACCTGCGAGGGAGTGGCCACCACCACGTGCACTCCGCAGACGTTTTTTGTTTCGGTGTCTGTTTCCAGTAGCAGCTTGGCTGCCAATGCAGATAGCTCGCAGCCGGTCGTTGCAACCAGCGGGCTGTACGTGGCGTTCACCTCGGCAGCGAGCAACCTAGTCAGCGGCGTAACTCCCAGCGTCAGCCAGATTTTCGTGCGCGCAACTTGCGCGAATACGGCCAGTTGCACGCCAGTGACAACGTTGGTGTCGTCGCCGGTTGGGACGACGACTCCTGCGAATGCCGCCTGCTCGGAGCCGGCGCTTACCCCTGACGGGCGTTTCTTCGTGTTTAGCTCGGCGGCGACGAATCTGGTGAGCGGCGTTGCACCCCCCGTGGCGCAAATTTATATGCGCGATACCTGCACCGGCGCCACGAGTTGCACGTCCTCGAACCTGTTGATTTCGACTCCCGATACCTCGACGAGCCCCACCACTCCCGGCAATCTGCTGAACGAAAGGCCCTCGATCGGGAACAAAGCCCAGTTCGTGGCCTTTGCTTCACAGGCCACGAACCTCGTCAGCGGCACCGCCGGCGGCGTCAAAAACGTTTTTGTGCGCAACACGTGCATTAACTTCACGACCAGCACGACGACCACGACGTGCACTCCGGGCACCGTGCTGAGGAGCGAGTCCGGCTCGGGCGCGCAGGGCAACGGCAACTCCACTTTTCCCATGATCAGCAGCGACGGGCACACGGTTGCCTTTCTCTCCTTGGCGAGTAATCTCGTCGCGAACGACGACAACAATGTCGAAGACATCTTCCTGGCTTCCACCACTTTTTGATCTTGAGATCGTCAGAAAAAGCCTCACCGCAGAGTCGCTGAGGGCGCAGAGAAAAACCGGAGAGAAAAAACCTCACTTGCGGGCGGTGGATTGGCTTTGCAGCAGCGCGGCGCGCATTGTGCCGAGCGTGAACTCCAACGACTCGCGAGGAATGCTGTTGACGAACCGGCTGATGATCCAGCCCAAGCCCGCGGGAATGTCACGGGTGAGCGAGATCGACTGGCATTCGACATACGTTCCGCCATCTTTTTCTTCGAAGCGCCAGTAGTTATTCATGCGCCAGAGAAAGCCGCGGTCCTGGCCGACAGGCTTGAGATGTTCACCCGGCTCGCCCGCGTCCTCGACTTCCTGAACGCGCGTGGTGTGAGAACGGCTCCAGGCATGGGCGTCGTCGACGATGTGGTAATGGATGGCGTGTTCGGTATCGAGAATCGAGGTGACGACTTTTTTGCGATGGAAGCGGAAAGAGACAACGAAGTCGTCGCCGTCGCGGCGCAGAATCTTCGAGCGCATCACATCCGGGCGGAAGTGCTCGAAGTGGTGATCGTAGTCCTGCGCGAATGCGAGAGTTTGTCGCAACGTCACACCCGGAATGAACGTCGTGCCGATCCAGTGATGGATGAGACCGCCCGGAATCGGGATCGACTTGCCGTTGTCGAGTGTTTCGAGCCTTTCGGTCACCACGTGTCCCTGCCGCAATTGCGCGAGGGCAGCTTCGCGCTGGCCGGCCGGGAGGCGATCCAGCCAAAGAAATGGCTCATGCGAAGAGAGCTCAGCATCGATCTTCGCCTCGCTCACCCGCACATAGCGATCGAAAGCCTCGAGCGTCTCCTGGCGAAGCTCCGCGGCGGGGGCCGGCGGGGGAAGAACAACCAGGGCCGCGAAAACGAGCGTGAACGCCTTGCGCCACACGGTCCTTGCACGCTCCGTCAAGTGTCCGATCCTCCTGTCGCGGCCAGATATGGTCGACTCTTCAAGCGGAATCGCTTGCGCCGGTTTCGACGGACGTCAGCGATCACACACAATTGCATGACGCTCGACACGCGTCAACGGATGCTATCAGGAGGAGTTGGCTAAACTCAAGGGTATGAGGAGTTTACTACGGACTATAAACAGCCCACGCTGCTGTGGGGGGAAGGGGTTGGCAGCAGGTGGGCTGGACGGGTTGGGTAGCTTGCCCGGCTCCTCTCGAAGCCGTCGTCCCCGCAGCGCAGCCCCCAACCCGCAGCACCATTCTGAAAACTGGATCGGAATCCGACAATGGCTCAAACGCACCATTTAGGTGCTACCGGGGTTTTAGTACTAGGGCCGTGTCAACCTTCCGGTTCCATGATGTGCAAGAGAATCGAATCAGCCAATCAACTTCATGGGCACCTGATTCGCTGAACGACATAAGTTGGAACGGTGCTAGTTCGCAGGCTGACTTGATCCCGAAGAGTGGGCCGCCTTTTTTGCTGGCGCGGACTTCCGAGGCAACTGGAGTTTGACTTCTGCCTGCTTTCCTCTGCGCACCGGGACGTTGTGGGCCCATTCCGACCATACGCCGTTGAAGTAAGCACGCGCGTCGTAAAGACCCGGTTTGAGCAGAGGGAAAAAGAACCGGCCTTGCGCGTTTGTCTCGACCGCGTGGGGGTGTACGCCAGCGGCGTCTTGCATGGTCACACGGGCGTCCGGAACCGGTCTGCCGCTGGGACCCACGACGGTGCCTGCAAGAGTCCCGAGACTGGTCGAGCTGGACCGCTGCGGAGCGGAATTAGCCGTTCCTGAAAGCAGAGCAGCGAACGCGAAAAACAGGAGAACTTGGCTGAGACGATGCATAGAGAAACCTCCGATTGCATGCTGCCAATATCTTATGACTGTGGCGCTCGGGTGCTGGTCAGTTCTGCAAACGCCGGTTCCCATTCGGTGACCCTGTCCCTGAAGACAGGGAGGACACAGCGAACGACGGAGCCTAAGATGCCGCGAAAACCCACGCGAAGCCGTAGATTTGACCCACCCCTGCTTCAGTGCTAGCTTGCTGCGCGAAGGTGTGTGAGGAGGATGGAGGAGGATGTGCGTGAAATTCTTTCGCCGAATTTTTCCCTTGGCGTCGGTTCTTATTTCTCTCCTGATCATGCCTGGTCCGGCCGCCGCACAGCATCAGCACGGAGCGTCCGGCGGTGCCAGCGTATGCACTGCCTCGGGTTTCGGCAATGTTCATCACGAGGTAAAGGCCGGCAACGCCGAAGCTCAACGAATGTTCGACCAGGGCTTGGCGCTGGACTACGGCTTCAATCACAACCAGGCCGAGCAATGCTTTCGGCAGGCCGCCGGATTGGATCCGAACATGGCGATGGCGTACTGGGGGATCGCACTGGTGCTTGGGCCGAACTACAACTTGCCAGTCGACTCGGAGCGTGAAAGTCAGGCACGTGAGGCGATCAAGAAAGCGTTGGCACTCTCGGCAAACGGTCCCGCGAACGAGCGCGCTTACATCGAGGCGCTCGCCGTGCGCTACACCGACCAACCAAACGCCGACTATCACCAACTGGATGTGGCGTATCACGACGCAATGCGCGAGTTGTCCAAGCGCTATCCTGACGACCTCGACGCCGCAACCTTGTTCGCCGAAAGCGGCATGAACCTGCGCCCATGGAAACTGTGGAATCGCGATGGCACCCCGGCAGAGGGCACCGAGGAAATCCTGGGCGTCCTGGAATCGGTGTTGAAGCGCAATCCCAACCACCTCGGTGCAAACCACTTCTACATTCACGCGGTTGAGGCGTCGCCGCATCCGGAAGCGGGATTGCAGTGCGCGCAACGCTTGGCGGGACTGGCGCCCGCCTCGGGGCACCTCGTACACATGCCGGCGCACATCTTCATCCGCACGGGAGATCATGAGTCCTCCGCGAAGGCGAACGTTGCTGCAGCGCGCGCAGACGAGGCCTATTTTAAAATGGTGCAACCGGAGGGTATTTACCCGATGATGTACTACACGCATAACCTGCACTTCATCGCGGTGGAAAACGCGTTTATGGGAAATTATGAGGATTCCCTGGCAGCCGCAAAGCGGGTGCAAGACCACGTCGCGCCTCACGTGAAGGAAGAGGCTATGCTGGACGGCTTCAATCCTCTGCCGATGCACATCCTGGTCCGATTCCACCGCTGGCGAGAAATCCTGACGCTGGCACAGCCTGACGCGGCGCTCCCGATGAGCACCGGCACTTGGCATTTTGCACGCGCCATGGCCTACGCCAATGCCGGTAAGCTGGACGAGGCAAAGGCCGAACTGGCGGCGTTGCAGAACGTCGCGCCCGAGATGGCGAAGATTCCGACTAATCCGCAGGGACCGCACGATGCAGAGGTCATCCCCCAGATTATGGGTCACCTGATTGAAGCGAGAATGGCAAGCTCGCAGCATGAGAGAGATACCGCGATCCAATACCTCCGGGAGGCGGTTTCCCTGGAAGACTCGCTGGATTACAACGAGCCGCCCGACTGGCTTTATCCGACTCGCGAACCGCTCGGCGGGGAGTTGCTGCAAGCGGGCAAGCCGGCCGAAGCGGAAAATGTGTTTCGCGAAGACCTGAAGAAGAATGCGCGTAATCCTCGCTCATTATTCGGGCTGGCGGAGAGCCTCAAGGCGCAAGGCAAAACGAGCGAAGCACGCGCGGTGCAGCAGCAGTTCAACCTGGCTTGGAAGAATGCGGATACCAAACTGGAAGTACCAGATTTGTAAGGTGGTTCGCGCAAGTTGTGGTTACGGAGATGCGGAATGAATGTCAGCGCAAGAGTTGTGGATCGTCGCAACTTCCTGAAGACCAGCGCCGTCGGGGCAACCGGCTTGTTGATCGGCTTTTATTTGCCTTGGCGCCCGGAAGCGCTGGCCGCGGCCCCTGCCGCGCCCGGGGAAACGGGTGCGCTCAATGCTTGGATCCACATCGGCACAAACGACCTGGTGACCATTCTCATCGATAAGGCGGAGATGGGCCAGGGCACCTTGACTGGGCTTTCGATGCTCGCTGCTGAAGAGCTCGAGTGCGATTGGAAAAAGATCCGAACTGAATTCGCTCCCGCCGACAAGATTTATTTCAATCCACACTTTCACATGCAGGGGACGGGGGCGAGCACGGCGATACGCACGTCGTGGGAACCCTTGCGGAAGGCCGGGGCAGCGGCGCGCACGATGTTGCTGGAAGCGGCAGCGCAGAACTGGGGTGTGGACAAGTCGGAGTGCCGCGCGGAAAACGGCACGATCCTGCACGTCGCCACGAACCGCCGCCTGACCTATGGCAGCCTTGCTGAAGCCGCAGCAAAACTTCCCGTCCCTCAGGACGTGCCACTCAAGGACCCGAAGCAGTTCCATCTCATTGGCAAGCCGACTAAGCGGCTCGATACGCCGGACAAGGTGGATGGCCGCACGGAGTTCGGGATCGATGTGCGGCTGCCGGGAATGCTCTACGCGGTGGTGGCACGATGCCCGGTGTTTGGCGGGAAAGTGGCGAGCTTTGACGCGGGCAAGACCAAGGCGGTTCGCGGCGTCAAGAATGTGATGCAGATTTCGAATGGCGTCGCGGTGGTGGCCGACAATACCTGGACGGCAATGGAAGGGCGCCGGGCGCTCGAGGTGAAGTGGGACGAAGGGCCGAACGCGAAAGTCAGCAGTGACAGTATCAGCAAGCTCTTCGCCGATCGTGCCGCGCAGCCTGGGGCCGTTGCGCGGAAGGAAGGCGACGTAGTGGCGGGGCTCGCAGGCGCGGCAAGGAAGATCGAGGCGGTCTATGAGGTTCCATTTTTGGCGCACGCAACGTTGGAACCTCAGAACTGCACCGCACATGTCCGCGCGGACCGCTGCGATGTGTGGGCACCAACACAGAGTCAGACGAGCGCCCAAACCACGGCCGCACAGATCGCGGGGCTAAACCCTGAAGCCGTGTTCGTCCACACGACCTTTCTCGGCGGCGGATTCGGACGGCGCTTTGAGGCCGATTTTGTTGGCGAAGCGGTGGAAATTTCCAAAGTGATCGGCGGGCCGGTGAAGGTGACCTGGTCGCGGGAAGACGACATGCAGCACGATCACTATCGTCCCGCTTCGTATGCGCGCTTCACTGCCGGGCTCGATGCTGACGGGTGGCCGGTAGTCTGGATGAACCGCATTGCCTGTCCATCACTTATGGCTCGGTTCGGGCCCGTGAAGGACAATCTGGATACGAGAAGCGTCGAAATCTGCGACAGCATTCCTTACGCCATCCCCAACATACTGGTGGACTATCAACTGACGGATACCGGTATCCCCATCGGCTTCTGGAGGTCGGTAGGAGCCTCGCAAAACGGCTTTTTTCTTGAGAGCTTCATCGACGAAGTTGCCGCGGCCGGCAAGAAAGATTCTTACGAGCTGCGGCGACGGTTGCTGACGAAATCGCCGAGGCACCTTGGCGTGTTGGAGATGGCTGCGCAAAAGGCGGGATGGGGCACGCCGCTACCTGCGGGCCGGTCACGTGGCATTGCAGTGGTGAGCTCGTATTTCGGGTACGTAGCTCAGGTGATCGAAATTTCCGTGAACCGCCAAGAACGAACGGTTCAAGTGCACCGCGTCGTCTGTGCGCTCGATTGCGGGCGCATCGTGAATCCTTCGAGCATCGAAGCGCAGGTCCAGAGCTCCGTGGTGTATGGCTTGACGGCGGCGCTTAGAGGTGCGATCACGATCGACCACGGGCGCGTCCAGCAGAACAACTTCGACGACTACCCGATGATGCGCATCAATGAAATGCCCGTCGTGGAAGTGCACATGGTTGCCAGCGAGGGGGCGCCCACGGGTGCTGGGGAGTTTACAGTGCCGCCGGTTGCGCCGGCGCTGTGCAATGCGATTTTCGCGGCAACCGGAAAGCGCATCCGCCGCCTGCCTGTTCGCCCGGAAGACCTAGCCTGACCTTAGAACGAACGGGGTTTCGACTGCCTCACGTCAGTCCCGACAAAGTCGTCGGGACGGGACCCTTCGGCGGAGCTCAGGGCAAGCAGTGAGGTACAGAGATTGTGTCCCGCGCTGTCCATGTCCAATGTCCATGGGTTTCTTGACCGGTCTGCGTGGGTCGACTAGACTAGCCGTTTCGCCTGTGTGCGCTTTCGCAGGCTGAGGAGCCCTGTTTGCCGAAACGCACTTATCAGCCTCGTGTGCGGCGCCGCCACAAGAAGCATGGCTTTCGCACACGTATGAAGACCCAGGGTGGACGGAAGGTCCTTGCGCGACGCCGCAAAAAAGGACGCCACTCCCTCACGGCCATCTAGCCGGCCGCGGCTGGATTTCCCGCGCGCCTGCCGGCTGGTGCGCCGCTCGGAATTCGAAGCGGTGTATCGCGAAGGGCGTCGCCGGTCGAACCAGCCATTCGTCGTTTTCATTCGTCCCAACGGCCGCGACATCAGTCGCTTCGGCACGAGCGTAAAGAAAGCGCAAGGCGGCGCCGTCTTGCGCAACCGGATTCGACGGCGCATCCGTGAAATTGTGCGCCTGCATCGCCAGGAGATTGCCCCCGGATGGGACATCGTGATTCATCCGCGCAGCTGGGTCGCGAACGCGAGTTCTTCTTCGCTGGCCGCGGAGCTGCTTCAACTGCTCCCTTGCGCAACGAAGGAGTAGCCAGGCGTTTTTCTGTCTGGCTGCTCCTTTTCGCCGTTCGCGCGTACCAGGTGATTCTCGGCCCGTTCCTGGGGGGAGCCTGCAAGTTTTATCCCTCCTGCTCTCATTATGCTTATGAGGCCATTGGCCGGCATGGCGCGCGGCGCGGGCTGTGGCTTGCGGTGAAGCGGGTGGGCCGCTGCCGGCCATTCGCGCGAGGCGGGTTCGATCCTGTTCCCGGCATCGAGGAGAATTCGTGATGGAAGAGATGTCCGAAGGACGTCGCGCGCTCCTCGCCGTTTCCATCTCGCTGCTGATTCTCCTATTGTGGAGCCGTTTCTATAAAGCGCCTGCGCCGCCTCCGCAAAAAGCGAAAGTACCCGCGCCAAACGCGATAGCTGCGCCGAATACAGGCAGTGAGGCACCTTCCACTCCCGCCACCGCCGCGGCAAGCAAGGCGAGACCCGCCAGCGCCGTTCAAGCCACAGAAGAGAAAACCAGCGTCGTTGACGGACCGCTGTACCGCGTCGAGCTCTCGAACCGCGGAGGGGTGGTTCGAAGCTGGAAGCTGAAGAAATATTTGGACGACAGCAAGCCGCCGCGTCCACTCGATCTCGTAAATGCCGCCGCCGCGCAGCAGCTTGGGGGTTGGCCGTTTTCGCTCGTGCTGGATGACCCGCAGCTCGAGGCGCAAGTCAACGGAGCTTTGTTTGTTGTTTCGCCAGCCGACGCGGACCAGAAACTCCCGGCTGAGTTGAGCTTTCATTGGAGCGACGGGCATCTGGATGTGGTGAAGAAGCTGAAATTCGACGCGAGCTATGAAACGAATGTGCAAGTCACGGTCACGCTTGACGGGAAACCATTGCCTGCGGCGATTGCCTGGCGCGGCGGCTTCGGCGACATAAACGTTTATCAAGCGGCACAGCTTGTGACCGTTTACTACCACACGGGTGGAAAGCTGAATCTGCTGCCCTATAAGAAGCTGGGTGCTTCCGGACATCCCGAGCAACGCACGCTACAGCCCGAGCTGATGGATTACGCCGGGATCGAAGACCAGTTTTTCACCGCCGCGTTTTTGCCGAACGGGCCCGGGCTCAGCTTGTGGCATTGGGTACAACAGCGCGACATCACCGAAGGCGGGAAAGCCGCTCAAGAGCCTGTCGAAGAAATGGCGGCGGGAAGCGCCGCTGGGCCGCTGGACTTGCGCGTGTATGTCGGGCCCAAAGACCTCGACTCGCTCGCGAAAGTCAGGCCGCCGCTTGAGGAGCTGGTGCAATTCGGCTGGACGGGCATCATTGCGAAGCCGCTTCTCTTCATTCTGCGGTGGACGTATCACTACTTGCCGAACTACGGGTGGTGCATCGTGTTGTTGACGCTGGCGATCAATACGGCGCTGTTTCCGCTGAAAATGTCGAGCTGGCGTTCGATGCAGCGGATGCAGCGGGTGGGGCCGGAAATCCGCTCGATCCAGGACCGCTACAAGAAATATTCGTTCAACGATCCGCGCAAGAAGAAGATGAATGAAGAAGTGATGGCCATTTACAACCGCGAAGGCATCAACCCGATGGGAAGCTGCCTGCCGATGCTGCTGCAGATGCCGATCTGGTGGGCGCTGTATCGCATGCTGCAGGGCGCCATCGAGCTGCGTCACGCGCCCTGGTTCGGCTGGCTGCGCGACCTTTCGGCGCGCGACCCGTATTACATTCTGCCGATTCTGATGGTTGTGACCATGTACCTGATGCAGAAGATGACGCCGACAACGACGGTGGACCCGGCCCAGCAGAAAATGATGACGTTGATGCCGCTCATGTTCGGGCTGTTCTTCTTCCGGCTTTCGAGCGGGCTGGTCCTTTACATTTTTACGAGCAACCTGGTCGGGATTGCACAGCAGTATTACTTGAACCGCAATCAGCCCCTGCCGGCCAAGGGAAACGCCAAGAACAAGAAGAAGACGGGGTAATTGCGTAGAAGGCGTGCTCGGTACGGCTCAGGAGTCTGTCGGGAGTCCATTTTTTGGCGCCCTCAGCGGCTAAAGCCGCACTGATTTGATTGTGCTTGCGGCACGGCTCAAGCCGTGCCCTGACGGGTTGCGACACAAGCTCTAAGGCCGTGCCCTTCGAAGAGCTGTCGACGGGGACGAGTGATTCGCTTTTCTTTCTTGACCGGAAACCATGACGGTGAATGATCTTCACGAAGGCACGCTCGACATCGAAAGAATCGAGCGAGAGCTGCGGCGCTTTCTTGATCTCGTGCTGCGCACAACCCATTTCGACCTGCAATACAAGATCTCGGCGCCTGCTGCCGGCGAATCCGCGGAAATTCTGGTCACTTTCGAGGGTCCGGACCGCGATCTTCTTCTCGAGCGCCAGGCAGAGCTGCTGCTGGCGCTGGAATACATCGCCCATCGCTGGCTACATCTCGAGCCCCGCCTGCATGACCGTGTGCGATTCGATTGCGGCGATTACCGCACTCTGCGTCTGGAAGAATTGAAACTTTCAGCGCGGGTCGCCGCCCAACGTGTCCGTGAAACAGGGCAGCCCTTTCGTTTTAATCCGATGTCGGCGCGCGAACGGCGGATTATTCACCTGGAATTGAATGGCGCGGTCGGGGTGCGCACATCGAGTGAAGGCAGTGGCGAGCGCCGCCAAGTTGTGATTTTCCCAAGCGAATCGAAGAAGTAAGTCCACAACGGTTGTACGCGCGAAATATCCAGCGACCTACACTTTGCCGCGCCCCTCACGGTTGTCGGAATTTTACGTGCGAAAATATGCGGCGAAACTAGATTTCGATGAGGTGGCCTGCCTTGCCGACGTTGAAACACTGGGTGGCGGCGATGCGGTCGGACTGGCCTGCACCTTCGTGGATGTGGCCGCAGAATAATGCGATGGGCTGCTCGCGCTCGACCCATTGGCGGAGGACTTTGCTGCCGGCGTGGCGGCCGGGCGCGACCTGATCAAGGCGGGTTCCGTGGGGAGGGAAATGCACGACGAGATAGAAGGGGCTTAATGCGTTAAATGCAGCGAGCTCCTTCGAGATTTCTTCCTCGCTGAATTCGCCGGGAGTGTTGAATGGGGTGGGATTGCTGTAGCCGAGGCCGGCCCAGCGCGTATTGCCGATGGTGCGCACCTGGCGATGGAAATCGATCAGACCGTGCCTCCGGCAGAACTCCTGCATTTGAGCGTGAGTTTCGTGGTTGCCTGGCAAGGCCCACACGCGCTCGCCGAGTGGCGCGAGCAATTCGCCACAGCGATCCAATCCGTTGCCGAAGGTCGAAAGGTCGCCGGCAGCGATGTAGATGTCAGCGGTCCGGGAAAGAACTTTCTCGAGCGCGCGTGTGTCGCCGTGAATATCACTGAAGACGAGAACCTTCATCCGGGGCCGACTCCTTCTCGTCGTCCGGGCGCTCGCTTCTTTGCAGGAAGCCGATCACCCGCAGCCATTGTTCGTTTAACAGTTTGCCATTGGAATCGAACACGAGGCGCAGGGTGAAGGGAATAGGGTTAGCGCCGCGACGGATGCGAAACCTCATGTCACCGAATTCGATAATATGCTTGTCGGCGATCGCCATGGTACGAACCACCGGGAAACGCGCGAACCACCAGTAGACTCGGACGTCCGGAAGTTTGAAGGCGTCGCCGACATATCGATCACGCGGAGAATCCGCCACATACTGAAATGCCGGGGGCGCCGCGTCGCGAAGATCGAATCTGGACACGTAAACGCCGTTCGACGTCCGGATCAACCCGCTCCAGTTGAAAATTGAAGGCGGCAGAGGCATGGCGGCAAGGCGTTCTTGTGTGAGGCCGTGGGCTTTTGCGAAGCTCTCGACGCGCGGGACGGCGCGATGGTGCGCCACACCACATGCAAAGATGTAGATCAGCGCGGCGTAGATGCCCGCGCGGCACCAGCTCGCTCGCGAAATTCCAAATCCCCGACCACTTATGACCGGATAAAAACCGCACGCTGCGAGAATGAGAATGATCGCCAGAACGACCGACGCCGAGAATGGGAAACCGGCCCAGGCAGCGAGTCCCCAGACGCCCACAGCACACAGGCTGAAGACAATCCACATTCTCGACGCACGCGCTCGGGCGAAGGCGGGCTCACGGCAGATCCACGCAACCGCCTGAGGCAAAAGAACGATGGCGGTAAATGTGAAATCAATGATGAACACGAGATCCCAGGCCACGCGACGGCTGGAAATTGGATTCCAGAGCCGCGTGCCGTACGAAGTCGCGGCATCGAGGAGGATGTGGCTGGCGATCCCGACCGAGTAGATCATAACCAGCAGCGGCCATGAAGGGGATTCGATTCCGCGACGCCGCGCGTACCATCGGGTGAGAAAGGCCAATGCGATGGCAAAGACCGGCAACCCAAGAAAGGAATGCGTGAATCCGCGATGGTATTTCACGATTGCCAGGGGATCGGGCGAAAAGACGTAGGCGACAAAGTCGATGTCGGGGAAAACGGCGCCGAGCACTGTTGAAACGATAGCGACGCGGCCCTTCACTTCTGCTTGGGGCTTCGAAAAGTACGCTTTGCCGATAAGAGCGCCGGTGATCCCGTGGGTTATCGGATCCATGGAGGAGAAAAAGAAGGAGAAGTGTACATGAAGAGGCAGGCGCTAGGAAATTTCGATCAGGGGAGAGCGTTTGGGAAGTGCCGCGCCGATTGCGCGGGCTTTGATTCCATGAGTTTCGAGCGCGGCCGCGGCGGCATCGGCGCGCTTGGAGTCGATTGCGACGAGAAGGCCGCCGGAAGTCTGGGGATCGTAAAGCAGAGCTCGATATTCCTCAGTGACGCTGCCGGCGAATACCACGCAGCCCTCGAGGAACTCGCGATTGTTGTTCAATCCGCCGGAAATCGAGCCGGCTCGCGCGGCTTCGACTGCGCCGGGCAAGTATTCGATGGAGGCGCTTTCAATCTTTATGGAAACGCCGCTTCCTATAGCCATTTCTCGCGCGTGGCCGAGGAGGCCGAAGCCGGTGACGTCGGTGACAGCGTGAATCGGGTTCGCGCCCTTCGCGGCCGCTTGCAACTCGAGTAGCGCCTCGGCGGCATCGCGATTTAAACGCGTCATCGAAGCGGTGGCTGCTTCGACGGCTCCGGGCGTGGCGCGGCCTTGCTTGAGCGCGGTGGCAATCACGCCGGTGCCAATGGGCTTGGTCAGAAGCAGCACGTCGCCGGGCTGTGCGCCGACATTTCGCCAGATCCGCTGAGGATGGATCACTCCCGTCACGGCGTAACCGAATTTCAACTCTTCATCGCGGATGGAGTGGCCGCCCACGATGGTGCAGCGCGCCTCCTCCATCTTGGAAAGCCCGCCACGAAGGATTTCTTCGAGCACCTCCGGCGAGCCGGCGGTGGGAAATCCGACAACCGATAGGGCGGAAATGGGCCGGCCGCCCATCGCGTAGACATCGCTCAAGGAATTTGCCGCGGCGATCTGGCCGAAGGTGCAGGGGTCGTCCACGATCGGGGTGAGGAAATCAACGGTTTGCACGAGCGCGAGATCGTCGCTGAGTCGATACACCCCCGCGTCGTCGCTGGTCTCGAAACCAACGAGCAGATTCACGTCAGTAGACCGCGGCAGCCGCTTCAGCACAGAGTCCAGCAAACTGGGACTCAGCTTAGCAGCTCAACCGGCAGCCTTGGCCGCAGCCGTCAACTTGACGGGTTCTGCCAAGGTCGTTTCCCTCCTCTTCTGCATCCGCGAGCATTATAGCGTCACGCCGCTTCGCAGTTTGGAAATCGTTCTCCGCGCGGGGAGGAAGCCAGGAATCATCGTTCGGGCGTCGAATCGAATTTAGTTTCGATCCAAGATCCATCGGTCCTTTACCGATTCGCACTTTCGACGAAGAGAGTTTTGGCGCCCCAGAGTGTGCCTCCTAAGATTGAAGATAATTTCATTGGGTCCATCTCACCTACAGAAACTGAGAGGGGCTCTGGAAACGTGTTCCTGGGCGTCCTTGTGCCCAAAGACAAAGGGGTGTTGTCGTCATGTTCATACCGATCGGGCACGAGAACTTGCGCGGGCGTCGCTGGCCTTGGGTGACGATTGCCATCATCGCCCTGAATTTCGTGGTGTTCTTGGGGACGAAAGGCACACTGCAAGACGAAGCGGAAAAACTGGGCCGGGTCAAACTTCAGATTCTCGCTCTGACGGCCTCTCATCCTAACGTACACATGCCAGCTGACGTGCAGGATTTCGTTGAGGACTTCCAAACGAAGCATGCCGCGATTTACCAACGGTTAGGGAGGGCCGTCCAATACCGGCCGATCGAAGGCCTTGATGAGTCGCCGACGGACCCAGCCATCGTGGATGGGCTCATGGCTGGGTTAGCCCAGCAGTTTGAGGATTTGCAGACTAAATCGCTACTGGGTCGCTATGGTTTCATTCCTGCGAAGCCTTCTGGAGTCAGCTACATCACTTCGGCATTTCTGCATGGCGGATGGCTGCACGTGATTTTCAACATGTGGTTCTTGTGGCTTGCGGGCTCCGTGCTCGAAGATGCCTGGGGACGGGTGATTTTCCCCATTGTCTACGTGTTCGCGGGAGTGGTGGCGCTCATCGCACAAGGCGCCATATCCCCGCACAGCACTCTTCCGGTGATTGGGGCATCGGGCGCGATCGCGGGACTCATCGGGGCGTTTCTCGTGCGATTTCCGATGGTACGAATTCGATTGGCTCTTATGTACTGGCTGGTATTTGTACGGCCCACGTTTTTCACGTTTTATGCGCGAGCTTATGTGATCCTGCCGATCTGGCTGGTGGTCCAGGTTCTTTGGGGTCTGCTGGGCGGGGCCGAGAGTAGCGTAGCGTACTGGGTTCACGTGGGCGGGTTTCTCTTCGGTGCCATCGCGGCGGTGATCCTGAAAGCTACCGGCTTAGAACACGCTGCCGACAAGGCTATCGAGGCCAAGGTCAGCTGGGAAGCCGATCCGCGGCTTGTGAAGGCCGGCGATCTGATCTCTGAAAATCAGGCCGATGCCGCTATTGCCGAGATTCAGGGATACCTGCGCGAGAAGCCGAATTCACTCGAAGGTTATGAATTCCTCCTGCGCGCACAGGAAAAGAAGCAGGACATGGAATCGCAGAAAGGTACGCTTGCCACTCTTTGCCGGCTCTATTTCCAGGCGGGCGAGGGTGAGCTGGCGTGGAAATCGTACGAACACTTCCAGAATTTGGGCGGCGAAACGCTGCCGGCGCCGGTTTGGCTGCAGCTCTGCCGGCATCTCGAGAACGAGCAGGCCTGGGAGCGTGCCGCTGCAGAATACGAGAAGCTCGCGGAGACTTACCCCGCAGATCGCAGCTCAGTCGCAGCTCTTGTCGGCGCGGCTCGAATCCAAGCCAAGAAGCTCAACAATCGCAGCGAAGCGGAAAGGCTGTACCGGCTTGCGAACGCTTCTCCGGTCACGCATTTGGATTGGGAGGCGGCGATTCAGGCCGGGCTGAAGGAGTTAGGCGCGGAACCGAAGAGTGTAGTTGCCGACCGCCGCTGAGGTCCACGAGCTGGCATCGGCTAGACTTCCTGGTCAAACCTGATTTAGCTGGCCTGAGAGGCCGATGATCGAATCGGGATGGTGATTGGCTGGGCCGCATCCTCGTCCGCGATCATATGGCATTGCCCGTCGAAGATGGCCCCGGGCTCGATAACCAGGCACGGTGTGCGAATCTCCCCGGTGACGACGCCCTTTGGCTGAACTTCCACGCGGGTACGTGCTGTAATCACCCCATCAAACTTCCCTTCGATGATGACCACGTTGCCGTCAATCTGGCCTTCGACACAAGCCTCGTCACCCAGAATCAGGACGTGCTGAGAGAGGAGATGTCCCTTGGCAAAGCCATTTATGCGAAACGTGCCTGGAAATTCCAACCTTCCGTCGAGGCGCACTCCCTGTTCCAAGAACCCGGTCCACTCGGCGACCTCTTGTTTGCTGCGGCCGAGCCACTCCCAGGCCATCCAGATCTCCTTGTTACTACAATTATAGTGTCAAGCCTTGATTAGGCGATCGTAGAGCCGCGCCAGATCAGCCTCGTTATAATACTCGAAAATGAGCTGGCCCGGGCGACCCGATGTCTTGGGATGTATTAGCACCCTTGTTCCGAATTCCCTCTGCAACTCTTCGATGGCTGCGTTTGTGTTGGCGTCTTGCGGTGCTGGCATGGGACTGCCGCCACGGAGCGGACGTGTGGCCAGGCGCTCGACTTGGCGCACGGTCATGCCGCCACGCGCCGCTCGCTTAGCGATGCCGAGTCGCTCTCGCGAATCTTGAATTGCCAGCAATGCTCGGCCGTGTCCGGCGGTAATCGCGCCGTCTTCGAGAAGTTCCTGGATGGGCTTTTCGAGTTTTCTGAGGCGCAGAGCATTTGCAACGGTCGCGCGGTCCTTCCCGGTGCGTTCTGCCACTTGTTCTTGCGTGAGGTGAAACTGGTCGATGAGGCGCTCGAAAGCTGAGGCTTCTTCGATCGGATTTAAGTCCTCGCGCTGGAGGTTTTCGACCAGCGTAATTTCAAGCGCCGATTCCTCATCGACGTCGCGGACCACTGCCGGTACCCGTGAAATGGCGGCCCTTTGTGCGGCGCGCCAGCGACGTTCGCCGGCGATGAGCTGAAAGCGAGGTCCCTTCGGTCGCACGACGAGCGGCTGAATAATTCCGCTGGTGCGGAGCGAGCGCGCAAGCTCCTCGAGAGCCTCTTCGCGGAACCTGGTGCGCGGCTGGTAAGGGCTCGGATCGATCAAGTCAATATCGATCTGGACTAAGCCCCCCTCGCGGTGGCCCTGGCTCGGTCCCTCATGCACTTGTGCCGCGACGGTAGGCGTCGGCGGCGGAGGCGGCGATGCGGTATTCTCCGGCTCCCGAATCAGTGCACTAAGCCCCCGCCCCAATGCGTTTCGCGCCATTGGCGATTACCTCCTGTGCAAGTTGGATATAGCTTTCCGCGCCTTTACTATGTATGTCGTAGAACAAGACTGGCTTCCCATGACTAGGTGCCTCGGCAAGTCGAACGTTTCTGGGGATGATGGTGTTGAATACCTGGGATCCAAAGAAGCTTCGAAGGTCGGCGGCGACCTGCTTGGAAAGGGTGGTCCGGTCGTCGTACATGGTGAGAAGTATCCCTTCAATAGCCAAGGACGGGTTGATCGTGCGGCGCAAGCGCATGAGGGTGTCAAGGAGCTCAGAGACGCCCTCAAGAGCAAGATACTCGCATTGGATGGGTACGAGGACCGAATCGCTGGCAGCGAGGGCATTGAGCGTAAGCAGGTCGAGCGAAGGGGGAGAATCGATGAGGATGAAGGCGTAGTTGTCTCTGAGCGTCTGAAGGATGGCTTTCAGCCTGTACTCGCGATTCTCCATTCCCACGAGCTCAATGGCGGCACCGACCAGATTCTTGTCCGAAGGAACGATATCAAGGCCTTCGACTTGGGTTTGGAGGATGATTCCGTCGATGGGCTCGTTCAGAATAATGGCCTGGTAGAGAGTGCGCCTGGCGGGGTCCTTCTGGAAGCCGAGGGCAGCAGTCGTGTTTCCTTGAGGGTCGCAGTCGATTACAAGAGTGTGGTGCTCAGCGGCGGCGAGTGAGGCACCGAGATTGACCGTAGTGGTGGTCTTGCCAACTCCGCCTTTCTGGTTGGCGATTGCGATAACCTTCCCCAACCGAATCCCCCAGACGGTTGGCAATCTAGCAGAAGGTATTCTTCCGATGCAAGATGTTTCACGTGGAACACAGCGATTTCGGAAGAAACTCGGGGAATGAGGAGTGTTTCACGTGAAACACTTTCAGCAGTGTGCGGAGGAGGGGCGTCCGATGAGGACGTACCGCTGACCGCTCTCTGGCAAGCGCGCTGGGTCTTCCCAACTCCAGCCCGGTTCGCGACGGATTTTCTGGATTCCGGAATCTCCCGCCCATAAGACAACGGCTCCTTGGGTTGCGAGAGTTTTGGACGCCCAATATAGGAGCTCCTCGAAGCGGCCGACAGCTCGACAAGTAATGAAATCAAACTGGCCTTCGCGCTCAGGATAGGTTTCCATGCGTCCGCAAAATACGCGGACACTACCGATTCCCAGTTTTCGGACGACCTCGGATAGAAACGCTGCCTTCTTGGAGTTTGCCTCTATCAGCGTCAAATGCAGTTTCGGGCGGTATACTTTCAGGACCAAGCCCGGAAAACCGGCTCCTGAGCCAACGTCGGCGAGCCGACCTTCCTCGAGCTGCAGTAAGTGGGCCGCAAAAAGGCTCTCGCCGAAGTGTACTTTGAGGATTTCGATGGGATCGTGTAGCGAGGTGAGCGAAATCTTGCGATTCCAGGCGCTTAGGAGCTCGGCGTAGGCCGAGATGTGTGCTGCGAGCTCGCGGGTAAGTTGGACCTCATAGGGTTCGAGAGCGCTTCTAATCAGGGTCTCGGAGAACGATGATCGTCTTTGAGCCATCAGATCTCTCATCTCATTGGTAAAATTACTCGCGCTGTACCGCCTCTGCGGCAGGCTCCTCCGTGCCTCCTGTGGGTGTAGCCCTGCTCAGCCAGCGCCGGGAGGCTAAACCGGCGGAAAGATCCGTCGCGAAATGCGCAATCACTGATGGAAGAATGCTTCCGGTCCAGGATCTCGTCAGAGAAAACAAGAGTCCAATGAAGAATGTGACGATGAGGCCTCGCCTACCCTGGTAGACATGTGCGACCGCGAAAAACACTGCCGAAACCAGAATGCCGACGACCACCCTGCCTTGTGCCGCATCCTCGAAGACGGCTTGGACGAAACCGCGATATAGGAACTCCTCGCAGATGGCGACCGTCGCCACCAGAGCGACGAAGACTAGAGTTTCCTCGTGAGCATGAGGCATCAACTGGCGCGCGATTCTTACCATGAGGCCTTGCTTCTTAGGCGGAAACGTGGCTAGTCGGCGAATGCTGAAGATCTGGTTGGAAATCAAAAGGGCGGCTATCGCGAGGCCGATCGTCACCGTGGCTGCGGGCTTTTCCAGAGCGAGTCCGAGCTGGGCGCCCGAGTAGCGATGAGCCGCGCAACGCCAAAAAACGATCCCCGCCGCGAGCCATTGGAAGCCGATGGTCGATGCATAGAGGGCCAGGCGTTCCTCAGTGGAGATGGTCGGGCGCGAGAGAAGCTGGCGGATGCGAACGCCGCCGCGCCAAGGCACAAGTATCGCCAACACGGCCAGGATCAGAATGAAGTCCCACGGCATCGCGTAATTACTCCTTCGAGAACTGATGTAATCATTAGTGGGCATGCCAGAGCAAGCGCATACGGTGTTGACACATGCGGTCGAGCAGCCTTATCGTTCTTGCCTCAAATGGAACTCTCACTTTGAAGATTCTTGTGATTGGCGGGGGCGGGCGGGAACATGCGCTTGTTTGGAAACTACGGCAGAGCCCGCAGGTTGAGCACATCTGGTGCGCCCCAGGGAACGGAGGGATCGCGAGCGATGCCGAATGCGTCACCGTCGACCTGAAGGATGTCCGTGGGCTGGCCGACCTCGCTGCGCGGATTCACGCAGACCTGACGGTCGTGGGCCCCGAGCTGCCGTTGGTTCTCGGGATCGCCGATGAGTTTGGCTCGCGGGGCCTGCCCATTGTAGGGCCGACGCGCGCCGGCGCGGAGCTAGAAGGCAGCAAGATCTTCGCGAAGCAGTTCATGGCGCGGCACGGAATCCCTACAGCCTCTGTTTATGGGATACACCATTCGGCAGCGGATGCTTACGCGGCCTTGTCGGGAGTGGAGTGGCCACTGGTGCTGAAGGCGGACGGGCTATGTGGCGGGAAAGGTGTTCTGGTCACGTCGTCACAGAATGAAGCGAGAGCATTTATCGAGCGGGCGATGGAGAGGAGCGAATTCGGCGAGGCTGGCAAGCGAATCCTGCTTGAAGAAGGGCTCAAGGGCGAGGAGCTGTCCTACATCGTGATCACGGACGGCGAGCACTGGTGGCCTCTGGTCCCAACGCGCGACCATAAGCGCGCTTTTGACGGCGACCAGGGCCCGAACACAGGTGGGATGGGAGCTTATTCGTGCGATGGATTGCTCGACGCCCAGGTTGAGAGGCAAATCCAGGAAAAAGTCGTCCGGCCGACCCTCGAGGGATTGGCTTCGCAGGGTCGCCCCTACCGTGGCTTTCTCTACTTCGGGTTGATGCTGACGTCCCAGGGGCCTAAAGTCCTTGAATTCAATTGCCGGTTGGGTGATCCAGAGACCGAGGCGATAGTCCTGCGGATGAACTTCGACTTGGCGGAGGCTTTACTTGCGTGCGTCAAGGGGAACCTTGGATCGTTGGTACCCCACTGGAGGAGTGGTGCGAGTGCTTGCGTGGTGTTGGCGTGCGAAGGCTACCCAGGTGATCCCAAGACGGGCGGGATGATCGAAGGGCTGAAGGAGGCGGCGGAGAAAAGCGACGTAGTGGTGTTTCATGCAGCTACGCGAGAGGAAGGTAGACACTACTACAGTAGTGGTGGCCGAGTACTGTGTGTCGCGGGATATGGAAGTAGCGTCCATTCAGCAGTGAAGACTGTATACGACGCAGTTAGTAGTATTCGTCTTGCTGGGTGCCACTACCGGAGAGACATCGGTCGGACGGAATCGCGCTGGGGAATTGCGGCTGCGGATGGTGGGCGTGGGTGAGGCCGTGCATCTCATTTGCCCTGTGCATCGATTTCCGGTGCAGGAGGTGGAGGAGGTTATGGTCATTCAAGGCAAGGGGTTCGAAGGGTGCATTCACGGCCATCCGAGAAGCAAGAGGCAGGTGCTGCTGATGGATGAGGCAAAGGACGCGGTCGCGGAGGGAGCGCCTTGAAGACGGAAAGGCGGCTTCAGCAGCCCCTGGTGGGCATTCTCATGGGATCGGACACGGACCTGCCGGTGATGCTCGAAGCTGGGAGGGCGCTTGAGAAATTCGAGATTCCCTACGAAATGGAGGTTATCTCTGCGCACCGATCACCGGCGCGAACGCACGAATATGCCTCGACTGCGGCGAAACGGGGCCTGAAGGCGCTTATTGTGGGCGCGGGCGGGGCGGCTCACTTGGCTGGGGTGGTTGCGGCGCTGACGATCTTGCCGGTCATTGGCGTTCCGATGGCGACGACGGCGCTGAATGGAATGGACTCGCTTCTTTCGATCGTGCAGATGCCGGGCGGGATTCCGGTGGCGACGATGGCGATTGACAAGCCGGGTGCGGTGAACGCGGCGATTCTGGTGGCGGAAATCCTGGCCCTTAGCGACCCGAAGATGGCGCAGCGCCTGGCAGCGCACAAAGAAGAGCTTGCCAATTCAGTCGAGGAAAAAAACGCGCGCTTGAAACAGAAGATCGCAGAGTCTTCGAAGTAACGGCGTCCGTTCTTGAACATCAGAATTGTTCAACTCCAACCCTCCTGCGGACGCGTCGAAGGTAAGGCTTGACAGTCCGTATCTTAAAACATAGACTTAGTATACCTTTTAGTAATCAGCAGAGGCAAGGGAAAGAAAAACGCCCGATATTGAGTGTGTTTGCGGAAATTGGACGCGCCTGCGATACCGAAGCCAAAAGGCTATCTCCGACGTCGGGGATGGAAAGATCTGATTTTTCTGGCGGTCGTTTTGACACTGGGCTATTCGGGAAAGCATTACCTTCTTGACTCCGATGCTTACGGACCCAATCCGGTTGACGATCTCAGGAAATGGAAGCGCGGGCCGCAGCTCAGCCCGGGCCGCGATTCAGTCTCCCAAGCGAAGCCAGGGCAGAGCGGAATGTTTCCCTGCTTCTTCATCGTGCCGCCCGGTGCGGTCGATCAACCCGTCGTTTCGGGGTCCGTTGACGACTGTCGGCTGTTGATACCAGATGGGAGGCACCTCGACCTATTTGAGGTTGTACTCGGGGGCAAATTCTTTCCGATCCAAACGGATCTTTATGTTCCGGATGTTATCCCTCTAGCTTTTACCCGAACCTATCGGCCCATAGACGATTGGGCAAAACGCAATCGCATTTGTTTCGGTCACGTCTATGATCTGTATCTTGGGGGCATCGCCAACCGTATACAGACCTCACTTGGTTCCTACCGGATGGGGTAGAAATCTTTTATCGACGCGTCTCGCCGGGTACAGGCTACGCCGACGCAGTCTTTGAAGGTACCCTGCCGGGTTCTATCTTTGAGGGATCACGGATGAATTGGAATGGTTGGGGATGGGACGTCGCGCTTGAGGATGGAACCACATATCTATCTCCAGAGGCATATAGCGCTACTCGTCCCCAGCAGGGGTCGCTCGTGGGGATTTTCGACAAGGGCGGGAACGAAGTCCAATTGTCGCGAGAGGCCAACGGCGATCTGTCCGAAATCAAGTCACCGAGCGGCGGGTGGATCCGGCTGACCTATAGCCGGGGTCGCGTCTTCGAAGCCAAAGATAGTTTTGGAAATGTCGTGGAGTACGACTACGACTCCAATGATCGGCTCGGGGCGGTGAGATACTCCACAGGGCGGACGACAAGGTACATGTACGACTCCTCGGATCGCGTCGTTGAGGTCGAAGATTCGTTGGCGGGAGTCCTCGTACAGAATGAATACGACTCCCACGGACTTGTAGTCCAGCAAATGGTGGGAGGGCGGCGCACTTACAGTTTCCGCTACGCATTCGACAAACCCACAAAATCTGCTGATGTGGACATCAGCGATTCGCTAGGGAAAGTCACCCGAGCCAAGATGCGAGGTACGGACAACGGGATCTACTACACCGTTGAGAAACTGGCTCGCGTTTCGGGCCATCATTAGGCCAAATGCCGACGAGAGGTGTCGCGACAAACCCTAAGCGTATCGACCATCACAGGAATCTAAGATGGCGGCTTAATCAGGGTTGGCGCGCCGGGTGGGCGCTGCTTTTCCTCGCCGGGTTTCTTTGGCTCGGGGGGTGGCGCCAGGACCCACTGGAAGCCGGTCTCTTTGTTGATCAAGGCGATGGTCTGGCGGGCTCCTCGTGGAGTCAGGGCCGACAAGCACGATCGTAGGAAGGGGACGGCATCCGCGGCTAACAGCTTCTGGCTCTCACCATTCAGGAATCCGTCGGCGACGGCAACCATCTTGGGATCCCCGGAACGAAGGGGTTCGAGGCGCGGATCGTTCTGGTGGAGGAGATCGAGCAGCGAAGTGGATTTGTCATCCAGCGGATACCGGAGTTCGAGAAGGGTGTGCGGCTGGCCTTTCTCGGGCGGCCAGAGCTGTGAATAGCGCGGAAGCAGGACCTTGGTATCCCAGAAGTCGCCGCGTTCCGGCTCCTGCTTGATGGGATATTGAAGGAACCAAACCTCCGGGCCATAGGCCTCGATGTAATCTGCGAGGACGAGTTCGGTGAGAGGTTCGTTCTCGGGCATATTGAGGTTGCCGTGGATTTCGCGCGCAACCTCATTCAGCCGCTCGAGCAGCCCGTTGCCCACAACCTCAAGGTCTCTTGCCTCCGCGTCATCGCGCCCCTGTAAATGAGGGGCAAGGGCAGAGGGGTTGTCGTGGCTGCGAAGGCGGGGCAACTCGCGATCGAGACGCGCCCACTCGATTTTCGCCGAAGGGGAGGTCCACTCGACGGCTCCTAGCAGGACGCCCACGCGCCGGCTTTCGAGCGGCACGATCGCCGGAGGGCGCGCGCCCGGCTCGATGCGATCTTCGATTGTACCGACGAAGATCGCGTCTTTGAGGACAGCGATGATGACCCGGCCAGCAGCGAGGTCCGCGACGATTTCTTCGTGCGGCTCGCCTTGGTCCTGTTGCGCGCGCGCAATTGGAAATGGCGATGCGAGAGACAGCATGAACAGTGCAGCGAGAAGAGTGTAGACAACTGCCATCGAATACCATCGCCAGCTTGTGTGCTTGTGGGATTCCAAGATCATATGCGTTTCGGCATCACGCGCCGGCAGGCTAGGAAGCCTGACGCGGGGACGTGCCCGCACTAAACATCATAAGGCTCAGGATGAAAATTATGAAAGGCAACATTCCACATTGCGTCGTTGGCTCAGGCGCCAGAAAAGGAATGTGAAGGCTTGCGGGCTATGGACTGGATGGCGGTGATGGCGATGACGCGAGCGATGTCGTCAGCGGAGCAGCCGCGCGAGAGATCGTTGGCGGGGCGTGCCAGCCCCTGAAGGATTGGTCCGAGGGCCACCGCGCCTGCTGTCCGTTCGACGAGCTTATAGCCGATGTTGGCTGAATCGAGATCCGGGAAGATGAGGACATTGGCGCGGCCAGCCACGGGCGAGCCGGGCGCCTTGCTCGCAGCCACCGCGGGCACCAGCGCGGCGTCGGCCTGCAGCTCGCCATCGATAGCCAGGTCCGGCCTGCGGGCTTTCACGATGCGCAAGGCTTCGCGGACTTTCGCTACATGCGGGTGCGCGGCGGAGCCTTTTGTGGAAAAAGAGAGCAGGGCCACGCGAGGCTCGACTTCGAGGAGCGTTCGAGCGTTTTCCCCCGTGGCAAGGGCGATTTCGGCGAGCTCGCTCGGCGACGGGTCGGGGATGACGCCGCAGTCCGCAAAAAGCATCGCGCCTTGTTCGCCCAGGGCGCCATCGTCGCGCGCGGGCAAGACCATCAGGAAGAAGCTTGAGACGATTTTGGCTTCGGGCGCGGGCCCAATCGAATGCAACGCCGCGCGGACTGTTTCCGCTGTCGAGTTCGCCGCGCCGCCCACCGAGCCATCGGCTTCACCTGCGGCGACCATCAAGCTCGAGAAATAGAGTGGCCGGCGAGCGATATCGTGCGCTTCTTCCAGGGTGACGCCCCTGGCGCCACGCCGCTCGAAGTAAATCTGGGCGTACCGGCTGAGGCGCGGGCTCGATGCCGGGTCGAGCAGTGAAACACCGGCGAGCGGGATTTTCAGGTCTGCGGCCGCGGATTCAATGAGTTTGGCGCGGCCGAGGAGAGTGATTTTCGCGTAGCCTTCGCGCACTACCTGGGCGGCTGCCGTGATCACGCGTGGGTCTTCACCTTCGGGTAGAACGATGTGCTGCGGATGCGCCCGCGCGCGGTTTTTCAACTTTTCGAGGATGCGCATAACGGAGCCAAGTTATCACAAATGTCGTGAATTGGATGAATCGAGACCAAGCCGCGATAGCTAGCGTGAGCATGCGAACGGGCACGGCGTGCCGTGCCCCTTGTATCTTCGTTTTGTGTGAGAGTGAGTGCGCGGTGGGTGTTGTTCCGGCGAGGAGGCCGAATGCCCCTGAGGCCGGAAGCTCGAGCCTTCTGAGCCTGTA
>JBARRP010000192.1:0-2216 GCA_049644285.1 Candidatus Acidiferrales bacterium | reverse complement strand
TCCCAGGGTCGCGAGGTTTCAGCTGTAGCGTTGGTCGCTACCGGGTCGCCGCTCACAACGGTCGATACTCTCGCTAGCGGCGATGCACCCGGATACCCATCCGCCATGCCGCCGATTGTATCCCCGGCGACGACGGCGGAATATAAATTTCACCCGGAGCTACCGCTCGCGCATAAGCATGAAACGATTTGCTGGCAGGAATATGGCGGGGGCTGACGGCTGAAAGGTGAGAGCCGGTTTACTGGTCGGCCTTAGCAGTCGATTTTCGAACTTTCCTGCTCGCTTGTCTAGAGGCTCAAATTGAGGCTCAAATTGAGACGTGCCAGTTGGTGAAATGATTCCATGACAATGTCGGCTCCCTGGACCCGAGTAAAACTTTGGTGGATGCCAAACCAACCAAAGGCTCGGGAGAAAGGAGCAAGGCCCACCCCGTTGGGGTGGTTGTATGACTCAGAAACTGTATGAGTGTCAAGCAGCTTGGTGCGAATTAAAATCTGAGGCACAACGAGGCTCGGCAGCTAAGGCCGCATAACGACTCTGGCGCGTTCCTGCCCGATAAAGGAGCATGGCTCCGGTACTGGCGATTGTATAGATGGTGGCGGCGTTGTTCTGAAAAGAACAACGGCCCGACCCCGATGGAGAGACTGTGTAAGGGTCGCCGACCGGGCCGGGCCAAGTTGAATTCACTGTGGGAAGATTAGCATGAAAACCAAGCGAGTGGAGAAGAACAAGAAAGCAAGCTGCCGCCCCACACCAAATAAGTGGCACAAGATGAACCGCAAGCAACGGCGGGAGATGACGCGGAAAATCCAGAGCGCAGATCTCAGTTTGGAAGTCGTGCATCCCGACGCCGCAGGCATTGATATCGGCAACGAATCCCACTATGTGGCCGTGCCGCCAACACGGGACAGTCAACCCGTACGTCGCTTCGGATGTACTACGTCGGAACTGAAGGAGATGGCGGTTTGGCTGAAGCAATGTGCGATTCGGACCATAGCCCTGCAATCGACTGGGGTGTACTGGATCGCGGTCTACGACATTCTCGAAGAAGCTGGTTTTGAAGTGTATCTGGTGAATGCCCGGGAGACGAAGAACTTACCGGGACGCAAAAGCGATGTGCAGGAGAGTCAATGGCTGATGAAGCTGCACACCTATGGTCTGTTGCGGAACTCGTTTCGGCCCTCTCAAGAAATCCGCACGATGCGGACCTATTGGCGGCAGCGCAATGATCTGGTGCGCGCGGCCGGGCGGCATATTCAGCGAATGCAGAAGGCGCTCACGCAAATGAATATCCAGCTCGCCAATGTGTTAAGTGACGTGAGCGGAATGACGGGGCAGGCGATCGTCAAAGCTATTCTGGCCGGCGAACGCGATCCCTATCAGCTGGCGGCGCTCCGGAATTGGCGGGTGAAGGCGAGCGAGGAAGAAATCGCACGCAGTCTGGAAGGCAACTGGCAAGAAGATCTGCTGTTCGTACTGCAACAGGAGCAGGATGGCTACCAGTTTTGCCAGAAGCAGATGGCGGAATGCGATCAGCGGCTACAGCAGTATCTCCAGCAGCAAGAGGACCGAAGCCATGGAGCCAGTCTGCCGGAAGAAAAGCGCAAGGAACGGCTCAGGAAGAAAAAGAAGGGGAATGCGCCGCAGTTCGACCTGCGCGCAGAACTATTTCGCATGACCGGTACCGACCTCACCCAAATCGACGGGATTGACGTCACCACGACCATGACGATCCTCAGTGAGGCAGGATGGGATATGAGCAAATGGAAGACGGAACACCATTTTGTTTCCTGGCTGCGGCTGTGTCCAGACAATCGGATCAGCGGAGACAAAATCATTGGGAAAGGCCGATTGCCGACCAACAATCGAGTCACCAATGCATTGCGGATGGCAGCTAGCACCTTACGTCTAAGCAATACCTATCTTGGCGCACAGTTTCGCAGACTCAGAACTAAGCTCGGGGCTCCGGTTGCCATTAAGGCTATGGCGGCGAAGCTGGCTCGATTGGTCTACCGCATGCTGCGATACGGCATGCCATTCATCGACCGAGGAGCCGAGTTTTACGACACCCAGCACCGCAAACTGCAAATCAACTATCTCAAACGCAAAGCTGCCAATCTCGGATTCCAAATCATCGAAGCTCCCGCAGCGTAGTTTCTGGAGAGCCGAACAATGATCATTATAGGAGCAGACTACCATCCGGGCTTTCAACAAAT
>JBARRP010000191.1:0-2712 GCA_049644285.1 Candidatus Acidiferrales bacterium | reverse complement strand
GCGCATTGTTGCAGAACCGCATTTTTAATGAAGTTACACAACAAAGGCTAATATAGCCATCATCGAGGCTTTCGGCAAAGATTTCTGGCCTTCTTTTGGTCATCATGACGCAGGATTCAGGTTAACCATCATAGGAAACAGTTCGAGCATGGCGGCAATTGCTTCACGTGTTTGGGCCACGTTTGCTCCTTTGAGAACTGGCGGGATTACAAGTCTACCCCTACCCGGCCTATCTTTTCTTTGGAGCCTCAGACAGGTACTAAGGAACAAACTTGTCTGGGTCAATGATTTGGTTTCCGTTCCACTTGTGACGCGAGGGGAATAGCACTGGGACACGGTCCAAAAATGTGACGTTACGGTGATTCAACATTATAGTGCGTCTGCCGTTCTCGCCTTGTACTTGCCCAACTGCGCTGTCTGAAAAACGGACAACTGCTGCATATGGCGATCCGTTGTGACAACGTATACGAGATAACTATCTACTCCCGCTTTCAAATCAAAGGGGGGCAAATTGTAGGAAGCTGTGACCGGCTGAGAGCCAATGGCAAATGTCACCGAAGTCGATATGTCGAATGTAGATACATCACCGTGATTTGAAATTTGAATTCGACCGTACTGTTCATCTGCAACAGATTTCGCTGGCCATGTATAGGTTTTGTCTGGTTCGGTATTGAGGGCATCAAACGCGTCAAGTTTGCGGCTCTCGTGAATCACAAGAATGTGTGCCGTGGCACCGGGCGCAATCACGATTGGGAGTGAGCCGACATCATAGCCGATCTGTATGTTGACCTCAGGTGGGGGTGGCGCAGGTGATTGGTTTGGTTGCTCTGCATTTTTCTGAAGTTGATATTTCTTCATAACCCAGTTTCTAAATTCGTTGGCTGCAAAGGCGAGCACGGCTCCCACCACCAATACGAGCAGCAGGCGGAAAAGTACCGTTAAGTTTTTAATTGGCTTTGATCTAGCAATCCATAAGACCGCGACCACCCAAGCCCCAAAGATGGATGCCGCAATGATCACGCTGATTAAGTTGGTTGCCGCCTGCGCGGCCAGCAGCAACGCGATGATAAGGGCAAACGCGGGGTGGCACACGAAGCCAAACAACGCTTCCAAAGCTTGATCCACACGAGCGACAGCTCTAGGGAAGCGCCTCACGATATAGCTATGAATGGCTTGGTCTGTGCCGAGTACGAATTGCAATAATTGCCGCATGGTGCAAGCCTACTGCCTAGCTACCTTGCACCCCCCACCCGCCTCTTTGAGATCGTCCACTTTTTCCAGGCCTAGCAACAACACGAGCATGGATCGTATCAGCGACGCGCAGCGCAGAAGGAGTAAGACTACGGCTTTCAACTGAGTGTCATCGTAAAAATACCCGCAATCCTGTTCCCCGATTCTCAGAAGCTCTCGCTCCGCCTCATCAAGACAGAGAATGATTTCTTCGTTATCTAGAGGCACGGTTTCGGAGGTGCCGCTGGGCATGGCCGGAAAATCATACGCCGCGTCTGCCAGGAGCAGCAAGTTTTGCGGGTGCGTTGTGATATTCTGCGTCGTTAGGTACGCATAGGATGACTGCGGGCGCGTGGATTTCGGTGGTCGCGATCGTTGTGACCGGAGCGATCTCTCTGGCCATCGCATATATGCACCGGAAACAGATGAGGCAGATCGAGGCTTTTCGCTTGGACCCTCAGTCGGCCTGGTGCCGCCGCCCCACCCGATCGTCGTTTTTCTGAGAAGGCACGGGTCTCTCCTCCTGTCCGTCTACGGCATCTTTGTTCTCGCGCACAACTATACCCGGCCGCTGACCAGTGATTCGGTGCTGGGGATGGCGCTGGCTGCCACAGCCATCGTCTTCGGTGTCATGTTCTGGGCTTTCCTTGGTCTGTTCAGGAGTCTGGACCGAACGCTTGATATGCTCTGGGCAACGATGAAAGCCGTTAGAAAATTAGAAAAACGCGTTCCTTGAACTCCCTCCCCAAAATCGAGCCAATGAAGTTGTCGTTGCGCTCCGCCCCATTCGATCATCCCGACTGGATTTTTGAACTTAAGCGCGACGGATTTCGCTCGCTGGCGTACATCGCGGACGGCAAATGCCAGCTGGTTTCCCGGCGAAGGAGTTTTTATAAGCGTTTCGGCTCGTTACGTGAAGCGATGGCTGGATTGAACGTTAAATCCGCAATCCTAGACGGCGAAATCGTCTGCCTGGATTCGGAGGGTCGAAGCCTCTTCTATGAATTGCTGTTTAAACGCGGGGTGCCGATCTTCTACGCATTTGACCTGCTGTGGCTGAACGGAGAAGACCTGCGACAACTCCCGCTGACAGAAAGAAAGCAGAGGCTACGCCAGTTGATTCGAACAACCAAAAGGTCCCGAGTGCTTTACGCAGACCACATCGAAGGCCGAGGCGTAGATTTCTTTCGCACTGTCTGTGAACAGAATTTAGAAGGCATCGTTGCAAAGCGGAAGGACAGTGTTTATTCGTCGGCTGGATATTGGTTGAAGGTCAAGAACCCGCTGTACTCACAGGCAGAAGGTAGGCGGGAACTCTTCGAGTCAATGCGCCCTGGCCCGAAGAAGGCCAAGCATCAGACGGCTCTCGATGAAAAGACTGGAGCCTGAAGCAACGAGCGAACAAGCGGTGGAGAGCCTTTTGGCTGCTTTTGGTCGCGGAAGGGAAACGGTAATGCGAACACCGATGCTAAACGTCGAGGA
>JBARRP010000190.1:0-3602 GCA_049644285.1 Candidatus Acidiferrales bacterium | reverse complement strand
CACAGCGAAATTCACCCCGCGAAAATAGGTCGCGACCGTTGCGCGTGCTTGCCCCAGCGCATTACCCGGATCGAAACCGGCTGCTCAAAGCTCACCGCTACCAATCTTCCGAGACTGCTGCGGCGCGATCGGCGCGATACGGGGGCTTGACAATTTAGCACCCCGAGGGTAGCGTCAGCTAACCCCGCATTTTTGTACCGAGTAACGTTGGGTCGCAGGGGATCCGTGTGTCAGACGAAGTGTTACTGGTAGTTTCCGGTATAGTGTTGCTGGGCAGCCTGAGTGTTATGATCGAGCTGCTCGGGATAAAAAATCCCTATTGGGCCTGCCTCCTTGCGGTTCTCTGCGTCGTGTGTACTGCATTGGCCCACAGCTGGACTGTGCTCCTCATTGGCATGGCGCTGGCGGTTCTGTATCTCATGTTGAGGCGTGTCTGGGAAATCAGGGCCGATGGGTTGGGTCATCCCAGGGCGCTGACATCCCTGGTTCAGAATTGACGAAGACGGCCTTTCCGCGATAGCGTCGGCCCGTCATGTTGATCGGCGACCGATTGCGTGCCTTGCGGGAAGCGAGAGGGCTGAGCCAAGGCGATATTGAAAAGAGCACCGGCCTTTTCCGCTGCTATGTCTCGCGAGTCGAGAACGACCACACGACGCCGGCTATCGAGACACTAGAAAAATGGGCCAGAGCGCTTGAGATTCCTCTGTACGCCATCTTCTACGAAGGCAAGAAGCCAGCGAAACCTACCGTGCTTCCGAAGTCGATACAACTCCTCAAATCTCCCGGAGACGTACGATTCATGAAAAAGCTGTCACGAGCGCTGTCCCGAATGCAGGAACGGGATCGGCGATTGCTTCTGCACACTGCGCTGAGGTTGGCCTCTCGCAAGAAACTGGGCCGTTGACGATACGTAAGGCCATGTCGAACGTAAAAGCGGGTGGCCACTATTGCCTGTTTGTTCGCCCTGGGAAGTGGGCTGTTCGAGCCGAGACGGATGCAGTTATCTCTGAAAGTAAGTCGGTTACACTCGGACCCGGCGACCACGCCCAGATTGATTTCGTCTTTGGGAAGACTGGATAGCCTTCAAGATTTTTCTCAGCAAAGCATGATGTATTAAAGCCTGTTTCCGCACTCTATCTAGCTGACGGAACGGTTTGCTACCAATACTCTTTTGTCGCCGATGGTAAACGAACCATAGAATACGGCGTCCTCACGACGGATGGGTTGTTGTATGTGAATGCGCTTGGTACCGCACCTTGGAAACAACTCTGCGAAGGAGAGAAGGGCGAGGAAATGGTGGAGGCGGCGCACTGAATTTCGGAGCTGCAAGCCCTGCGAGCCGGGATCCAAGAGTAGTGCGGAAAAAAACGGGAGAAGATCATGGCGATCGTAGCAACACTGATGGCAGGCGTAATCGGGACCGAGTACTACGGATTGGACGAAAAGGGCCAAGTGTTCGTTCTTGACCCAAAAGGAAACCCGCTGCAACCGCCAGTATCAGAGCCGCTCGCCTCGAAGGTTCGGGAAGCAATCAAGAGAGGCGATGCGTGTGGTTCCCCAGACAAGCGCTGAGGCCGTCCACGGAAAGAATTCCTCCTTGGAGAAAGAGCTTTCTCATGGACTCCCACCCCGGCCAAGACAGACGCTCACACGTCCTATTGGGAGAACACACGGTTAGCCTCCAGAGCATCTCAGGTAACTGAGGGATCTGTGCGCCCCCGGTTACGCCCCGTTTTAAACCCACCCTTTTTCGTGCATTACGCGCGCTAAAGCAACCCCTGCTCCACCGGGAAGCTCCTATATTGTCGAGCACCAAATGACAGAAAAAGACTTGTGAAAAGTGCGACACGGTATTTCTGAAGGTTTAACGAAGTTCAGAGCGCGAACTCTGGTAATGGCTCTGATGATATTCGCACCCGCATGTCTTTCTCTCCCGCTCGCTGCACAGCACCAGGGGCCCCTGCCTCCAGCGCCTCCGCGAGAAGACGCGCCGGCTGGCGAGCCGGAAGCAACACCACCGCCCAAGGCCCCGGGTTCCAATCAAACCCCCTCGCGCACCTCGAAAGAACCACCATCGATCCCGGTGGACCAGATTATTCAGCGATTCGCGGAGCGCGAAGCCGATTTCAAAACGGAGCGCGATAACTTCACCTACGTTCAAACCTTCGTCGTGCAGACAATTGATGACGCTGGGCGGCCAGATGGCGAATATCGAATGACAAGCGATATTATCTTCACGCCCTCAGGCAAGCGCTACGAAAAGATCACCTACGCACCGCCGCCGACGCTCGAACGCGTATCGCTGTCCGAGCAGGATCTTGCCGATCTGAAGAACATTCAGCCCTTCGTGCTCACGACCGAGGAGTTACCGAAGTACGACATCGCGTACGTGGGGCGCGAACAAGTGGACGAAATCAGCACCTATGTGTTCGACGTGAGCCCGAAGAAGATGGAAAAAAATCAGCGCTACTTTCAAGGACGCGTCTGGGTGGACGACAAGGACCTCGAGATCGTCAAGACGTACGGAAAAGCGGTGCCAGACATTCGCAAGGGTGGCGGCGAAAACGTATTTCCTCGCTTCGAGACCTACCGCGAAAATATTGAGAGCCACTATTGGTTCCCAACCTACACGCACGCGGACGACATGCTGCACTTCAGCTCGGGCCAGGTGCACATCCGCATGACCGTTCATTATGCGGACTACAAGAGGTTTAGGGTGACGATCCGGCTCCTACCGGCGAACCAAGGCAAGCAGGAGAATCCTTAGTCTCTGCCACATCGCCGTGACCAATGCTCCGCGCAGACCAGACCGCAGTCGCGTTTTGAAACACGCTGGTGTTCCCGTGGGGGATTCTTCCTGCAGTGATAGACCAACAACAGAGGTAACACCTCCTGAGACGCTGGGCCGCAATCTTCGACTCGCACGAGATTGGCTGAAATCACCCGCAGTCATTCATCTCCAAATGCGAATCAGGGGAGCACACAGGCCAATTGGTTTCGACTCTTCGATGCTGGCGTGCTCCGTGAACGGGTCGCGCAATACCTGTTCGCACTCATCGAGCAGAGCGTGCAGACGCCCGAAGGTCCCGGAAAGCTCGTGCAGGTCTTTGCCGACCGATGCACCGTGGTCTTCAATTCAGATCCACCTAGGCTAGCGTTCTTTCGTCCGCATCAGATCGGAGCAGTGGCACGAAGAAGCTCGACGTGAAGGCCGCCGGTGACCCGATGAATTCGCCGCACAGGGCGATTTTTATCTTAGAAGCCGCCGTGGACTGCCGTGTTCCAAAAACCCTAGCCCCGGCAGGTTCGCAAGTGCTTGAAACGGCGAGGGCGGAAAACGCGGTTTCGGGCGTTCCGAAAACAATTGATTTTGTTGAAAAAGTGAGGGAAGACGAGAAGGCTGCGTCGCTGTTGCTCTACCGAAGCGGGACTCAGTGCCCGATGTAATCGGTTCCCGTGCTCCTTTTTGTTCTCATCTTAACCTGAATCCGGCGTCATGAGCCAAACGCGATCTTTCAGAAGCCTTGTTAACAGGGCCTTTGGAGGCTGTTCTGCCCTTTGTTGTGGAACCTCATTAAAAATGCGGTTCTGCAACAATGCGC
>JBARRP010000189.1:0-4123 GCA_049644285.1 Candidatus Acidiferrales bacterium | reverse complement strand
AAGGTGCGGGAGTAGGGTCGACTCCCATGTAGGTCCAGCCCGTTTCCGCAGCGACCTTCTTGCCCACTGCGACAGCCACGGATGCATGTTATGTAAGAGCAGCGGTCAGGTCGGCAATAGCGGTTTCGGCATTTCCCTTATCCTTAGTGAAAACGTCGCGAACAATGTTGGCGCCCTCGAAACCAACGGCGAATTGTCTGCCAGCGCCGGTGTGATAAGAACCGGGAAAGAATGGTGAAAATGGTTTCAGCATCGCGGTGGCGGTGAAGTTGAAAGTTCCCTGGCTACGCGAACTGTGCTCGCTGACATACTTCACGAGTTCAGCGGTGCGACGAATTGTTTTCCAATGAATTCCGGTTTCATCGGCGATGATGGCGCTGGCCTCGATGTCTGGCAGAGTCGAGAGCGCCCGCTCGAGGAGATGCATGGTCGCTGGATCATCGCTATCGTGCAGCATTGCCGGTCCAACGTTCGGCAGGAAGTTCTCCTTTACGGAGAGTTGGTCAAGCCGGGCAAGAAACGCTAGTGCCTGATCCTCAGGAATACCGGCTACGAGTTCTGCCAACGGTTGAGTCGTTAGTCGCACGGTCTCCACTTCGTACCCAGAAGATTCGAATTCGGCCTTTACTCTCCGCAAGACGACGAGAGCATCGGCTATTTGCTTTTGGTACGTCTCGCTGTCCAGCCGCACGAATCCGGTGATTGCCCTGACCTTCGGATTGGACGAATCGGTCGAAGTGGAACTGGTCTGAGCAGCCAATTGCATAGAAATCACCAGAAAAACAGCGCAGGCAATTCGTTTCATTCAAATTCTCCGGATGGGAAATGGGGAAAGCAGTATAGCCTAGCTAAAGGATGTTGCGAAACCCCGAACTTTTAAAATTGATGGTTTGGGCCAGTATTTTCGCGGAGAAGCGTGCTCGAGGGGTCATTGGTTGGAGTTGCCGGCTTGACCGCTTGACCGGCAACACGCCGAGGCCCAATCGGTGCCGATGGCCCATGCGTCTGCCAGCCGGGTGGACCACTATTTCCCGCAGTCAACGTGGAGTCGAGGACTAGAGATTGCCTAGGTTCAGCGCGAGCCCGATATTCCATGCCTCTGACAGCCGAAACGGTGGGCGCGTCGGGTGCGGGTTCTCTCCCTCGATCGAACCATGATCCGCAGCCGACAATCTGTAACTGGTGATTAAGGTCGGCGGGCAGATCAAGGTGGAGGAACAGACACAGTAACGCCAAGCAGAGAGTTAGACGAAACCAAGACGTCATTGCGAATCGGCCTCCCGCGCACGCTGCAGATTGCGCTCCTTATTGAGTTCTGCCAGTTCGCGCAAACATTGCTGCATTTGTTGCCAAGCGGCGACGCCTTCTCGCGTGGCCTCCTCGGCTGCTTTGGGAACATAGTAGCCGGTGGTCTTGCCTTTCTCCCCGCGGTAACTGACATTCAGATGCGGACCATGCTTGGGTCCATCGCCCTGACAATGGCAGCCGGCTCGTCCGCAGGTACGGTACGTTTCCGACAGCGTTCCAAAGACAGCGATCTCGGCCAGACGTTCGATCTCGCCCAGCAGCTTGCGTCGTTGGGCGGTGCCCTCAACGGACTTGGTCATGGTCCCTCCGACGCTGTTGATAGCGAGCGATGGAAAATAGATTCTTGGTTATGACACACCAGCCCACATAGCGCTCGAAGCCACGCCCTCCTTTATAGGTAGCTCGCGCCATCGAGAAGGGGTGTTTCAAGGTGCTGATGGTGGCTTCAATCCCGGCCCGCCAGCGCAGCCCGCGGCGGAACCAGCGCTGCTTCTGCTGCTTGGCCCGCTTCGCCGAGAGCCGTCCGCGCGCCGGCAGCGCCACCTTCTTCACTCCCAGGGCTTCTGCCTCCCGCTCGTTTTTTGCAGAAAAAAATCCGCGGTCGCCGGTGGCCATCTCTGGTACTCGCCCGAAGCTAGCCTGATGTTGCTCGAGGGCCGGCATCCAAGACGTGCTATCGTCCGGATTGCCGACGAGAACTTGGTAGCCGCTCACGATGCCGTTTTCCACCTCGTCAATCCGCACCAGCCTACCAAACTCGTTGGGCTTATGGGCTTTGCCTTTGCGGATGACTTCGGTGTGGGGTTCAAACAAACTCAACACTTTGTCTTCCACGTGGCTGTTCCCCTTCACCACTCGTTCCTTGGTTTGCCGGATCACGTTCTCCACCAAAGGAAGAAAGTGCCGCAGCTGGGCAATCTGGGTTGCTACTCCCAGGACGGTGCCCACCACTTTCAGCCGCCCCTTCCTCCACCGTTGCACCACTTCGCTGGCCTGTCGCACCACGCTCCGGGTCAGGCCCATCAATTTCTGGTAGCTGTCGCGCATCCGCTGCTGGTTGGCCTCGGTGAGGGACTTGGCAGCGCGGCTGATTTCCAGCAGACGATGTTTGACCGCGCGCCCGTGATCGACCACTTCCAGAGCTCCGGTCTTACACTCGTCGGCGATGCGTTGCAGGCTGCGGCTGAGCACCCGAATGCCATCGCCTAACAGCGAGCTGTCGGTCGGGTAGTGGACGTTGCTTTCCACAACCGTCGAGTCAGTTCGAATCTTTTCGCCCTGGGCTACGCCGTGCTCGCAGGCCAGGCGGACCACGCGCTGATGAATCTCGGCGGTGACGGCCGGACTGAGCAGGGCAAAGCTGCGGCTGAAGACAGTGAACTCGGGGGTGAGGTCGGCATCGAAGTGGGTGAAGCGGCGATACACCAGGTTGCTGCGCAGTTCCCGTTCCAGATCGCGGAAGCTCCAGCCTTTCAGGTGCTTCATGACACAGCAGCGCAGCAGACGATCGGGGGCCAAGCCCCGGCGACCGGTACGAGTAGAGCGGGGACTACGTTTGGCCAAACATTGGCGGACCAAGTCGACTAAGTCGGGATCATCCAAGAGTAGATCGACGGGATCGAGTAAATCGTCTTTGAGCAGGGCGGCTTGCTGGGCCAGAGGGGAGTAGAAGAGCCAGGCTTGGTGAGAGGAGGGGGAAATCATATATGTACTCGAGTATATCGAGTAAGACATACATAATCAAGAAAATAATGAGTGGGCCAGCAATTTATTAGGGGGCGAGATCTGGGCGCGAAGAGAACAAGCAAAATCTGAAGATCTGCCACGCCGCTACATCAGCGACCCGCGTCAATCAAGGGTTTGAGCCCTGGGTTGTGCAACGCCCTTTAGCTAGTCAAGATGTAGATCGAAGTGCTTGGCTTTCGGGCTTACGGGCTGTCGTCGGCATCCAGATAGGCTCAGACGGTAACGCCAAGGGCAAGAACTCCCCCTATGTATCGCTAGCCCCGTAGACACCAACAAAAGTCGTTTGTGCCATGTCGGAGTGAGACGGCTTACCGCTGACTGTGATGTCTTCCATTGATATCGAGTTCCGGCATAGTTCGCCCACTCCATGACACGTGGGTCCCGCACATCGCGTCGCGCAGTTCTGGTTGGATGGTCGGGCAACAGGGAAGTTACTCTACGAACTGCTCGTGACGAATGCCACGAGTCTGATACCGTCCGAGCGTCCCACCCGCGATCTGTCCCTCGTCTGGCACTGGCGACTCGTTGCCACCACTCGTGTGTGGAGGTCGGGCTAATACACCTTGATTAGGCACTCTTTCAGCGCCCTCCCTGATTGGGTTTGGCCGCTTAATTCAGTTCGCGCTGCAACTGGAGCAACTGTCGAACCTCCTCGGCGTTCAACGAGTTGCCGGCTCGGGCGCTGGCAGCTGTTCCCCGCGCCGCAGGGGCATTCGACTTCGGTGTCTTCTCGAATACCACGTAGATGGGAGTATCGGCGGAGATCGTCACCACGACATGCTGCGTCACCGCCATCCTCGATATCTGTTCATCAAGGCTAGCGACCATACGGGAGTTACTGCGTGGTGGCTCGAATCGAAGTCCTGAGTGCGGCCAGTCCACGGGGAGTCCGTTACACGTCCAGAATGGGATCGACCGCTATCCAAATGCCGCGCCGCCTAATTGCCATCCTCGGGATGGGTGATTATTTAGTGGCCGAGGCAGCCAGGTGCTTTCGCAAAAGAGCCCCGTGGCCTCACCGGCTGTTATCGTTTGCCGGGCTTCGTTTCCACGGCCTCGGCTGCGGAAA
>JBARRP010000188.1:0-64848 GCA_049644285.1 Candidatus Acidiferrales bacterium | reverse complement strand
GCCACACCCAGTCGGATCTGGACAAAGTGGCACTGCGCTTAAATCAACGCCCGAGAAAAACCTTAGGCTTTCAGACTCCTGCGAGTAGACTTCGAGCAACTGTTGCGTCGACCCATTGAGACCACCGCGTTACTCAGGCATTGGCCTTGTTGGCTGCCAGCAGACGCCGTTCACGACAGAGAAACCAAATCTCAGCCTTAGCGTCGCTATTTCAGGTAGTAGGCAAAAAGATCCGTTCCCGGCGGCTGCTTTCCCAGACTGCGTAACATCCCCATCACCTGCCCGCGATGCAAGGTGGAGTGATTCACCATGTGCAGCACCACCTTCCAACGCGAAACGTAAAATTCGTTTCCATTAGAGAGGCGAGAGCAAAGCTGGTCGTTCAGCTCCTCTTCCGAGTGATTGTCGAGCCATTGACGCAGACCTTTCCATACTTCGGGCCAATTCTGTTTCAAAGCTTCGAGTCTGGGTTCTGGGGGTGAATCCTTGAACAGTTCCTGATCGCCGACTTCGCTCATGGGTGGAAGTGAGTCCGCACGGAGCCGCTTCAACCAGACGCGTTCGGCATAGTAAATGTGTCGCAACGTTCCGGTTATGGTGCGATGTGATGCACCGAGATCGCGGTCAAGTTCTTCCGCCGTCAGGCTTGAACAGGAGTCCAGCAATTGCTGAGTGGCCCATGCGGAGTAGTCGAGTTCAGTGGAAAGCGCTTCTTTGGCGATCGACATCGTCCCAAGTATAAACCGGAATTACCCGATCGTGATTCGCCTGAGGGGCGGTGGCTAGCCCTGATAAGTTGTCGGGTAACCGGACAAGTGGCCCACTACCCTGTGCCGCCGTCAAAAGCCTGCAAGCAGCGTTCCCAGTTTTGGCACTGTACAATTCGCTGTACAAAACAACAGGACATACGCTGACGCCCGCATTTTAATTGGAAGAAATGTCGGAGGCGCGGGTGGGATTTGAACCCACGGATGGAGGTTTTGCAGACCTCTCCCTTAGACCTCTTGGGTACCGCGCCCTGCTGTCAGTATATCGAAAGTTCGCTTTTTCGTGGTCCTTTCGATAGAGCAGACTCCTCGGAACCACGACGATGGCGACTCCCTTGCCGTACCGCGAACGCACATCCAGACCAAACATTGCGCAGAGGACACAGAGACCACGGAGAAATCTTAAACCATATAACCACATGGGCTAGAGTCAGGCATTCAGCGGATTCGCAGTTCGAGGAAGGGCACGCGCGCTTGAACTGGCTCGTTCAAGATGCCCACTTTTCGGAGTAGAGCATCAAGATTCCCGAGTTCGAGAGATCGAGCCCCCATCTGCTTTTCGAGGAGCACCTGGAAAAAAGTCTTCTCCTCGGGGAATCGCACGATGCGCACCGAGCGGTCCGCCGGGATGTGCGCGAGCTGCTTGGCGACGCCGACGGCGCGATCGAGGCCGCCCAGTTCGTCGACGAGACCAAGATCTTTCGCTTGCGCTCCGGTCCACACGCGGCCTTTGCCGATTTTATCCACAGCTTCGACGCTCATGTTGCGGCCCGCGGCAACGCCGTGCGTGAAATTGAAATAGACCTCCTGCATCCACTTCTGAATGGCCTGCTGTTGCGCCGGGGTGAAATTTTGCTGCTCGGAAAAGAGTGTGGCATTGTCGCTGGTCGCGATGAAGTCGGTGCTCAGACCCAGGAGGCCGAAGAGGCCGGCAATATTCAGTTTTCCGATGTACACGCCGATGGAAGCGGTGATGGTATTGGGGTCGGCGACAATCTTATTGGCCGACATCGAAATCCAGTAACCCCCCGATGCCGCCACGTCCGACATGGATACCACTACCGGCTTTTCGCGCCTCGCCAATTCCACTTCGCGCCGGATCACCTCGCTCGCCACGGCCGATCCCCCGCCCGAGTCCACGCGGAGGACGATGGCCCTGATGCTCGAATCCTCGCGCGCTTTGCGAATGTCCGACGAAACCGAGTCTCCGCCCATGATGAAGCCGCCCGTGGGCGCATTCTCGGATTGCCCGGAGACGATCAGTCCGGTGGCATGAACGACGGCGATCTTCGCGCCTCCAAGGTTCCTGATCTCCGACCGGTAACGGCCAAGCTCCACCGGGTTCCATCCCTTTCCGCGGTCTTTGAAATAATTTTGTACTTGGTCCCAATAGGCGAGCCGATCGACCAACTTCCTTTTCTCCGCTTCGCCCGCCTGGAATGGGCCTTGCTTCACCAGGGTCTCGAAATCGGAGCGCGATAGCCCACGCGCTTCGGAGGCTTCCGTAAGATATTGGTTGTAAATGCCGCGAAGCAGTGAATCGAGTTCTTCACGGTGCGCCGGAGTGAATTTCTTCTCGGTCATTTGGTTCGGAGCCGTCTTGTATTCCGCAATGTGGTAATAGTCAGGAACGATTTTCAGCTTATCGAGCGTGCCGCGCAGAAACAGGGCCTGGGCCATCATCCCGCGAACGTACATCGGCGCGGTCGGCACCAGCCAGACTTGCTCGCAAGAGGTCGCGAGGTAATACTCCGGGTTTCCAATTCCGTCCGCTCCGAGGTAACAGATGCTGGGCTTGCGGCTCTTGCGGAATTCGAGTACGCGCGACCGGATTTCTTCAAGCTTTCCCCAGCCGGTGGCGAGCGGTCCTATCCTCACAACCAAACCGGCGACCTTCGGGTCGGCGCGAGCCGTGTCAATGGCGTCCGTGTAGTCGTGGAGAACCGGGACCGTCCCGCCGAAGGCGCTAAACAGGTCGACGGGACGCTGCTCTTCAATCGGGCCGCTCAGTTGGAGAACCAGTACCGAATTCGAAGGCACGCGGTTGGACCAAGACATCGCCCACACGATGAAAATGAAGAAGAGAATCACCAGCCCTATGATCAGGGCTCGCCTTTTGCCCCAGGTCATGTTTGCCACCTCACTCTGAAGTTACGCGCCAAGAGGATACGCCCTCCAAAGTAGCATCAGGCCGAGCAAATTTCCAATTTCGCCGGGCTCGGGTAGTGGATCAGTTTGCCCGGCCGCCTGCAGGCCCACTTGACCTGCACAGGCAAGAGGTGTGTGGCATTGAGTTCACCGACCCTCATCGGCTGAAGCCGCGCTGATATTGCGTACGTTACGGCACAAATGAAGTCGTGCCCTGACGAAAATCGGAGTTGTCACACAGACTCAAGCGCGCCTGTGCCACAAAATGGGAACGATCAAGTACTTCGCTACTCGTTTGGAACAGTATCAATTGGGCAAAGGTGGGCAGAAATTCCGGCCAGCCCCGCCCCCTCTGCGTACGATGAAAGAAGCTCCGCGAATAAACGACTCTGCACTAAAGGCAGGAGGCACCGCGATGAAGCGCAAGTGGCTGGACCGGGTCATGAGGGTCAACAAGGAACTTCTGCTGATCTTCTCGATCATCCTCTTCGCGGCGGTGATTAACTTCTTTGTGGAGGGTCAAAAGCTCGTCCTGTCTTTTTACAATCTGCCCACGCTATTTGCCGCCTACTATTTCGGACGAACGCGCGCGGTACAAACGTCGGTGGCCTCGAGCCTGATTGTCTGCTGGTTAAACTTGATGAATCCGGTAGCGCTGGCCAGCGGGCTGAATATGCAAATGCGACAGCTCATGGCCTGGTCTGATATCGGAATCTGGAGCGGATTCCTGCTGGTCACGGCCTATGCCATGGGCACCCTCTATGACCTGAAAGAAAAAGGACTCTTGGAGCTCCGCGAGACCTATTATGGCGTGCTGCAAATTCTGACGGGCGTCATCTCCAACGACAAGTATACGCAGAACCATTCTTACCGCGTTTCCGTCTACGCCGCGCGGCTGGCAGATGTAATGGGCCTCCCGGATGAACGAATCGAAGACATCCGCGCCGCAGCGCTCTTGCACGACATCGGAAAACTGGAAGTGAGCCGGGAGATTCTCTACAAGGCCGCGAGGCTATCGGACGAAGACATTGCCGAAATGCAATCCCACCTTGATAAGGGCGTGGCGGCTCTCCGCCCCGTCGGCGGCACCCTTCGACGCATCTTGCCGATCGTTCTGAGTCATCACGATAAATTCGATGGCACGGGCTACCATCCGACCAAGGGAGAAGACATTCTGCTCGAGGCGCGAATCATCAGTGTGGCCGACGTCTATGATTCTCTTGTGAGTGACCGGCCTTATCGCAAGGCGATGTCGCCATTCGAGGCGCGGGACATTATCGTGAAAGGCGCCGGAAGTGATTTTGATCCCCGGGTCGTCGGCGCGTTTGAAACCGCCTTCCGCGCCGGCCACATGGAAGTCCCTGAAGTCCTCGTGTAAGTCCGCACTCCCGCGAGTCAAGGAACGGGCACGGCCCTGCACCATGCAGTACGGGGCGGCGTGTGCCGTTCCCCTACGGCCGCACTATAGAGGGCCGACAGAGGCCGTGCCTGCGGGCGCTTGAAAGCCCGGTGAGAATTCGGGGTCAGGTCTGGGCTTCGCGGAGGAAGCGAGCGGCTTCCTCGGGCGGTGTGGGATTGATGTAGAAGCCGGTGCCCCACTCGAATCCCGCCACCTTGGTAAGCTTCGGCATCATCTCCACGTGCCAATGGTAATGCTCGTTGATTTCCTCGCCGATCGGCGACGTGTGGAAAACGTAGTTATAAGACGGCCGGGCGAGCACGTTGTCCAGGCGGGCCAGGAATTCGCGCAGAAGCTGCGCTAAAGTCCTATAGAGCGGCGTGGGCATACTTTCGAACGCCGAGCTGTGCTGCCGAGGCAGGATCCAGGTCTCGAAGGGAAAGCGCGGGGCGTAGGGCGCGAGCGCGAGGAAGTGATCGTTCTCCAAAATCATGCGCGTGCCGGTTTCCATTTCCTGGCGGATCATGTCGCAGAAGATGCAGCGCTCCTTCTCCTCGAAGTATTTCTTGGAGGCGTCCACTTCCTCGCGGACGCGCTTGGGCACGATCGGCAGCGCAATCAATTGCGAGTGAGTGTGCTCGAGCGATGCCCCCGCGGCTTCGCCATGATTCTTGAACAGCAGGATGTAGCGAAAGCGTTTGTCATTCTTGAGGTCCATCATGCGGTCGCGATAAGCCCACAAGACCTCTTCCATGGCTTTGTCCGGGATGGTCGCGAGTGTGGTCTGATGGTCGGGAGTCTCGATAATCACTTCGTGGGCGCCGACGCCGTTCATGCGGTCGAACAAACCCTCGCCCTCCCGGTCCAAGCCCCCTTCGATTCCCAGCGCTGGAAACTTATTCGGCACGACGCGCAGCGACCAGCCGGGTGTGTCCTTTCCGCTTCCGTTGCGGCCATATGCCAGGATCTCCGGCGGGGTCTTCCCTTCGTTTCCCGGGCAGAACGGGCACATCCCGTTCCCCTTGATCTGCACGCTTTCGCGGACGAAATCGGTCGGGCGCTTGGCCCGGTCCGTCGAGATGATTACCCAGCGACCCGTAATCGGGTCTTTGCGCAGCTCAGGCAAAATCTCCTCCTCGCATGAGCAACCCCTTTCCTAAACCAGATGGCCCTCGCAAGGGTTTGGACTGATTGTACTACGCCCCGCTGGGCCTGCGGGGGCCGTCCCGGTCTTCAGTGCAATTTATTCACCATACTTCGGCACCGAATGCTCCCTTGTGCAAGCGCACATCCGGCCTATGGGCAGCGCGGCTCTCAATTGCCAGGACGTCGAACCGGCACGGAGCTGATTCAATTCGCCGTTCCCGCAGGAACCGCTTCGCCATCCTGGAAAGGTTGCGACACTTGTCGGCGCTGACCGCGTCTTCCGGCCGCAAAGGCGTCCTCTCCAGCCCCGTGCGCGTCTTGACCTCGACAAATGCCAGTACCGGGCCGTCATATCCGACCAGATCGATTTCACCCTTCAGCCCGGGCGTCACGTAGTTGCGCGCAACCAGAAGATATCCGTGGCGGCGGAGATACCAGTACGCGTACGTCTCCCCGCGTATTCCCGCATGCCGCGCCGCTAGCTTGCTGGACGCATTGGGGGAGGTTTCCGAAGGTTCTCCGGCCAGTCCTTTGCGGGCCGCGAACCTAACCAATCCGAACATGAAGCGTGCGAACAGGGGCAAGCTACTTCACAACCTCCAGCTCGAAGTGTATCGTCTTCCCGCGAATCACGAAGCTGAGGTAAAACTCCCAGAACCGGCGGAACCAGCGGAACTGATTCACCAAAAACTGAAACCCGAAGGCCCGCCAGAGCCGTAGTAATTCTACTCGAACCCGCTTTTCCCGGTAACTGGCTGGCGCGTAATAGTCATATTCTCGCGGCTTATCGCTGAAGAACCAAAACGAGAAACTCGAGAGATGCCAGCGATGCGCCGGGCTGCAATACGACGCATGATCGGAGTAGTGAGGCGTGACGATGAGCACGCGCGCTCCGGGTTTCGCCACGCGGTGAACCTCGGCGAGGACTTTGAATATGTCGTCCACTTCCTCGATGACGTGCACCAAGCGCACTTCATCGAACTGGCTGTCGGCGAAGGGCAGCCATCGCGTCCAATCGCAGAGCACGTCAGCTTGTCCCGCGGGACTTCGGTCGATCCCGATCGAGCCCGGATACTTCTTGCGGCCGCAGCCGACGTCCAGGACGCGCGCCATCAGCCTACTTGAGAACCTCGAAGGTGAATTCCATCACTTTACCGCGGATCACGAAGCTCAGGTACTGTTCCCAGAATCGCCGGAACCAGCGGGCGTGATTCACCAAGAGTTCGAAGCCAAGCGCCCGCCACAACCGCAGCAGCTTCACCGTCAGGCGGCGCTCGCGCATGCGCACCTGCGTGTACCACATGTCCCTGCCGTGCATGCCGCCGGGATAAAAATAAAGGAACGACTCCGTATTCAAGTGCCAGCGATGTGTGGGATCACGGAAGGAAGTGTAATCGGTGTAGTGCGGCGTCACGAGGAAAATCGTGCCGCCGGGTACCGTGACCCGATGGAACTCTTCCATCGTCGCGAGCACGTCCTCGACATGTTCGATGACATGCAGCGCCCGAACTTCGTCGAAGGAATTATCGCGAAACGGCAACCTGCCCTTGTCCAAGTGGCAGAGGACGTCGGCGGCGGTGTTTGGATTCATGTCCACGCCGATTGCGCCGGGATATTTCGCCGGACCGCAGCCGACGTCCAGGATTCGCGGCAAATCCTCCTCCGCGTGCACTCTTGAATCTGGTGTGCACGGTGCTCAGGAGCAGTTGGCAAACTGTCCCTGGCAAGGAGTCTAACTATAGCCTATTAGGCGGTCCGCTCGGCTTCGCGGATGCACGCATCGAGCGTGCGCAGAGCATAATCCGCCTGCTCTTCGTCCACAATGAGCGGCGGCGCCAGCCGCAGAGAGTTTTCTCCCGCGCCGAGCACCAGAAGCCCCTTCTCAAAAGCGAGCTGAACGACTCGATTGCGCACCTCCGGGGCCTTTTCCTTGGTCTTCTGATCGCGCACAAATTCGATGCCGATCATCAGCCCTTTGCCACGGACATCGCCGACGGTGCGATACCGCTCGCGCCACCCGGCCGTCTGGCGGAAGATAAATTCCCCCATCCGCCGGGCGTTTTCGATGTATTGCCGCTCGAGCAGATTCATCGTCGCGAGCGCCGCCGCGATGCAGACCGGGTTGCCTCCAAAGGTTGAAGCATGCGCCCCGGGCTTCCAGTTCATGACGCTGGCTCGCGCTACGATCGCGCCTAACGGCATCCCCGAAGCAACGCCCTTGGCGACGCAAATAATATCTGGCTCGATGCCCGCGTGTTCCACCGCCCACCATCTTCCAGTGCGGCCCATCCCTGACTGCACCTCGTCGGCAACGAACAGGATGCCGTGCTTCCGGCAGAGGCGCTGCAAACCCTGGAGAAATTCGGCGGGCGCTGGCGTGTAACCACCTTCCCCCTGAATCGGCTCGATGAAAATTGCGGCGACTTCCTCGGGATCGGCCAGCCGCTTGAATACTTCGCCCTCGATGTACTCGAGGCATCCGGCCACACCGTTCTCCGGCGGAATGCCATGCGAGCCGCGGTACGTGTTTGGAAACGGGACGTGAATCACGCCGGAAAGCAGCGCTCCGAATCCTTTGCGCTGCGCTGTCTTGCTGGCGGTGAGTGAAAGCGCGCCCATGGTGCGGCCGTGGAAGCAGCCGTAGAAAGCGATGATCTTGTCACGCCGCGTGTGGTAGCGAGCGAGCTTGAGAGCCGCCTCGACCGCTTCCGTGCCGGAGTTGCCGAAATAGATGCGCTTCGCTTCCGACCCTGGCGCAATCGCAGCCAGCCGCTGTGCCAGCTCGACGAGGCCGGGATAGTAGAAATCGGTGCCGGACATGTGAATGAGCTCGGCGGCCTGCTTTTGAATCGCCGCGACCACTTCGGGATGGCAATGGCCTGTGGCGACGACAGCGATCCCCGCGGCGAAATCGAGGAAAGTGTTGCCGTCTACGTCTTCGACCAGGGCGCCCCGCCCGGCCTTTGCGACCAAGGGGTAATCGCGCGTATACGACGGCGACAGGAATTCGTGGTCGAGATCGACAATCCTCTTGGCCTTTGGACCCGGCAGCGGAGTCACCAGGCGGGGCAGCTTCATTTCCTTCACTTGCGTTTCCCGCATTTCTTCCTCCTGAGATCAGAGTTTTCTGCCGGCTCGGGTGATACACATACGGGCCTCGTCCGCGCTGTGGCGGACAGCAACCAAGGAGGAAGGGGAACTAATCCACGCTGAACAAATTGGGGCGCGCCAGGGACGGCAGACTGTGAAGCGGGAGCGGATTGGAAATCGAGAAAGTCATTTGCGCTTCCATCGGACACCGCCATCGCGTGTGTCTTCAAGAATGATACCATGCCGGACCAGTTGCCGGCGAATGTCGTCCGCGCGCTGGAAGTCCCGGCGCTTGCGCGCTTGCTGCCGCTCCTGAACCAGCAATTCGACTTCTCCATCGCTGACTTCGGAGACCTTGGGCCCGAATCCCAACTGGCGCAGCTTCTCTTCATCATCGTCCGTGAGCACGGCAAGAATCGCGTCGAATTTGCCCATCGCTTGAAGCACACCTGCGGCATCATCTTGACGGAAATCGCCGCGATCGATTGCCGTATTCACGTCGCGGAGAAGGTCGAAGACCGCTGCGAGCGCCACCGCCGTATTCAAATCGTCCGCGAGGCCCGCTTCGAATTCCTCGATCGCTTTTTGCGCCCGCTCCTGCATCCTAGGATTCTTGCCTGCAGGGAATTTTTCCGTTTTGAGGCGCGTCACGAGGTTGCGGAGACGCTCGACGGAGCTTTCCGCCTGCTTCAGTCCGTCCATCGTGAAATTAAACTGGCGGCGATACGGCACCGAAAGCAGGAGAAAGCGAATTGTCGAGGGCTTGAAGCCTTTCCCGAAGAGGTCGCGGAGCGTATAGAAGTTGCCGGCCGATTTCGACATCTTCTCGCCGTCCACCAGCAGGTGTTCCGCGTGCATCCACATGCGAACGAACGGCTTTCCCGTGGCCGCCTCGCTCTGCGCGATCTCGTTTTCGTGGTGCGGGAATGTCAAATCCACGCCGCCCGTATGAATATCGAGCGTTTCTCCCAGGTACTTCATGGCCATGGCCGAGCATTCGATATGCCAGCCGGGACGCCCCGGACCAATGGGCGTTTCCCAAAAATGCTCGCCGGGCTTCGGCGCCTTCCACAGCGCGAAATCCCGCGCGTCAGCCTTCTCATACCGGTCCACATCCACTCGAGCGCCCGCCTGGATCCCGCTCAGATCAATTTTTGAAAGCTTGCCGTAGCTCGGGAATTTCGAGATGCGGTAGTAGATCGAGCCATCGCTCGTGTAGGTCAGGCTTTTCTCCTGAAGCCGCTGGATCAGCTTCACCATGTCGTCGATGTGCTCTGTCGCGCGGACCAGATGCTCGGGAGCTTCGAGATTCAATGCGCGCGAATCGTCCAGAAATGCCCGCACATATTTGTCGGTGTAGGCGCGGATATCAATCCCGGCAGCGGCAGCTTTCTGTATGATGCGGTCATCCACGTCGGTCAAGTTCATTACCTGGTTCAAGCGATAGCCGCGCAAGAGCAGAAACCGCCGCAGGATGTCCTGAAAAACAAACGTGCGGAAATTTCCGATGTGGGCGAAATCGTAAACCGTCGGGCCGCACGTGTACATCCGCACTTCGCCCGGATGGAGCGGCTGGAACAGCTCGGTGCGGTTTGTCAGCGTGTTGTGAAAACGGATGTCCCTCATCTTTGCGGCGTGTGCAAACGCGCCATTCTATCTGACGCTTTGCTTCGCAAGCAAACCTCCGCCATTGAGTTGTGCCCCCGATTGGATTTCGCCTACAGCACTGCAGTGACTAAGAGGCGATTGAGAATGGGGAAGCCTTATCCAATCGCCCGCGCCTGGCATTGCTAAATAACTGATCTTAAGATCTATAGGTTGGTACTGTAACCAATCCCTAGGCGCCAACGTCCCACATATTGAGTCTCATTTGGTGAGGAAATCGGGCCTGTCAGCCTTGAAGTAGGTAGAAAGGCAACTCCCGGAGCCGATCGGCGGCCAGGCCGTAAGGAGAAGACGATGAAGACGACCTTCTTACTAGGAGCCATTCTTCTGTTTGCCAGCACCGGTCACGCACAAACTCCCGCGAGGCCGGGTCCGCCCTACATCCAAATGAGTCCTCCTCCCGCCCCGCCACAGCTAAGGGTGAGGGTACACCGGTTCGACTGCGATTTCTGTGATAACGATTGGGACAGCGACGACCGGCTGCCACTACAGCCGCCCGTTTTCCAAGTCTCGGTCCTACCTCCTACAGCTCCGGGAGTCCAGCAGCGCTGCCGGCTCCTGTCCAGCAGACCCAGATAAGAGTAGTCTCATCCGACAACAACGATTCTTATTATTTCCTTGGATCCGCTCTCGTGAAGCGTTTTCTGAGTTACCGAGAGGTCGAGCCTTTCTCACTTGGCGAGATTGCACGGCAGGTTCGCGAAGGGAAAGCCACGGCCGAAAAATCCAAGATCGTAGCCCGGCAGGACAACGACGGCCATATCCGCCTCGCTCCCGAAAAGCAGAAGTCCGAGCCGAAACCGTAACTACGGCGAGATTCGGACGCGACGGGTGACGACGGTAACGTCGCCATCTTGCGACGGCGCGGCGGTGCCTGGACGCGCCTTCTGAAGAAAGAGGCCTTCGAGCGGAAGACTGTAGGTTTCGTCCGCGACATATACATCCACGGCCGTTGTCGAGGGCAGTGTGAAGCCAACTTCGACGCCTGCCCCCGGCATGGTCAGGCAATCGTATTCGCGCCAACCGTTCCGCCAACGTAAGACCAGTGGCGCAATCTGGGGCACAGCGTGTCCGTTGATCGAGACCGCTTCCACACCGGAAGAGGGCGGGAACAAGACACTCCCAATGGACGCCCCGCGCTGAGAGCGCAACTGGGTGCGGAAGGTGGTCTTGCCTCCGAAGCCCGACAAGTCCTCGACAGTCAGCGTCGGTGCCGGCAGGTCGACATGCGGGGCATCCGCCAGAAAAACAGGGTCATGGCTCCAGGGGAATGGCTTCTCCGCTTGCGAGCCAAACGAGATCGCCTGTTGCATCGAGACCGGCAGGCGGCGCGAATCCGCCTCGACAGCCCATTGCGCTTTTCCAGTGTCCCCATCTTGCACGAATTCGATGTTCAGTCGCTCAGGCGCTTGCGCGGAGTAGGCAGGCATGAGGAGCGCGGCGATCGCGGCGACAATCGCCAAACCAAGCGAGCCACCCAGCATTCCATTCAACACACCAGAGTATCTCTCTTGCACTTCACCGAAAATTGGCAAAAGGGTTGTCAGCAGCAAAGCGACAAGGAGTGCAACCCCCGGCAGTAGCTTCGCTCCGAGTGCGGCGTAGAGTTCCGTGATCAACGAAAATCCCACAATCGCGGCAGCGACTGCCGGCACCATGGAAGCAAGATCTCTTCTCCATCCAACTTCGCCCCGAGGGAAAGCAATCAGCACACCGCAAAGGCCCGCGAGGGCAACCGGTACGACGAAGACGTAGCTCACACCCGGCTCGCGCCAGGCCAGCACCAGCGCGACCAACGTCCACCAAGTCCACATGCCGCTCCACAATCCCCAATAGCCGGACCTCCCTGCGACGAGCTTGACCGCGGAGAAAACCGCCGCAAAGGCCACGCACCAGAATGCCAGTTCCGCAGATACGGGATGAGCAACCCATTCGGACGGAAAAGCCCTGCCAAGCTTAAGCAGGTTCAAGAGCACCAACGCAAGCGTGGCAGCAGCGACGATCACGGCTAACCAAGCAAGGAAACCCCAAAGAAAATCGCGCAGCGCAAGCCGCCCACTTCGGACAAGGAAAACAGTTTCCACCAGCAGCAACGCCGCAGCCACCAATGCCAACAGCGGTGTCCATCCTGTTGGCCAATGCACGAACCATCGAGCAAATACGTCGAAGAAGACCGCCTCGCCCGGCGGCGGATTTTGCAAGCCGGTGTTCGCGAGGGCCAGTAGCGTAGCGAGCGCGTTTTCGCCGTGGTGCTCGAGCGAGCGCGGGTCGGCGTTCTCAAAGTTGTCGAGCGGCGTGTGATAGTGGACCACGTCGCCGATATAGGCGAAGTTGAATCCCTGATATCCGGCGCCCTTGAACAGCGTGAAATCGGTGTCGTTGGGAAGCTGCTTGTAGACCACGTAGTAGATCGAGCCGGTCATGGGGTGCGCCAGCGGCTGCGGCACCATCGCCGAGTAAAGCTGCACCAGCCAGTTATTCGCGCTGCCCGTCTCGAACATGAAACTCGGGCCAGAAGAGCCGCGTGCTTCAATATTGACAGCCGCCCGCACGTCTTTGGCCCAGGGGTGGCCCTCGATGAAGGCGCGCGCACCCAGCAGGCCCGCCTCTTCGCCGTCATCGATCAAAATGATGATTGGATCTTTGGGGGGCGGAAGGGCCTTTAATACCCGCGCGATTTCGATTACGGCCGCTACGCCCGCGCCGTCATCTGATGCTCCGGGCCCTGCCGGCACCGAATCGTAGTGCGCGGCAAGCAGGACGGCAGGAGCGGCCTGCCGGCCATCGAGGCGCGCCAAGACATTGTGGAGCGCTGCGCAGACTCCGAACTCATTGCACGTGAAGCCGGTTTGAATCTCAGGGTTGTAACCGAACTGGGTCAGAATGGCAACGATCTGCTCGCGTACGGCGGCATTGCCCGTGCTGCCTACTGGATGCGGCACTCCATCGCCCACGAGTTTATACAGAACTTCGCGCGCACGCGTGCCGGAAAACTCGCTCGGAGGGACGTCGGCCGGCTTTGGCGCGGGAGGCCTGTAGGAAACGAACGTCAGAAATAGAATCAGCGCGAAAAGCACGAGGCTGAGGACAAGCATGCGTATTGATGATTGGCTTCCCTGCGGCAACTCTCCTCCAGGTTTGTGCGGGAAATGCTAGGACGCAAGCGGCGCCAAGTCAATTGGCTGACGCAGGGACGTTAGTAGGAACGTGAGGTCCGGCGGCAGTGCCAACCACTAATGCGGGAGGAATTGATACAAGTATCCCGCGTAGACGTCCGACCAGCCGTGGGCGATGATGCCGGGACGCAGACTCTTGCGCGTGGAAGCGACAACGCCGTAGAGGAGTCCATAAAGAACGATCATGATGACCGCTCGGAGCCCCTGGTAACCGTGGGAAATGCCGAAGAGAACTCCCTGCAAAATCAGACCGGCAGCGGCACTTCCCGTCATCGCTTCGAACTGCTTTTGAAAATATCCGCGAAATGTGATTTCTTCGCTGATTCCCGCAGTTATCGACACGGCAAACCAGAGAAAAACCTCGATTCCGCGCTGCGGGAGGAGCACAGAGATCGATCGTGCCTGGCTCGCGCCCCAAAGAGCGACCACGCCGTACTGGATGCCAATCCAGAGGATCCAAACAACCAGCGCAACGGCGAGATCCACAAGAACGTCTTTGGCGCTCGCCCAGCGGCCACCGATGAGGTCCCGCAACTTTCCACCACGACGGTGAATTCCCGCCCAAACGCCATAGATGAGCAGCCACTCGGAACCCATCATCGAGAGATAGAGCGGAACCACATTCGGGTGTTGCTGCAACATGCCGGGAGCCGCTTGTGCGTTCCGCTGAAAAACGGCACCGGCCACTGTGAGCGCAAAGAAGATCAACACCAGGAGTACCGTGTGCCAGACCGGGGCGATCAGATTTCGGCCAGCCGGTGGAGACGGAACCACGCTCGCAGTTGCCATCGTTTTCCCCTTCTTCGATTTCCTTTTGCTGGAGCGGCCGTGGTTTCGCAGGCCAAAGTCCTGCTAAAGGAACTTCCAGCTTCCTGACGGTCTTCCCGACCCGTGAACGCCTCGCGTAGCCTGCGGCCGCGTGACGCCAAGGCAGCTATTCGGCAGTTTCTTAGCACCCGTAACCACCGAAACTCAGCTCACCAAACGTGGTAATAGCCATCTCGGCGAGCGACCTCCACTTGCATTCTGAACAGACGAGACAATTGCCGCGCCTCGAGCAGTTCTTCCTTCGGCCTGTCCGCCACGATGCGTCCGTCTTGCATAAACACGACCCGCTTGATTTCCGGAATGATATCGGAAACATGGTGAGTGACCAACACGATCCCAATGCCCGATTGGGCTAGTGACTCCATCATTCCGCGCAGGCTGTGTTGAGCGAACACATCCAGGCTGTTGGTCGGCTCGTCAAACACCAGCGTCTTGGGCTCGTGCACAAGAGCACGCGCAATCAAGATTCGTTTTGCCTCTCCCGACGACATTTCCCCAACCGCGCGGTCAGCCAGGTGCGGCACTTCCAATCGCGCCAAAGCGGCTTCGGCCCGTTCGAGGTGCTCGGGCTCGACCCGGTGATTCGGAAAGACGCGAGTACTGCTGAAGAAACCCGAGAGAACCACGTCCCTGCCAGTTGCTGCACCCGTGCATGACAGCATGAGGTCGTTCGACACGATCCCGAGCAGGGTCCGCAACCCAAAGACGTTCCAGCGCTCGCGACCCAAAATCGTCATGGAGGAGCCTTCCCGAACGACGGGGTAGCATTCACGCGTGATGAGCTTGATTAGAGTGGACTTGCCACAGCCATTCGGCCCGAGAACCGCGACGTGCTCATTGGCTTGGACCTGGAGGCTGATGTCGTCGAGGGCGACTTTGTCCGTCCGGAAAACACGCACGTTGCGCAAGTCGAGGAGGGCAGGCGCGCGGAAGTTCATCATTCTCCGTTTCTTATCATACTGCGACCAGTTTTTCTATGGACACTCGAGACCCCATCTCAGCCTTTACACCCGTGGGGACGCGTGCTATGGTGGCTTCGTAACCGCCGAACCGAAGCGCCAGGCGGCTGGGCCACTGCGAAACGACCCGCCAATCTTTTTGTCGCCAAAAACCTCCGCTGGAAGGTTTAAATTCAGGCCAATCCCCGCCCGTTGCGCGAAGGGGCCGAGGCTTACTCGAGGGCCAGCGTGCTGAAACTTCGTAAAGTCGATTTGTTGGGCTTCAAGTCCTTCTGCGAGAAGACGCACATCACCTTCAGCGGCAGTGGGATCACCTGCATCGTCGGTCCCAACGGCTGCGGCAAATCCAATATCGTGGACGCCATTTCCTGGGTGCTGGGCGAGCAGAGTCACAAGCTCCTGCGCGCCGAGCGCATGGCGGATTGCATCTTTAACGGCACCGCCAAGCGTCCTCCCCTCGGTCTTTCCGAGGTTTCGCTTACGCTGGTAGACTCCGAACTCGCCGAAGCCGCCGCGAAGGTGCTGGGCGAGGCAGAGCAATCCGCAGAACAATTGGCCGGGCAATCTGTCGATCCGGCGGCGACCATTTCCGCGGGAGGTGACGCTGAAACTCACGCGGCGGACAGTGCGGAGACTGCCCACAACAACGTTGAAGAAATGCCGACCGCCGAAGAAGCAGTTACGGACCGACGGCCTTGGAAGAACAGCGGAAAAGAAAAGCCGGCTCCGGCAACTAAGCCCGGGGAAGTCGTGGTCGGCCGGCGTCTCTATCGCTCTGGACAAAGCGAATATCTCATCAATGGCCGGGTGGTCCGGTTGCGCGACATTCAGGAACTCTTCATGGGCATGGGTCTCGGTCCTGACTCCTATGCCATTATCGAGCAAGGGCGCATCGGCCAGATCCTGAACTCGAAGCCCATGGATCGCCGCGCCATCATCGAAGAAGCCGCTGGGATCACGATGTACAAGACGAAGCGGCGTCTGGCCGAAGCCAAACTCGAGGCGTCCAAACTGAATCTGTCGCGTGTGAACGACATCCTGGTCGAAGTCGAAAAGCAGCTCGCCTCGCTGAAGCGCCAGGCTTCCAAAGCCCGCCGTTACACCGAGCTCCGCGAGGAAATGCGCGGACTCTTGCGGAAGGTGCTTGCAAGTAAAGCGCAACAACTGGACTCGGAAGCGGAGCGCCTCGAAGAGCTGCTCCGCGAACTCGCCGGCCAGGAGAATGCAGAGGTATCGGCGCTGCGCGAGCTCGAGGCCGAGCAGGAGCGGACTAACGCGCGCACCTACGAGCTCGATGCCGAGCTGCGAGAGACGCAGAACTTGCTCAGTCAGTCGGCCCTCGAACTGGACCGCGCAGAAAACCGCATCACGTTCAACCGTGAGCAAGCCGCACAGCTCGAATCCCGCTCCGAGCACCTGAACCTCGAGATCGATCAGGCGGAATCGCACGCGCGGCAACTCGAAACGCGCATCGAAGCGCATCGTGAAGCGATGGCGACGTTGCGCGAGCAGGCGGCGAGCCTCGAAGCTGCGCTGCGTGACTCGCTCGAACGCGCCGGCGGGGGCGCCATCGAACAAGGCCAGCTCGAAGCGCGCATCGAGGAACTGCGCCATACCTCCGTTCGTTTGGGCGAAGAAGCGATTCGGAGTCACGCGGAGTCCGTGCAGTCGGATGAAACAGCAGCGCGGGCGGCAACTGCTGAAGCCGAACGCGCGGAAGGCTTACGCGCGCTGGAAGCAATCTGCTCCGCGCATGCTGAGGCCGCCCGGGCTGGCGAGGCTCATTGCCGCAACGCAGAAGAGCGGGCGCAGGAACTCGAACAAGCAGTGCGCGATGCTCAGTCGCGTATCGCGGAGCTGCGCCGCTCACACCAAGAAACCAAACCACGGCTGGACCGCGTGCGCGAGGACCTTTCTGCGGAGCGCGCCCGCCGTGCCTCGCTCGAGCAAATCCTGAACGAGCGGGCCTACACGGCCGATGCGGTTCAAAAACTCTTCTCGGCAAATGGAGAAGCCGGTTCGCGGGGTTTCCGCGCCGTCGGGCTGCTGGCCGATTATGCCGAAGTCGAGGCGGAATATGAGGGCGCGGTAGAACAATTCCTGCGGGACGAGCTCGAATATATTGTCGTGGAGACTTTCGATCATGCCCGCGCCGGAATTGCGCTGCTGCGCGACGAAGTGGGTGGCCGCGCGACCTTCTTCGTCGATTCCTTGCGCAACTTGAACCTCCCGACGAAAGAGCCCGACCATCCCTTCACGCAAACAGTGGACGTAATCTCGCGACTCGACCGGCTGGTGGAGTTCCGCGAGCCCTTGGGGCCGTCCGCCAAGGAATTTCTACCGAAGCTCCGTTCGGCTTTCCTCGTTGAGACCGCAGCCGCCGCCGAAAAGATGGCGCGGGAAAATCCACAGCTCCATTTCCTGACCCCCGATGGCACCTGCTACCACGGCCGGATGGTGTCCGGCGGCCGGGCCGGCGAAGCCGGGCCGCTGGCGTTGAAGCGCGAACTCCGCATGCACGAAGCGGAGGCAGTGCGGTTGGAAAATATGGCCGCCGAGGCGCAAGCGGAGCTCAATCGACTCGAAAGCCAAATTGCCGGCGCCGAGGAACAGCTGAGCGTCACGCTGGCGCAACACGTCGAAGCCGAGAAGTCGCTGGTGGCTGCGACGCACCAGCGCGAGCAAGCCCTCGCTGAACTCCGCCGGTACGAGCAGCAGCTCGCGGCATGCCGGGAAGAAATTGGGCGCCTGCGTTTGGAAGCTGGCGCGGCGAGAGCGCGCGCCGAACAGGCCCGCCTCCGGCACGCCGAGGCATTAGAGGCACGCGAGGCGGCGGAAACCGAAGCGTCTGCGACCGCCGAGCACCTCACCGCCATGCGCCAGGAGTCGCTGCTTCAGCAAGAACGGCTCGCCACACGCCGTGAAGAACTCGCCGCGATGGCGGAACGCCTTGCGAGCGCCGAAGCCATTGAGCAACGGCTGAGTGAAGAGTCCACCCAGGCCCACGATCGCCTGTCGGTATTGCGGCAGCAGCTGGCCGCTCTTCGTGGAGAAGTCGAGGAACTGGCCGCCAATAGCGCGGAGCTTACTCGCCAAGCCGAGTCGTTCCGTAGCGACAAGGGCCGCCTCGAAGAACAGAAAGAGCGGCTCGAACGTGAATGGGAAGAGGCTCGGACGCGCGCCGAGCGGCTCGATGACGCCCTCCGCCTGAAGCGCCAGTCGCTCGACGAGCTGCGCGCCGAGCGCGGACAACGCGAAATCGAAAAGGCCCGCAACGATTCCGATCGCGATTACATGCGCCAGACGTGCGTGGCGGAACTGAATGCCCAGCCGGAAGAGTTGATCGGGCTCGAGCCGGAGCTCTTGATCGGCGAGGCCCTCACCTCCGCCGAGACCAGCTACGACGAAATGAAGGCGCGCGTCGAGGCCATGGGTCCGGTGAACATGATGGCTCTCCAGGAATACCAGGAATGCGAAGAGCGCGACACGTTCCTCCGCCGCGAACGCGACGACCTCGTCCAATCCATCGAAAACACTCAGCAGGCGATCGCCGAGTTGGATACAGTTTCCCGGCAAAAATTTGAGGAGGCATACGCCGCCATCAACCGCCATTTCGCGGCGGCCTTCCAGACGCTTTTTGGAGGGGGTCACGGCGAGATGCGCTTGACCGAACCCGATAGCTCCGGGGAATGTGGAATCGACATTGTTGCGCAGCCGCCGGGCAAGCGCCTGCAAAATATCCTGCTGCTTTCCGGCGGTGAAAAAGCTCTGACAGCTCTCGCGCTTCTGATCGCTGTCTTCCGTTTCCAGCCGAGCCCGTTCTGCATCCTGGACGAGGTGGATGCGCCGCTGGACGAGGCGAACGTCGGCCGCTTCAACAAAATGCTGCTGGACATGGGCGAGCAGATCCAATTCATCGTCGTCACCCACAACCGGCGGACGATGGAGATGGGTGCAGTGCTCTATGGTGTGACCATGCAGGAGCCCGGCGTCTCCAAACTCGTGTCCGTGCGCTGGGAAGATCAGGCCGAGGCGGCGCGTTCTGCGACAAACGCCGCTTGATTCCGCCGCGGTCGAGATTCATTATTCATTTCGAAGAGAAATTAGTTTTCCACATTTCTTTTTCTTCTCCGTTGACAACATCTCCTCGTGCGCTAGAATACCCCCTCTCAAAAGGACAAGAATTCCGTGGCAGCTCCCCAGATGGCACCTGTTATCGCAGAAACAAATTTCCCCGGATTGAAACTCCGAGGCCGCGGTAAGGTCCGCGACTTGTATGAAGTGGGCGACAAACTGTTGATCGTTGCAACGGACCGGCTTTCCGCCTTCGATGTCGTACTCCCGACTCCGATTCCCGATAAAGGTCGAGTCCTCACGCAGTTGTCTTTGTTCTGGTTTCGGAAGCTGGCCGACATCGTTCCCAACCACGTGATCGCAGCGGCCGATTTCCCGGGCGAACTTGCGCCATTTGCAGATTCCCTGCGCGGCCGCGCAATGCTCGTGCGTCGCACCGATCCAGTACCCGTGGAATGCGTCATTCGCGGATACCTGTCCGGCTCTGGTTGGAAGGATTACCAGCAGACGGGTGCCATTTGCGGGATTCTGCTGCCTTCAGGGCTGCGCGAGTCGGAACGACTGCCCGAGCCGATTTTCACCCCTGCGACAAAGGCCGTCGGCGGCCACGACGAGAATATATCGTTTAGTGAGATGGCCGATCAGATCGAACAGCCGCTGGCGGAAAAGCTGCGTGCCCTGAGCCTTGACATCTACCAGCGGGCAGCCGATTATGCGGCGGCGCGTGGAATCATCATTGCCGACACCAAGCTCGAATTCGGGCTGTCCGACGGAGAGGTCATCTGGATCGATGAAGCCCTCACGCCGGATTCCTCCCGATTCTGGCCGGCGGATCGTTACGCACCCGGCCAGGCGCAACCTTCTTTCGACAAGCAATACGTCCGCGATCATCTCGAGCGGATTGGTTGGAACAAACAGCCGCCGGCGCCGGAACTTCCTTCCGACGTGGTTGCTGGCACCCGGGGGAAGTACCGTGAGGCCTATGAGCGGCTCACGGGCCATGTACTCGACTGAACCAAGAGCCAAGGGTCTCTTCCTGAAGCGCTGCTGCGGAGAGTGCCAACGTGAAAGATCAACTCGAAACCCTAGTCGGCCAGATGGTGGAGCGGGGTATCCTGCTGGGTGAAGCGGTCAACGAATTCAAGAAGAGGTTTGTGAAGCGGGCGCTCGAGCGCTCTAATGGCAACCAGTGCCGCGCGGCAAGAGTCCTCGGGATCCACCGCAACACGCTCAGCCGCCTGGTAGTCGACTACAAGCTCGGCCACCGCCGCCAGAGCCGTCGACCCTAGTTCTTTGCCTGGGATCGTCCTTCAACGAAATCACCGGAGGACACGGGAAAAGAAAAATGGCCGATCCGCGCACAGAACCGGCCATGTATCTCTCTGCGCCAAATCTGCTCTGCTATTGCTTCCCGGGTTTCTTCGGCAGCTTGCGCCGCTTGCCCGGCTCTGCCTTCTCCGGCGGAATGTCCTCGGGGTTGATCCTCGCTTTGTCCCAGTGGACGAGCAGCGGCTGCGGATCATAGCTGACCAGCGTACCGGTGTAGCGGAAGTAGTCGCCCTTCTCGAAACGCTTAACTTCGGGGCCCGTGATGGTGATCACGCTATTCGGGTCTGTCGCCGCGTCCATTTCCTCCTGCGACGCGCCGGTGTAAAGCTTGAACGTCGTGCCCTTATCATCCGACGTCATTTCAATGATCCTGCCGGGGACATCTTGAAACTCCGACCCACAAACGGCAAGCCAAGTCATCTTCGCTTTGTCTCCCCCGGCCTTCAGGTCGTTCAAGACGGTGAGGATGGTCGACCCCTGGCGAATCTTGTCGAGATCTGCCGAACTGGGGAGTGAATAGGTAGCCGGGCGGTCGGCGGAATTCTGGGCCAGCGTGAGGAGCTCGTTTACCTGAGCGTCAAGCAGGTCATCGCAACCCGACATTTGATACCGCTGAATCTGTCCCCGCAAATAAGTGCGGACCTGGGCTTCGCCTGGCGCCTTAAGATCGATCGCCTTGGCAACCGCCCAAAATCCATCCAACGACTGCGGGGGATTCTGCTGGAGATAGGCAATCCCCAGCCGGTAATAAGCGACGGCATCCTTCGGATTCGCCGCTACAGCATTCTTGAACGCATCCGCAGCGGCCTTGAAATCCTTCGCCTGCAAGTTTGCGAAACCCAGGGCATTGTAGAAAAAACTGTTGGCCGGTTTTTTCTGTTCGGCGAATTGTTCGTCGGAAACGTTTGCCGGCTTGGGCAACTCGTTCAGCAGCTTTAACCCCTGCTGGGCGGCATCGCGTTCCTTCGTAATTTGTTCCTGCACGTCCGGAGCCTTGGCATTGTATGAGCTCTCGAAAGCGGTACAGCGCGCCACCAGCGCCTGCAGCCGGCCCTGGGGCGGAATCTTGTCTCCCAGCGCGAGGAGCTTATCGGCGGACTCAACAATCTTTGCAAAATTGTTCTGCTGCTTGTAGGTGTCGATATACAACTGATAGACATACTGCATTAACGTCGAGTTCGGAAACTTGGCGACGAAATCGTCCAGGCACTTCACGCGCGCCTGCGCGTTCGTTTCCGCTCGGCATGCCTGGAAGGCATTGTACTCAGCCAGGGTGTAAGTCGGCTGCTGCCCTGATTGTTGCTGATCCTGTGGGGCTAAGGTCCGCGCATCAGCCAGCCTCGGCAGGCTTAACATCGTGAACAGCGCCAGCATTCCTCCCAGCGTCACAAAACACTTTCGCATCATCACTTCGCTGCCTCCTCGGCCAGATTGGTCATGAGCATGCGTTCGAACACAGGACCTGAACGCCTGCGGAAAAAGGAATTAACGAAAACGTCGGGATTATAGGAAAGCCGTCTCAATGGCGCAAGGGTCTTTCTTTCTCAGTCGTTGTCTCACGCACCGGGGTACCGCCTCCCGTAACACCCAAGCTCTAATGATAAGATGGTGAATCGCGGGGGAAGGTCGCCTGCATCCAACCCTTCATGGGTAACGAAAAACTTCTCACGGGAAAAACAACACTCATCACCGGCGCCAGCCGCGGTATCGGCCTCGCAGTCGCTCGGCGACTGGGGAAGATGGGAGCGCGGCTCAGCCTTTGCGCCCGCAATCCAGAAGCTCTTTCTAGAGCGGCTAGCCAGCTCTGCAACGATGGCATTGAAGCAATCGCCATACCCGCAGATCTCACTCGGAGCGATGAAATTTCGGCTCTGGTTGCGAAGACTCATCAATCACTCGGCGAAATCGAGATTCTCGTGAACAACGCCGGCGTCGGCAAATTCGCACCCTTTCACGAGATTGGCGAGACAGACTGGGATACTGTCTTAGACACCAACCTGAAAGCAGTATTCCTGCTCAGCAAAGGGGTAGCCCCTGAAATGATACGCCGACGGCGGGGCCACATCATCAACATTGCCTCGCTGGCCGGCAAGAATTCGTTCGCGACGGGCGGCGTTTACTGCGCCTCCAAATGGGGCCTGCTTGGCCTCACCTATTGCATGGCCGAAGATCTGCGCGGCTACGGCATTCGCGTCGCCGCTGTCTGCCCGGGAACTGTAGCCACCGAGTTTTCTCCGCACGCGGGGAAAAAAACCTCGAAAATGCTGCAGCCGGATGATGTAGCGCATGCCGTGGGGATGATCTTGAAGGAGTCGCCCCAGAGCTTTATCAGTGAGGTCCTGCTGCGGCCCACGCAGAAACCCTGAGGCGCAACCCCAAACGCCTCAATAGGTTGCACCAGCCCGAAGGTTGCCCTGACATTGCTCTGTGCCGTTTTCGAGCCCGGAGCGAATCGACTTGACAGAGGCGCTCATTTAGTTTAATATCAAATTGTTTTAATTTGAACTGTTATGTCGACCCACTATCAAGGGAGACCCGAGGAAGTCCGAGCTCTTAACGCCTACATCCTGCTGATGCGGGCCAGGGACACGATCGCGGCTCGCGCCACCGCTCAGCTCGAATCCTTCGGTGTGACCTTGGGCCAGTTCGGGGTCCTCGAAGCCCTGCTCCACCTGGGGCCCCTGTTCCAGCGCGAACTAGGACAGAAACTGCTGAACAGCAGAGGCAATATCACCCTGGTTGTGGACAACCTCGAGAAGAAAGGCTGGGTTCGGCGCGAGCGGCAGACAGACGACCGGCGGATGGTTCGCGTAAGCCTGACGGCGCGGGGGCGCGGGTTCGTGCAGAGAATCTTTCCGGAGCACGTCGCTTTCGTCGTTTCGGAGTTCAGCCGGTTGAATGCCGGAGAGCAGGAAGATCTTCGCCGCCTTTGCCGCACGCTGGGAAAGGGCGGCCAGTGAAAGGATCGAAAGCTACCAGGAGGCCAAAGTGATTCAGATTCGACCAAGTGAAGAGCGAGGCCACGTGCAAATGGGCTGGCTCGACACTCACCATACATTCTCGTTCGACCGATACTACGATCCCGAATACATGGGATTCGGCCCTTTGCGGGTCATCAACGAAGACGTCGTCGCGCCCGGGAAGGGCTTCGGGATGCATCCCCACCGTGACATGGAGATCTTGACGTATGTTCTGGAAGGCTCGCTCGAGCATCGCGACAATATGGGCTCGGGTGCGGTGGTCCGGCCGGGTGATCTGCAACACATGACGGCCGGCACCGGAGTCATGCACAGCGAGTTTAATCCTTCACGGCAGTCGCCGGTGCACTTGCTGCAGATCTGGATCGAGCCAGACAAAAAAGGCCTGAAGCCCAACTATGAGCAGCACACATTCCCGGACGCGGAGCTTGAAGGCGGTTTCCATCTGCTCGCCGGAAAGGAAGGCGTGATCACGATTCACCAGGACGCCGATCTTTACGCCGCGCGCCTCGCCGCCGGAGAGGAAGCGTCTCATTCCTTGAAGGCGAATCGCCGTGCGTGGCTGCAGGTGGCCCGGGGATCCATCGATCTGAACGGGCTTCAATTGAAGGCTGGAGACGGCGCGGCGATCACGGCGGAGAAACAAGTGACCTGCCGGGCCAAGAAAGATTCGGAAGTGCTGTTGTTCGACTTGCCGTGAAAATTGATTCCGGGCCGGAGCAAAGATATTTCGATTGCGCACCAAGTCGATGTCGTCGAGCGCGGCCCACATGGTGACCGCTCGAGGCCGAGGTCATGCGAGGCTTCTGAACGCGCGAATAGAAGACGCGATTCGAAGGCGGCGTGATAGCTGGGCGTGCAACCAAGTGGCAAGAGAGTCGGATTTCGAAAATTCTGGAGGCAATGAACTCATGGAAAAACCTGCTGACGTGCAGCATCCCATTCACGAATTGCTCCGTAGCCGCTGGAGTCCACGGGCATTTGCCGATCGTCCCGTGGAGCCGGGAGTCTTGCGCAGCCTCTTTGAGGCAGCGCGCTGGGCACCCTCCTCGAATAACGAGCAGCCCTGGTACTTCATCGTTGCGACCCGTGATGACCGTGAAGAATTCGACCGGGTGCTGAGTTGTCTGGTCGACGGGAACATCGCGTGGGCAAAGAACGCGCCCGTACTGATGATCTCGGTCGCGAAACTCAAATTCGACAATGGCAAGCCAAACCGCCTCGCCTATCACGATGTCGGCCAAGCGGCGGCGAACTTGACTCTCGAAGCGACGGCGAGAGGTCTCTTCGTCCACCAGATGGGCGGGATCCATGTGGAAAAGGCGCGCGAAGTTTTAGGCATTCCGGAAGGCTACGATCCGGTTGCTGGCATTGCTCTTGGATATCCGGGTGATCCCGAAAAACTGTCGGAGCCATATCGCGAACGCGAACTCGCTCCGAGAAGTCGCAAGCCGCTGGCGTCGTTCATCTTCAACGACCGCTGGGGCCATCCATCGTCACTCTTGCAATGACGGCGACGTGCCGGGATCGCCGGCGCAACCAGCCGGGCAAGAAAACTGCGCACTCAGGACCAGACTGGCCTGCGACGGCCTAAGGAGCCTGTGCTACAGCCGCGGCAGAACGATGCCCTGCTGAGCCTGGTATTTGCCTTTCTTGTCTTTGTAGGAAATTTCGCAGACTTCGTCGGACTCGAAGAAAATCACCTGGCAGAGTCCCTCATTCGCGTAAATCTTGGCAGGCAGTGGCGTGGTGTTACTGATTTCGAGCGTGACGTACCCTTCCCATTCGGGCTCAAACGGCGTCACGTTTACGATGATTCCACACCGCGCGTAGGTCGATTTCCCCACACAAATGGTCAAGATGCTCCGCGGAATGCGGAAGTATTCCACCGACCTTCCCAATGCGAATGAGTTGGGAGGAACGATGCAGATGGGCCCCTGGAATTCGACAAACGATTTCGCATCGAAGTGTTTTGGATCCACGATCGAGGAATTCACATTGGTGAAAATGCGAAACTCATCCGCGACGCGCATATCGTAGCCGTACGAGGACACTCCGTAACTGATAACGCCATCGCGCACTTGGCGATCAGCAAACGGCTCGATCATTTTGTGTTCGACAGCCATGCGGCGGATCCAACTATCTGACTTCACCGTCATACGAGCCTCCCAAGGCGCGCCCGCAGCCGCGAGATCTAAAAGGCTGCGCATGTTATTACACCGCGCGATGCTTGACAACCTGCAACCCACTGTCTAGCATAGGCTTCCGTTCCTGTGCGGGAGGCGCGAGTGATCAAACTAGACATCGTGAATGCCGTCGTCCAAAAGACTAACATTACGCGGACGAGGGCCGAGCAAGCAGTGGAAACGGTCTTCGAAGCCATGAAGAACGCTTTGGGGCGCGGCCAAAGGATTGAGCTGCGGCGCTTTGGCGTCTTCAACGTCAAACCTCGCAAGACCGGGATCGGCCGCAATCCCCGCACCGGCCAGCAGGTGAGTATCCCACCGGGCAAGGCCGTCCGCTTCAAGCCGGGCAAGGAACTTCAAGCGCTGTAGCCGCTTTTCGATCCCGCAGCCCGCCCGGTCGATCTGTCGGCTTCAACAGCCTGCTGCGGACAGAACGCCGGCGGCGCGCCGCGAGGAATCGTTACGAGGCGTCCTGTCGCTTCGTCAGCACATCCAATCTTCATGAGCAGCGGTAACGGTCACGGTGGCGCGCCTGTTGATTTTGTCGAGATGCATTTCCCTCCCTTGGTGGAGGCTCCGCCTCAGCCGCACCGCCGCCCGGTGACCCTCCCGCTGATTCTGTTTCTGCTGACCGTTCTCTCCACGCTCGCAGTAGGAGCCGAATTCTCGCGCGCCTACGCGAACAACGAAGAGCCGTTCTCCTCGGACGCAAACCCCTTCGTCACGATGATTCTTCCCTTCGAGCGTCCCAGCCTGCTCGTGCTCGGCATCCCGTTTTCGTTCACCCTGATGGTCATCCTGCTGGCGCACGAGTTGGGACATTATTTCGCGTGCAAGCTCTATGGCATTGACGTGAGTTATCCCTACTTCATTCCTGCTCCGACGCTCTTCGGCACCTTCGGCGCCTTCATCCGCATCCGCTCTCCCATCACGACTCGGCGGGCCTTGTTCGACGTCGGCCTCGCAGGCCCGGTTGTAGGGTTTATGTTTGCCGTACCGGCCCTCGCGCTCGCGGTTCTCCATTCCAAGATCGTTCCCGGAGCACAGGACAATGCGGCGATCATCTTTGGCAATCCGCCGCTGATCCATCTGTTCATCGCGCTCTTTCATCCTCATGTCAGGCCGGAGAATCTTCTGCTTCATCCGGTGGGTCGCGCCGCATGGGTTGGACTGTTCGCGACGGCGCTGAACTTGCTGCCGGCATGGCAGCTCGACGGCGGCCACATCGTCTACAGCCTGGCGAGCAAGCAGCATCGGCGGATTTCTCTCGCCGTCGCTTTGGCGCTGGTTCCATTCGGGATTTTTTTCTGGCACGGATGGATATTCTGGGGAGTCCTTCTTTGCGCTCTGTCGCTGCGTTTCCGGCATCCGCCTCTCCTCGATCCGTGGGAACGCCTCGACACGACGCGCCGCCTCTGGGCTGTTGCCGCCCTGCTGATTTTCGTCCTCAGCTTCACGCCTTGGCCCACAAATAACCCGTAAAAGCCTCGCCTCTGAAGAGGTGAGCTACAGCTGCATGAGCCGTCTTGCCCTGGAATTTGTAGCTCCGCTCTCCAGACCCGAGGCCTTTCGGAATGAATTGAACTACCCGCTTGACCCCCTTAAGAACGCCCCGTAGCTGTGACCTTCGCACAGGAACAGGTATGATGCGCGCGGTCAAGAACCACCCTTTTTCATTCGATCCGATCAATGGCCACCAAGCCAACACTCGTCCGCGTCCTCGGTCTTCGCGACCTCACCCTCCTCGTGATCGGCAGTGTCATTGGCTCAGGAATTTTTCTTGTGCCCGGCGCGGTCCAGCGGCAAGTAGGAGGCTCGGCCGGTCTTGCGCTTCTCGTCTGGGTGGCCGGCGGCTTGCTCTCTCTTGTTGGAGCGTTGACCTATGGCGAGCTGGCAGCGATGAAGCCCGAAGCCGGCGGACTTTACGTCTACATCCGAGACTGCTTCGGAAATCTTGTTGCATTTCTCTATGGCTGGACGCTATTTCTTGTGATTGCCACCGGCTCGATCGCTACGCTCGCCGTGGCGTTCAGCACTTATTTAGCGCAGGTCATTCCGCTGAATTCCGTGGAGATGAAGATTGCCTCGATCCTGATGATTGCTCTCGTCACGGCGGTGAATATGTACGGCACGCGGCAAGGCGCTGATGTTCAGAATTGGACCTCCTTCATCAAAATAGCCCTCATTCTGGCGATGACTGGGGTGCTCTTGTGGCTCGGCCGCGGATTCAAAGGTTCGGGCGCGGCACTCTGGCCAGAGCACATCACCGGCTCGCTCTTTTCCGGCTTCGGCGTGGCGATGATCGCCGTGCTCTGGGCTTACGAAGGCTGGCAGTTCATCGCCTACAGCGCGGGTGAGGCTCTGCATCCGCAACGCGATTTCCCCCGCGCGTTCTTCTATGGCAATGCGTCGCTGATCGGCGTGTATGTGCTCGCCGTTTTGTCCTATCTCGTAGCCCTGGGGCCACAGGCCGCGGCGCGCTCGGACACCGTCGCCGCGACCGCCATGTCCGCCGTACTAGGCCCAACCGCTGCAAAACTGGTGGCGCTGATGATTCTGATTTCAGTCTTCGGCGGGGCCAACAGCATTCAGCTGACGGCGCCGCGCGTCTTTTACGCCATGGCCGCCGATGGATTGTTCTTCCGCCGGCTCGCGGAAGTGCATCCCCGTTTCCGCACCCCCGCGATCGCTGTGCTCACCTCGGGAGTCTGGGCTGCATTCCTCGCCTGCCTGGGAAGCTTTCAGCAGCTCTTGACCTACGTCATTTTCACCGGTTGGATTTTCTATGGCCTCGCGGGTGCCAGCATCTTCGTGTACCGCCGTCGGCAGCCCAACCTGGAGCGTCCCTATCGCGTCCCCGGCTATCCATGGACTCCGGCGCTCTTCGTGCTAGCCGCGGCGGCTCTGGTGCTGAACGCAATTGCCGCGGGCCCATCAGGAGCAGCCGAGGGACTCGGCATCACCTTCCTGGGCCTGCCGGCATATTTCATCTGGCGTGCCCGCGCAGCAAGAACAACTGCCTCCTAGAGGTCGTGAGCTGCCGGCGAGCTCGTCCCGCCGCCAACAGCCGGTCAACTCCGCGAGGGCGTCATTTCTGAGGCGCCGCGGCGCCGAAGAATCTCTGCGTCAAAATTTCAGCAGGCTGCTCAATGAGCGCGTCAAGACAGGCTAACGGGATCGACATCTACAATGACCGCGTTTTCGGGGATCTCTTTTGCCGCGCAGAATTCAAGGCACCCGGAGAGTGCTTGCGTCAGCAGAGCGCGCCGCGGGGTCTTCAGTATGAACTGGAACCGATATTCCCGTTTGAGCCGCGCGAGCGGCGCCGCCGCTGGGCCCAGCACCTTCACGCCCTGCGCCTCGAACGGAGCCAGAAAGCCGGCCAGCGCGTGTGACCATCGAATCGCGTGCTCAATTTTCTTGTCGCGCACGAGCACGTTTGCCAGAAACGTGAACGGCGGATAATGCATCATGCGTCGAAAATGCGCTTCCTTCTCGTAGAACGACACGTAATCCTGCTGGGCCGCGAGCTGGATCGCATAGTGCTCGGGATAGTAAGTCTCCACCAGTACTTGGCCGGCGAGTTGTCCTCGGCCGGCGCGCCCAGCCACCTGCGTCAATAATTGGAAAGCCCGCTCCGCAGCGCGGAAATCGGGCCGCCCCAGCGCCAGGTCCGCGGAAACAACGCCAACGAGGGTCACCCGTTCGAAATCGTGCCCCTTGGCGACCATCTGCGTGCCCACCAGGATATCGAGCTCGCCTTTCGCAAAGGCTCCCAGCACCTGCTGATATTCCCGTTTGGTCCGCACGGTGTCGCGGTCAAGCCGCGCGATTCGCGCCGAGGCAAACTGTTCGCGGAGATACTCCTCGACGCGCTCAGCTCCGTCGCCGACGAAGTAGAGATACTCACCATGGCACTTCGGGCATTCCTTCGGAGGGCGAATCGAATAACCGCAATAGTGGCACACAAGACGCTCGCGCCTGCGGTGATACGTCAGCGAAATGCTGCAGTTCTGGCATTGCACCGTGGCGCCGCAGCTCCGGCACAGCAGAAACCAAGAGTATCCCCGGCGATTGATCAAAACCATCGCCTGGGTCCCCTCTTCCAGCCGCCGGGCGATCGCGGCGCGCAGCGTTGCAGATATTGGAGCAGCCCGGTGCGTCTTCCGGAAATCTTCGCGCAAGTCCACGATTTCGACCGAAGCCAGCGGGCGATTTTCGACACGTGTGTGAAGTTCAAGCAGGCGATATTTGCCCGACCGGGCGTGGTGATAGCTTTCGAGCGAAGGGGTCGCCGAGCCAAGCAGCGCGACCGCGCCCTCGAGTTTGGCGCGCATGATCGCGGTATCGCGCCCGTTGTAGCGAGGAGTTTCTTCCTGCTTGTAGCTCGATTCTTGCTCCTCATCCACGATGATCAGGCCCAAATGCTCGAGCGGGGCGAAGACGGCCGAGCGGGTGCCGACTACAATGCGCGCTTCCCCGCGCCGCACCCGCCACCATTCGCGCGCTCGCTCGACATCCGGCAGCCCGCTGTGCAGCACAGCCACACCGGGGCCGAATCGCGCGCGCGCGAGACGCCCCATCCACAGCGTTAATGCGATTTCCGGGACCAAAATCAGCGCAGCCCGTCCACGCTGCAGCGCCCTCCCGACCGCGGCAAGATAAACTTCGGTCTTGCCGCTCCCCGTGACCCCATGGAGCAATCCCACGGTGAACACCCGCGAATCGAGCCAAGTCCGAATCTCGCTCAGCGCGCTCTCCTGCTCCATGTTCAAAACGTTCGAAGGGGGTATGAAGTCGGTGTCCCACGGGTCTTCTTCAGCCGTGAGCGGCTCCTCCCAACTGGAGAGCTTTCCTTGTTTTTCGAGGCGCAGAATCACTCCCGGGGAGACGCCCGCTTTTTTCGCCAGCAGATGGACGGGCAAGGGGCCGCGCGTTGTCGTCAGGATTTCGCGCACTCGTTCTTCCGCCGCGCTTGCCGATTGTTCATCGGTTGAGGCACTCCAGGCCATGATCTTCTGCGCCCGCGTCTTGCGCCGCAGCATCACTTCTTGCGCGGCCAAGCACCCGCGGCGTAACAACCGTTCGGCAGCCGCTTCTCCTCCGGGGATCTTGCGGATAAGCGCTGACGGGACCGCCCGGTCTTCGCATTCGAGCAATTCAAGCACTGCTCGCTCGGTGGCTTCCTTCTCGTCTCGGGTGTTGCGCGTGGCAAGCTCGCGGAGAAACTCGCGTCCGGCATCGGTCAGGCGGAATTCGCGCTGGTGCCGAACTTCGATTTCGGGTGGCAGCATCGAGCGCAATGTCTCGCCGATGGGCGCGAGGTAATACCGGCTGATCCACAGGCCCAATTCGAGCAGGTGAGGAGGCAAAGCAGGCAACGGATCGAGGAGCTGCGAGACTTGCTTGACGCGCGCTGTTTCCGGCGCTCGGCTGGCGAGACCAACGCCCACGCCCACCATCGCGCGATTGCGAAAGGGCACAACCATGCGCCTGCCGATCAACTCCTCTGTCGCCAGCGCATCCGGAATCGCGTAGGTAAACGTCGAGCGCAGCGGCACCGGCAACGCGACTTCGCAGTAAGGGGCGTTCATGTGCGGTTCATAGTCTAACAGCATGGCTCGCCGGTGACGCGGTCACTCCTGAGTCTCTGTGCCAGCTCCGATTTTCGTCAGGGCACGACTTCCTGTGGTGAGCGGAGCCGAAGCCACAGTCGTGCCGTAAGCGACACAATATCGTTGCGGCTTTCAGTCGCTGAGGATGAGTGAACTCGATTGCCACACAGACTCACTCCCGGCCGTGCGCTCGTTGTTCGGCAGCTCACTAAAGGTTTACGAGGACAATTCCCGCGAAAATGAGGGCCAGGCCGAACCACTGAATCCGCCGCAGCCGTTCGTGGAGGAACATCACCGCAAGCACGACCGTGACGGCGCTATAAAGCGACGCCAGAACGGTGACCACAGCAACCGGGCCTCTCTGCAAGCCGAAATTGTTCGCCAGGAATGCCGCCGTATCCAGGATTCCCGTGAAAGCCAGCAAGCCCCACACTTTTCCGCGCCGCACAGTCAACCTCTGCTGAATGGGAAAGGAGATCAGGCCAAGGGCGGAAAAAGTGGTCAATCGGATAATCCAGACCGAAGCGAATCCGCCCAACACCGGCATCACGCGAAACCCGAGCAGCCAGAACATCACCCCGAACCCACACGCCGCGGCAATCGCCCACCCAATGCCACGCGTCCACGGGCCGGTTGGATGTGGCGAGGTGTCGGAAGCGACCACTTCGCCGGCGGCCGGCGAGGAAACGGAAGCGAGGATCACTCCTACGAGCACAGCCAAGATTCCAACACCATTCCGCCAGTGAAACGATTCCCCGCTGAGTAACGACAGAATCAGAGTCAGCGCCGGAAAGCTCGAAGAAACCGGCGCCACGACCGACAGAACTCCACTCTCGATCGCCCGGTAAAAAGCGAACGAGCATCCGCTGTTCAGCAGACCCGCCAGAATACCCCACGCCCACGGCTTCCAGCCCCCGGCACCGGCCGCGCGCAAACCGTTCCATCCACCGGCTCCGGCAAAATAGGCGCAGAGGAGAAGGAAACCGCTGAAGTTCACATAGAAACTTGTTCGGTAGGTTCCCACGCGCCGCGTGGCAAAGCGCGCGATGAAATCCGCAGTTCCCCAGAAAAGTGCGCCCGCTAATCCAAGAATGACTCCCAAGGCAGCCTCGGGGCTAGCGCGACGACGGCTTCTTCGGCTGCAAGCCGAGAGCCGCCACCACCTTCTGAAGATCTTTCCAGACTTCACCCTTCGCGTTGGGATTTCGCAGTAGATAGGCCGGATGGTAGGTGGAAAGGAGTCGCGCCCCGCGGTAATCAAACCACTCCCCGCGAAAGCGCGAAAGGGATTGATTGGTGCCGAGAAGCATCTGCGCCGCGACGCTGCCAAGGCACACGATGACTTTGGGCCGAATCGCGTCGAGCTGGCGAACCAGGAAAGGCGAGCAGGTGGCAATCTCGTCTTTTTCAGGCGTGCGATTTTCCGGCGGCCGGCATTTCACGACGTTGCAGATGTAGACGTCCTCGCGACGAAGCCCCATCGCCTCGATGATCTGCGTCAGGAGTTTTCCCGCCCGCCCCACAAACGGGATTCCCTGCACATCTTCATCATGCCCGGGGCCTTCGCCGACAAACACTAACTCCGCTTTCGGATTGCCCACGCCGAACACGATGTTCGTGCGTTGCCGATGCAGCCGGCAACGAGTGCACTCACCGATGTCCTCGCGGATGCGCTCGAGAGTGTCGCCTTCGACGCGCTCGGCCGCCTCGAACAGCGATGGCGCTTGCATGACCGGAAGAACCACAGCTGGCGATGTCGCCGTCGGCGCAAGATTCTTTAGTGGCGTCAGCCGCGCCGTCGGGGGCAAAACAGGCAAGGAAGCAGGCAACACGGCTACAACCAGCGCCGGTTCCGGAACCCGATCCAGGTAAAAATTAGAAATGCCCAGCGTCTCGGAGTAGCGCAGCCAGGCTTCCACGTGCTCGCGCGTTTCGCGCTTCACCGGCGCACCTTTGTGGGGAGAATCCATCGGAGAGGTCAGCGGCCGCGCTGCCGCAGTTCGAGCACGTGGTCGAGAATGCGATTGGCCACGTCGAACTTGGCCAGCTTCGGAAGAGGAATTTCGCGGCCGCCGCGCAGGAAAAGGGTGACGACGTTCGTGTCCGTGTCGAAACCAGCGCCTTCCTGCGTCACGTCATTGGCCACGATCATGTCCGCGCCCTTGCGCTCAAGCTTCTCTCGCGCATTTTCCGCCAGATGGTCGGTTTCCGCAGCGAAGCCAACCAGCACTCGGGACCCCTTCTCGCGTCCAAGCTCCGCCAGGATGTCCGGCGTCGGCTCGAGCTCGAGCGTGATGTGTTGGCTGCCCCGCTTCAACTTATTCGCTTGAGCCGCCGCAGGTCGATAATCAGCTACGGCCGCGGTCTTGATGACGATCCCGGCTTCGCGAAATCGCCCGCGCACGGATGCGCGCATTTCTTCGGTCGTCCGCACAGGAACCCAGTCGACGCCTGCTGGCGCTTGAAGATCCGTCGGCCCGCTCACCAGAATCACGTGAGCGCCCCGCCGCTGCGCCGCGTCTGCAAGCGCGTATCCCATCTTCCCGGAGGACCGATTGGTAAGGAAGCGAACCGGGTCGAGGTCTTCGCAAGTGGGCCCGGCGGTGATGAGTACGGTCTCGCGGTCGAAATCATGTCGGAGGCCCAGCACTTCGCAGACGGCTCGGGCAATTTGCTCGATTCCGACGAGCCGGCCAGCGCCGGTCATTCCGCATGCAAGGTAACCCTCGTCCGGGTCGACCACCCGAACGCCGCGGCCACGCAGCGTGGCCACATTTTCCTGCGTCGCCGCGTGTTCCCACATGTTGACGTTCATCGCTGGCGCAACCACCACCGGCGCCTTGGTCGCGAGATAGAGCGTCGTGAGGAAATCGTCGGCGATGCCGCGCGCCAGTTTGCCCAGAATATCCGCTGTCGCCGGCGCAACCAGCAGGAGATCAATCCGCTGGGCAACCGCGATGTGCTCGATGGCGCTCTCGACGTTGGCAGGCGCGCTCGAGTCCGCAGAAAACATCTCGGTGATGACTTTTTGCCCCGTCAGCGCCGCAAAAGTAAGCGGTGCGACGAATTCGCGCGCCGCTCGCGTCATCACCACCTGCACGTCCAGCTTCTCTTGCTGGAGACGCCGCACCAGCTCGGCCGCTTTATAAGCCGCCACACCTCCCGATACTCCAAGCGCGATTCGCATTCGCTTCGCGGCGCCTTAGCCTTTTTTCCGCTTCCCTTCCCGGTCGTCCGATTCCTCGGGAAGATCCGGCACCTCGTACTCGAGCAGGCCCTTCCGCAATTCTTCCTCGGCGACTCGCGTGTTCTTGTGGGCGCGTGGGTTGTCGACCATCGGGCGGCCTCCGATCATCAATTGGCGAGCGCGCCGGGCCACGACGACCACGTATGCGAACTGACTCTCTGGTGCCTGTCTGTAAACAGCCATCAAGACATCACCCTCCGAAGGATTTCAAAATCTCTTGCGCCTGTGCCTGTTTTCGGTCCACCCGGCATCGGACTCCCAGAGCAATGGCCTGCACCTCGCGGCCTGCCCGCGCCAGGTCGTCATTGACCACGAGATAGTCGTACCCGCGGTACTGCTCGAGCTCCTGCCGCGCGCGTTCCAGCCGCCGCTTGATTTCCTCGTCCGAATCCTGGCCGCGCGCCCGAATCCTTTTCTCAAGATCCTGCCGCGACGGCGGAAGTATGAAAATCGCCACCGCTGCCGGCAGCTTCATTTTCACTTGACCGGCGCCCTGCACGTCGATCTCGAGCACCAGATCCTTCCCGTGCGCGCTTGCTTCGTCCAGCCAGCGCCTCGGTGTCCCATACCGGTACTTGCCGAAGACCTGGGCGTGTTCGAGAAACTCGCCGCGCTCGATCATCCGTTCGAATTCGGCTTCGGAAACAAAATTGTACCACTTGCCGTCGCTTTCCGTCCTTCGCGGCGGGCGGGTTGTGCACGAAACAGACCACATCATGCCGGGCAGTTCCAGGATTTTCTCGACCAGGGTGGATTTGCCGGATCCCGAAGGCCCTGAGACGATGAAGACCAGCGGCCCATTTTGTCCGGCAGGGCTCATTCGAGGTTCTGCACCTGTTCTCGCAGTTTCTCGATCTCCGATTTCACCTCGAGCGCGAGCTGCGTGATCTCCAGTCCTTCGGCATCATTTCCCGGCGTCTTTGAAAGCAGCGTGTTGGCTTCCCGCTGCATCTCCTGCAAAAGAAAATCGAGCTTCTTGCCCACCTCGGCGGCGCCTGCCAGCAGCGATCCAAACTGCCCCACATGGCTGCGCAGCCGCGCAAGCTCTTCGGTGGCATCGCTTCGCTCAGCAGCAATGGCAGCTTCCTGCGCCACACGCGCTGGATCGATGGGCGTTTCCCCGAGCAATTCTTTCAGCCGCTGTTCAAGCTTCTTCGCGTAGAGCGGCCGCACCCGTTCCACGAGCTTTTCAATGCGTCCCACGAGCTCACCGATATTCCGCAATCGGCCGGAGAGTTCTTCCGCAAGATGGCGCCCCTCGGACGCGCGCATGTGATCGAGTTTTTCGAGCGCTTCGTTCAAGCACTGCACCACCAAGTCTCCCAGCGCCTCGAAATCTCCGATCGATGATACCGGCGGCGCAATCACGCCTGGAAGCCGAAGAATCGCCGCCAGATCCGGTTCAGCCTTCACCCCGTATTGCCGCCCGAGAGCCTCGGCGGCTTCCAGGTATGCGGCCGCCACCTCGCGGTTCACTCCCACGGCGGCGGGGCCAACTGGTTCGCAGTTGAGGGTCACGTCCACATGACCACGGCGTATCCGCTCTCGAACCGACTGCCGGATCTGTGGCTCGATGGCTTCGAAGCCCTCCGGCAAATGCAGATGCAGGTCCAGGAATCGGTGATTCACACTGCGCAGCGTCAACCTCAAATTCCAGCCCTTCGTTTCTGCGCGCGCCTGAGCGAAGCCCGTCATCGACTTCACTCCCGCGGTGCGCGTGACCGTGGATTTGGGCGCCGTTCCGGACATGCTCATACGCCCGCCGTCCGCGGCTCCGGCTCCACATCGTGGAATTGCATCGCGTACAGCCGCGAGTAGCTCCCGCCCCGGGCCAGCAGTTCTTCATGCGTGCCCCGCTCACGGATTGCTCCGTCTTCGAGAACCAGAATCACGTCAGCGCGGCGCACCGTCGAAAGGCGATGGGCGATGACAAAAGCCGTGCGGCCTTCCATCAGGTTGTTCAAAGCGCGCTGGACGAGCATTTCCGATTCCGAATCCAGCTCCGACGTCGCTTCGTCCAGAATCAGAATCGGCGCATCTTTCAGCAGCGCGCGAGCGATTGCCAGCCGCTGACGCTGCCCGCCCGAGAGCCGCTGGCCGCGATCTCCGATGCGCGTCTGATATCCGTTGGGCAACTGCGTGATGAAATCATGCGCCAGCGCTGCCTTGGCCGCCGCCACTACCCGCCCTTCGGGCAGATCGGGTCGCCCGTAGCAGAGATTGTTCCAGATCGTGTCGTTGAACAGGATGGTTTCTTGCGTGACGATCGCCATCTGCTCGCGCAGCGAACGGAGCGTCACCTCCCGCACGTCCCAACCGTCAATTCGCACCGCCCCCGACGACGCCACGTAGAACCGCGGCAGCAAGTTCACCAACGTTGTCTTTCCCGCGCCGCTCGAGCCCACGATTGCCACCACTGCTCCCGCAGGCACGCGCAGATCAATTCCTTTCAAAATGAACGGGCCGCCGTCATACGCGAAACTGACATCCTCAAATTCGACTTCCGATGCAAACCGCGGCAGGATCGCCGCCCCTGGCGCTTCGAATTCCTCTTCCTCGAGAGCCAGGAAAGCAAACACCTGGGTGGAAGCGCCCAGTGCCTGTTGGAATAGCTGATAGATTCCCCCGAGCCGCTTGACCGGCTCGTAGGCCTTCATCAGGGCATACAGAAATGCGAAGAAGGCGCCGAGCGTCATCAGGCTGTGTTTGATCTGGTCGCGCGCGTACAGCAGCAGCATACAGAAGACGACTGCCCCGAGCACGTCCATCAGTGGTGAAGTAGCAACGTAGGCGCGCATCCATTTCATGTTCTCGCGAAGGAGCTGGCGCCCCGCATCGCGGAACTTCTGAATCTCGAAGCCCTCCATGCCGAAGGCTTTCACGACGCGATTCCCGCTCAGAGTCTCTTGCAGTATGTGGCTCAACTCAGCCAGTCGAGAACGGCTCTTCTCCGTTGACCGGCGGATGCGCCGGCCGAGCTTCCCGACCGGATACACGACCAGGGGTAGCAAAACGGCCGAGCCGAGCGTCAATTTCCAATTCAGGTGCAGGAGCACCGCAAGAAGCGCTATAAATGTGAATACTTGCCGAAAGAAATCTGCGAGGTATTCGGAGAAAGCGCTGCGCATCTGTTCGACATCGTTGATCACTGCCGACATCACTCGACCCACCGGATTGTGCTGGAAGAACCCCACCGGCTGCCGGATCAGCCTGCTATAAACCTGGTTCCGCAAGTCCATCACCGCGGAATGGCCTACATATTGCACCGACGTGCTGCCCAAGAATTCCGCCAGCGCCTTCGCCAGGAAGACCACCAGGAGTGAGATGGAGAAGACCGTCCAGACAAAATGGACGGACTGAGGGAAAAACGAGTTCAAGTAGATTGCGCGTCCGCTATGAGGCAATTGCAGAAGGACCAGTTTCTGCTGCGTGGTGTGGGGATTGAGAACAACATCCACGGCCGGGATCACCATCAACGCAATCACGCCTTCAGCCAACCCCACGATGCCCAGCAAAAACGCTCCGGCAGTCAGCCGGACGAGGTGCGGCCGCACGTACCGCAGCAACCGTTTGATTTCCTCGATGTGCTTCAATCCTTCGACTCCTGCCCTCAAGTCTTCAAGACAAACCTGAAACCCTAGGAGCGCCCCGCCAAAAAGTCAAGACGTTGGTTTATCGAGATCGCGATGCACTGCCTTGGTCGCATATCCTCGCTTCTGCAGCATGTGGCGAACCTCCTCGGCCAGCATCACCGAGCGATGGCGCCCGCCGGTACAGCCGAACGCGATGGTCAGATAGCTCTTTCCTTCCCGGATGTAGTGCGGAATCAGGTATGTCAGCAACCCGTCGATTCGTCGCAGGAACTCTTTCGTCTGCGGGAACGAGCGGATATACCGCGCGACGCGCGGATTCTTGCCGCTGAACGGCCGAAGTTTCGGAACGAAATGCGGGTTGGGTAGAAACCGCACGTCGAAAACCAGGTCCGCATCCGCCGGTATCCCGTAGCGATAGCCAAAGCTCACCGCGGCCACCATCAGCGGCCTCTGTCCGGGATTCTGGAAGCGATCGGTGATGAACTGGCGCAGCTCATGCACATTAAACTTTGTCGTGTCAATCACGACGTCCGCGAGCCGTCGAATCGGCGCCATCCGCCGCCGCTCTTCACGAATGCCTTCGCGGATGGAGACATCGCGGCCCAGCGGATGCGGGCGGCGAGTCTCGCTGAAACGGCGCATCAGCGCGTCATCGCTTGCTTCGATGAACACCAGCGTCGCCGGATGTTCCGCCCGCAGCTTGCGATAGACTTCTGGAAGTTTGTCGATCTGTTCCCCTTCGCGAGCATCCACCAACAATGCCGCGCGATCGATTTCCCCGCTCCCCTCCACGTACAACTCGCTGAACGTAGGGATGAACGAAACCGGCAGGTTGTCCACGCAATAGAAGCCCAGGTCTTCGAAGGTATTCAGGACAGAGCCCTTACCCGAGCCGGAGAGGCCCGTCAGGATCACCAGTTGCCTTGCGTCTCGATTCGTGGGCTGCCGCCTCACCGGAACAGCCGGCTAACCCTTCACCCGGCGCCGGTGAGTGCTGGGAATCCGGAGATCCTCGCGGTATTTCGCCACTGTCCGGCGGGTGACGTGGATCCCCTCTTCGTCAAGCCTCTTGGTGATCTGCTCATCCGTAAGCGGGTGGGTCGCATCTTCGTCTTCGATCATCTTCTTCACGCGCCGCTTCAGCGAAAGCAAAGAGATTTCACTCCCCTGCGGCCCGTTCACGGATTCGGAGAAAAAATATCGCAGCTCCAAAACGCCTTGCGGCGTATGGCAATACTTGTTGGCCACTGCCCGGCTGACGGTGGAGGGATGAACGCCAACCTCCTCCGCCACCTCTTTGATCATCATTGGCTTCAGGTGGTCCACCCCGTAATCGAGGAATTCCTGCTGCCGGCGCAGAATCGACTGGCATACGCGGACAATCGTATGCTTGCGCTGCTCGATGTTCTTCATCAACTGGATCGCGGCCGTGAAGCGCTCTTTGACGTAGTTCCTCACATCGCGATCGGCGGCATCGCGCGCCAGGAGTCTCCGGTACATCGGGTTCAGGCGAAGTTGCGGCAGGTCGTCGTCATTCATGAATGCCTGCCATTCCCCGTCCACCTTGCGGAACTGCACATCCGGCTCAACCAGACGCGGCTCGGTTTTGTTGTAGCGCAGCCCCGGTTTCGGGTCGAGCCTCTTGATGACGTCAACGGCGCGCTTCACCAGCTCCACCGGACGGTTCAGCGCCCGCGCAATCTCCTTGAGTTGGTTATTCTGCAGCAGCTTCAAATGCTCGGTGACAATCTGCTGCGCCAGCGTATTCTGCGGATCAACCACTTTAAGCTGCAGCACCAGGCATTCGGAAAGGTCACGCGCCGCCACCCCGGGCGGATCGAACTCGTGCACCATCGCCAGCCCTTCCTCGACGTCCTCCATCGAGTAGTTGCCCGACTGGGCGATTTCTTCCAGCGTTGCCGTCAGGTAGCCGTTTTCGTCGAGGTTGCCGATAATCGATTCGGCCACCGTTCGCACTGTCTCGGAGCAGATGCCGACGCTGAGCTGCCATTCCAAGTGGTCTGCGAGGCTCTGCGCGGAAGTGAGAAATTTCTCAAAAGAAGGCCGCTCGAAATCTTCCCGTTCGTTGTTCTTGGCCGCGCCGGTGTCCAGGTATTGCGTGAAGAAGGAGCCAAAATCGAATTCGTCGAACGGATTGGACGCTTCCGTTTCGGGGACTTTCTCGGTTTCCGCTTTCACAAACGCTTCGTCGGTGTAGTTTTCGCTGACGACCCCGTCGTCTCCAAGTTCCTCGAGCACCGGATTGGCCATGATCTCCTGGTTGATCATTTCCTTCAGCTCGAGCCGGTTCAGCGCGAGTACGCTGACCATCTGCACCAGACCCGGGGTAAGGATTTGCTTTTGGGCGACGCGCAGATTCAGTTTGGGCTGAAGCCAATTCATAAACTCAATTCAAGCGGAAACTTTCCCCGAGATACACGCGCCGGACCTCGGGATCGGCGGAGAGTGCAGCCGGAGTCCCTGCGCGAAAAATCTTCCCTTCGTTGATGATGTAGGCGCGATTCGTCACCGCCAACGTCTCCCTCACGTTGTGGTCCGTAACCAGCACACCAATCCCCGCGGCCGAAAGATCGGCGATGATCTTCTGCAGATCCACCACCGTCAGCGGGTCGATGCCAGAAAACGGCTCGTCCAACAGCACGAACAAAGGCGAGAGCACCAGCGATCTCGCGATTTCCAGCCGCCGCCGCTCGCCGCCTGACAGCACGTACGCCTGGCTGTTCCGCACGCCCTCGAGTCCCATCTGCGCCAGCAACTCTTCGACGCGGTCGCGCCGCTGCTCCGGGGTAAGTGGCAGAGTCTCGAGAATCGCGAACAGGTTCTCTTCAACCGTCAGTTTGCGAAAGACAGAAGGCTCTTGCGGAAGGTAGCTGATGCCACTGCGGGCCCGCAAATACATCGGGAGATCGGTGATGTCCTCACCATCGAGCAAGACACGCCCGAAATCCGGACGCGCCAGGCCGACCAGGATATAGAACGTCGTGGTCTTTCCTGCGCCGTTCGGGCCGAGCAGACCAACCACTTCGCCCTGTTGAATCTCCAAATCGACATCATCAACAACCTTCCGCCCTCGGTACGACTTCGTCAGGTCGGCGGCTTGGAGCTTCAACATGCCGGTTCATTTCTCAACCCGGTGCTTGGTCAACGTGCGTAAACCCTCTTGCGAATCAACTAAAATCGTATCACTCGCCACAAAGAAGGTCAACGAACGCCCCGTCGTTGTGTCGCGAGAGGCATCCGTCAGCGTTGGTTGGCCGCCGGAAAGCACGAATTTTCCATCGGCGGCCGTATACTCGGCTTGTTCCGCCGTGCCCTGGCGATCTCCCTGGCGCACCACGACGCTGCCCAGAGCCACCGCGCGCTCGATCTGCCGGCCAGATTTGCCTGCGGCGTTTTCCGATGCAGCGCGCCCGGTAGTTCCGCCGGGCGTGCTCGCCGGCGCAAGAAACAGATCGAGCGCCTTCGAATGCAGCTCACCTTCGGCGGAAGTGGCGTCCACTCCGCCCTCCAGGCGCGCCTTACCCGCATCGCTCCAATAGTGAAGAACCGGTGAGCGGACCTCCCACAGCGTGGGCCCCGAGGTCTTCGCATGTGGTCCCGGTTGCTCAGGCAGAAGCGCGACGACTTGCCCGCGTGCGTCGGCGCGATTTTCCGCGCGCCACAATTCAATTGTGTCCGCATCCACAACGGCGTCACCCTGCCAGAGCCGCGCATGGCCCGAATAGATCATGTGCCCCGACGTACTGTTGCCATCAAGCGCCTCCGCCGAAATGTGAGCGGGACCGGAGCCCAGATCGGCCGCTTTATTCTTCCCGGCGCCTAGATATGTTGTCCGCACGCCGCCGCCGGCATGGATCGCGTTCGTGCGCTGATTGATCTCGAACGAAGAAGCCACCGTTCGCGCGGTGGAATCAGCGACCGACGGAGAACCGTCCAGCTCGATCAGATCGGTCGCCCGGTTCATGCGCGCTCGGCCGGCCTGCGCGACTCGGTCTCCCTGACGGAATCGCACGTTCCCATCGAGCGCCAGCGTCTCCCATTCGCCGCCCGCGCCGAACGTTGTGACCAGCTCCTGAGCCAATGTGTTTTGAGGCATCCCCGAACTGTATTTCCTGTCAATCGTGACGCCCGCGTGCCCCAAAAGCGTCTCGAATTGTCCGCGTGAATTAAACTCTGCGGCGAATTTCTTCGCGCTGATTCGCGTCTCTTCGTCGGCCGTCTTCGAATCGATCGTTGCCGGCGCCATCGTCTCGGCGTTTGCGACCCGCCGGCTGCGCGCGCGTTCCCCGGGGCGAAACTCGACCTTGAGGGACGCAGTCTCAATGTGCTGAGAGTTTCCTCCGGTTTGCATCTGGATCTGGACGCTGCCGGTCGCAGTCATCTCGTCTGGCTGGTTCTCCTGGGGCGCCATCGCGAATTGCACGCGCTGCGCGCTGAAACGGTCTTCCTCTTTGGGGTTCTGCCGTGAGCCGTGCACGTTGCCCTCAATCACGACTTGCTCGACCCAACCCGCCGGATTGAGCTCGACTCGGAATTCATCGGCGGCCACTCCGACTTTCCCCTGGGGCGCCATCGAATGAAGCTCCGGATCGCCGCTCGCCACCACCCGCCTTGCTCGCAGTTGGGAATCGAGCGCAAGCGTCAGTTCACCGGCGCTAAGATCTCGATCGCCGTCGTGAGCTTTCACAGGACCATGGAGCCGAATCGTGGAATCATTTCGCCCGAACTCCAGGCTGCTTCCGGCGAAATCAACCGCGGCGGCGCCCGGGCGACCGGGCGGCGTTAATTTCAATTCCACGTTGTGCTGGAGCCGCACTTTGGCGTCGCCGGGATGGTAGCTGAGACCAGTTCCAGCTCCTGCGCCTCCGGGAAACCGAAACGTGACCCCCTCCGGCGTTGAAGCCTCGCCGCTCTCGCGATTAAATGACAGATCGCGCGTGTTCACCTGAATGGCGCGAGGCTGGCCCGGCTGGCGAGCTTCTGCAGCGGTCTCGAGCTCCATCTGTACTTCACCCTGGCACCGAATATTCCCTGATGCCGGCTCGTAGCTGCACTCGCGCGTATGAATGTTGTCGTTGCGGCTCCCGTCGCGACCGTACAGCGTGATCTGAACGTCTTCGAGGAGGCTGCGGTTCTGGTCCTTGAACTCGGTCGCATTCGACGCCCGCACCGTAAAAATCGTGTGGTTTTGCTCGACCTTGGAGAAAGAAAACTCGGCGGATCGTTGCTGGACGATCTCAGGTACTGGAGGCGGGGCTTCCCGGCGAGCGCTCGACTGCCGCCAGGCGCGGCGGACATACACGCCTGCCGCCACCACCGCGATCATTATGCCCATCGCCGCGGCCCAGCGAGCGTACCGGGCCGCTTCCTCATTCCGCATGATTCCGGCCTCTCACAACTTAGAAGCCGAGTATAGGCAACTGGTTTGCAAGGAACAACATCGGCGGATTCATACCGACGCGTCCCTCCTCCGCGTGGATCGTCAGGTGGTCATTCGGCCGGTTTCCCACCAACCGCAGGTAGGAGCGCGGTTTCGACTAAAACCTCATTGGCAGAGGCCAGATCGCGAGCCGACGGCGTCACAATCGTTTTCGGCCCAATGAAGATCTTTTCGCGGTGGGTTATGGCCGAGCGCACATCGTTCTCGCTAACAAAATCGGAGATTTTCACCGCAGGTGCCCCAAAAGCCGCGGTCGACGCTACGGGTGCCTGCGCTGGTGAAGCGGATCGACTGCCTGCCGCCGGCTTTCCAAATGCTGCCGTCACTGCGGCGCTGGCAACCTCCGCGGGTGTTGGCACCGAAGCCGCAACACTCGCAGCGGCGGGGGCGGACGAAGATTGCGCGCCACCAACTCCTCCCCGCGGGATTCCGCGCGCGGCCATCACTTTTTCAACGAGGCCTGCGATGAACTGCCGGTCCGGGACCATCGGCACTTTCGGGCTTGCTGTTGCACTGCCTCCGGCTGCTGCTGCGGCAGCCACCGCCGGTCTCCCCTCTGGAGATGGCATCACCGTCCCAACCATTCGCTGATCAGCGGGGATTGTCCGATGCTCGACCGGCCTCGATTCCCAGGCGATTCGTTTGATATTCATCAAGTGCTGCGGGCCAAGGTTGTCGGAAGTAATGTTTCCTCCCGGCGCGCCGCAGCCCAGCGTCATGGCCGGGAAAAGATTCGTCGAGTAGCCAATCGAGCCATGCACGGCCGACGTATTCACGCAGACGCGATAGGCGGGCACGGCTTGTCCGAATTCGCGGACCGCTGTCTCATTCTGCGAATGAATCGCAATCGTGTGCCCTAGACCGCCGAACTCCAGCAGCCGCTTGCATTGCGCAATGCCCTCGGCGAGGTTCGCCACCGAATAAAACGCCAGGATCGGCGAAAGCTTCTCGGCCGAAAGAGGATATTCCCGACCAACTCCATCGAGCTTCGCGATAAGAACCCGCGTCGAACCAGGCACTTTGATTCCAGCCATCTCCGCGACCAGCGTCGCCGGCCGTCCAACGATCTTTGGATTGGGGGTGAACACTCCCGGCACAATCACCAGCTCCCCGAGCCGGCGAATCTCGTCCGCCGACAGAAAGTACGCGCCCTGCTGCCGGCACTCTTCGAGCACCTGCTCACGCACGCTGGCTTCCGCCACGATCGCCTGTTCGGAAGAGCAGATCGTGCCGTAGTCAAAAGTCTTTCCAGCGATAATATCGGCGACCGCCTTGTGAACATTGGCAGTACGCTCGATGAATGCAGGCACGTTCCCCGGCCCGACCCCGTAGGCGGGTTTGCCCGAACTATAAGCGGCCCGCACGAGGCCCGTCCCGCCCGTCGCGAGAATCACGCCGATCGCGCGCTGCCGCATCAACTCCTGAGTTCCTTGCAGCGTGGGATGCTGCAAACACACAATCAGTCCGTCGGGCGCCCCGGCGCGCAGTGCGGCGCGCTCGAGAACGTTGACCGTCTCACAAATGCAGCGCATCGCCGTCGGGTGCGGGCTCAATACCTCCGCATTTCGCGCCTTGAGCGAAATCAAGGTCTTGTAAATTGCCGTGGAAGTAGGATTCGTCGAGGGAATAACCGCGGCCACGACGCCGACCGGCTCCGCCACTTCGAGAATCCCAAGCTCGCGATCCTCTCGGACGATCCCCACGGTCTTCATCCCGCGAATGGCGCGAGGCACATCCACGGAGGCGTGGCGGTTCTTGATGATCTTATCGGGAACGTTGCCATAGCCGGTCTCTTCGACGGCCAGCCGCGCGAGCTGTTCGCCCGCGGCAGTAGCGGCTTCGGCGCAGGCATCCACGATGGCGTCCACCTGCGTCTGAGAGAACGCCGCAAATTTTTGCTGGGCTTCGCTCGCCCGCTCGACGGCCTGGCGGGCTTCCTGGATGGAGATCAGATCGCGGTCGCGGAGGCTCAATACATTCAACCCCGTCGAACTCGGAATTGTCTTGCTTGACGAGTTCCGAATCCGTCCTGCCTGGCCTTCAGCGCTTCATACCACCCGGGGGTTGGCCGCCACCCGGCAGAATCTTTTCCACGTGCTCGTGCGGACGCGGGATCACATGCACCGCCACCAGTTCGCCCACACGGCGAGCGGCGGCCGCACCCGCATCGGTGGCCGCTTTCACGGCGCCAACGTCGCCCCTCACCATCACCGTGACGTAGCCCGCTCCGATGTATTCCTTCCCGATCAAAATCACGTTGGCGGCTTTCACCATCGCGTCGGCCGCTTCAATCGAGCCCACCAACCCCTTGGTCTCGATCATCCCTAAAGCTTCATTGGCCATACTTCCTCGCTCAATTCCGCGTGCCCATCGCCCCCCTGGGTATGTGGAAGTTCACGCCCCGCATGCTGCGCGTTCATTCTGAATGAAGTCCCGCGCAGACTAGCACGGGCGAAGAAGCGAATCAAGACAATGGCGCGTCCTTGTGCAAGATGCGCCGAAGCACACGCGCTACTGCGGAGGCAGGATGCCCATCGCGGCTGCGGCCACGCTGTCTCGGGTGGAATTCTTCACCAGGTACATCGCTTCGTCGGCCAGGTGAAGCAGGTCGGCCTTCGTCTTCGAATCCGCCGGATACGATGCGACGCCCACGCTGGAAGTGATCCGCACATTCAACCCGGGTTCCCTCAGCCATACGTTTTCGCGAATCTTTCGATGAAGGCGCCGCGCCACCCGGCAGGCGTTTTCTTTGGAAGTCTGCGGCAAGAGGATCACGAACTCGTCGCCGCCGTAACGGAATGCCAGGTCAATCAACCGGCAGTTCTCCTTGATCATCGTGCCGATCTCGGCAAGCAGCTTCGAGCCCATCAGGTGCCCGTGCGTGTCGTTCACGTTCTTGAAGTGGTCGAGATCGATGAAGATCAATGAAAACTCGTAGGAATATCGCTGAGACCGGTAAATTTCCGTGTCCAGCATGAAATTGAGGTGCCGCGCGTTGTAGAGGGTGGTGCAATCATCCGTGATCGTCAGCTCGTGGATGCGGTGAACGTGCCGGGCGTTCTCAATGGCGATCGCGGCATAGTCGGCAAGTGCTTCGAGCAGCGCCAGGTCGCGCTTGCTGAACCCTCCTTCGCCGACGCAATTCAGCAGCTCGATGACGCCCAGACACTGATCGCGGAAGCGGACCGGAACGGCCACAATCGAGCGCGTCTCCATCTTCGTTCTCTCATCGACTTGCGCGAAGAAGCGCGAATCCTGGCTCGTATCGGGCACCACGACCACTTCTCCGCTCTGCGCCACCCAGCCCGCAATCCCCTGCCCTAAGGGGATCCGCACATCTTTCAGCGCCTCGGAGCCTTTGCCTGTGGCAATCTGGAAGTACAACTCATGCTTCTCCTGGTCCATCAGCAGCAGCGACCATGTATCAGGATGCAGCACCTCGTTAATCTTTTCCATGATCGTGCGCAGGACTTGATCGAGCTGCAGCGAGGAGGTAAGGGCTTTCCCGAGTTCATGGAAGACCGCGACTTCGTTGCCTTCCTGTAGGTCCAGTCCGATGCCCGTGTTACGGCGGCGTTCCACTCCGGTGAAGGGTTTTGGCTCTGTCACGTTGCGCATCGATCCCGCTGGAGGTATAAAGCCGCTGTCGCCTGGGTCTTCTGACACCGATTAGCATTATAGTGAACCGCTTTCAGCGCCTGCAACCGCTCTGAGCGTCCAATTGCCGTAAGACGAACGCAGCCAGCCCCTTCTTCCACCTTTGCCCGGCGATAGCCTATACGTTCAATTGACACCCGCCGGAGGCCCGCCTATATTTTCATTACAGGCTTTCAACGATGCAGGCTACGACCTTCGGCGAGCGTCTAAAGCGCGAACGCGAGATGCGCGGCGTTACCTTGGAAGAGATTGCCGTCGCCACGCGCATCAGCCCCCGATTCCTCGAAGCTCTTGAAAACGAGCAGTGGGACCAGCTCCCCGGTGGCATCTTCAACCGCGGATTCATCCGTTCGATTGCGCGGTTTCTGGGCTTGGACGAGGAAGCCCTCGTGGCCGATTACGCTTTCGCGACGCAAGGTCAGCCGGAAGTTGCCCTTCACATGGAGACCTTTGAAGCCAAGCGCCCAAGCAGGCTGGCGAGCGGTGTTCTGGTGCTCGGCCTCGCCGCCGTGGTTGCCTGCGGGTGGCTCGTGTTCCACCGCTACGATGATATTCTTGCCCCTCTGCTCAAGTCTTATTCGGGCTCGTCTGCGGCGGAAAATTCGCCGCCCGTCCCGGCTGCCGTTTCAACTCTTGAGGCGCCGCCAGCCACAACCTCCTCCTCCTCTCAAGGGACTGTGCCAAATACCTCCGCCGGCGCAAGCGTGGCAGTGGTGAACCAACCTGCTGCCCGGCCGGGAATCCTCGAGCTCAAAGCGGAAGCAGGAAAGCCGACGCAGGTAAAAATCGTCGCGGACGGAACAACCGTCTTCTCGGGGCGGCTTACGCCCGGTCAGTCGCAAACTTTCCAGGCGCGCGAGAAATTCGAAGTTTCTGCAAACGAGTCGAGCGCAATTCTTCTCGAACTGAATGGTCAGACCGTGCCGCCGCTCGGCCCGCCCGGACAGGCCGGAAGTATTACCCTTACAAAGAACGATTTGAAGAAGACGCAGGGGGTGCCACATTAGCGCCGAGCTACGCGCGGAGATCTGCTCTGGCAAGGCCCGGCCGGAGCGCAAGCTGGCAATCACTTCCGGAGGAGCTTCGCTCGCCCCGGAAGATCGCATCGAGTTACTCGCAGTGCTCTCGACGGATGCCGATGAGGCCATCGCCCAGCGCGCCTCCGGCGCTCTTCTTACCCAACCTCTTCAGGAATTCGTCGCCGCAATCGGACGAGTGGATTCCGACCCGCGGCTCTTCACCTATTGTGCGGAAAACCTCGCCGACAAGCCCGGGATTGCTGACGCTCTGGCAAAGAATCCGGCCTGTCCGGCAAGTGTGCTCGTGAAAGTTGTTTCGAACTTCACTGCTTCGGGAATTCAGGCGCTCCTCGAAGACCTGGAGCGCTTGACGTCGGAGCTGGCTCTCACCGCAGCACTAGCCGGCTGTCCCTCCGCGACGCTTGAACAACGCGAACTGCTCCAGGGAATGGAAAACGGCGCGCCGGAAGCGGCGGAACTGGAGAAGGCTTTGCTTGATGCCGAGCCCGATCCTGTGAAAAGAGAAACGCTTCTCCAGCGACTCTCCAAGATGACCGTGGTCGAGCGCATCCGCCTTTCATTCCGGGGAAACCGGGAGGAACGCATGGCTCTGATCCGCGACCACAATAAGATCGTGCAGCGCTCGGTAATGCAATCGCCGCGGTTGACCGATCAGGACGTCGAAGCATTTTCGGCGATGACCACTCTCTCGAGCGAAGTCTTCCGCTCCATCTCCCTCAGCCGCGCCTTCATGAAAAACTACACGATCGTCCGCAATCTCACGAACAATCCCAAAACGCCGCTCGACATATCCCTGCACCTGCTGCCGCGTCTCACGCCCACGGATCTGAAGCAGCTCTGCGTGAACAAGAACGTGCCCGAGACGCTCCGCTCGTCGGCCGTGAAGCTTCAGCGGCAGCGCAACTTGGCCCGCCAAACGCAGTCTTGACCGCCTTCGGTCGCGCTCGCATCCGTCTTTGAGCACGGGAGCCGCTCGCCCCACAAAGACGTTTCACAAACACTCTCGGTCTTCTTGCGGCATCCTCACTTCGCCGGCGCAGCCAGCGATGCTTCGATCTTTGCTTTATACTCCTGCGCTTTGGTCAGCACTTCCTTCTCGTCGAGCGTGAGCATCTTGCGGTCTTCCATTACTCGTCGGCCCCCGATCACGACGGTCTTCACGTCGGACGCCTTCAGCGCATAAACAAGCTGGGAATAGACGTTGTACATGGGAGCCGCATGCGCCGCGCCTCCGTCAACGACGATCAAATCCGCCTTCTTTCCTGCTTCCAGTGAACCGATTTGCTTCTCCAGATGAAGGGCTCGAGCCCCGCCGATCGTCGCCATTTCGACCACTTGCTCTGCCGGCAAAACGCGCGGATCCATTCGCGCAACCTTTTGCAACTTCGCTGCCAAGTCCATCTCCTCGAACAAATCCAGATTGTTATTGCTGGCCGCCCCGTCGGTCGCAAGCCCCAGACGCACACCGCCCGCCAGCATGTCCACCACCGGCATCACCCCGCTCGCCGTCTTCATGTTGCTCGAGGGATTGTGAATGCAGCCCACATCGAAATGCGCCAGTGTCGAAATATCCGCCGCATTCACCCAAATGCAATGCGCGCCCACAACATCTGGGCCGAGCAGGCCGATGCTGCTCAGGTATGCAACCGGCGTCATCCCGTGTTTCGCCCGGCTCTGTTCCAATTCAAATGGCGCTTCCGCGATGTGAATCAGGATGGGCGCGCCGTTCCGCCGCGCCAGCGCTGCCGAATCCTCGAGCGTCTTTTCCGAGCAGGTGTAAATCGAGTGCGGCGCCACCGCCGCGACAATTAGCCCATCGCTCTTCCAATGATTCAGGTAATCCTGCGTATAACGAAACGCCTGATCGAGCGTTTTATTATCCGGCGCGGGAAAATCGATGATCGTTTCGCCCAGCACCCCGCGCATTCCTGCTTCTTTCGTGACGCGCGCCACTGCGTCCTCGAAGTAGTACATATCTGCGTACGTGGTGATCCCACCGCGCAGCATCTCGAGCACGCCCAGCCGCGTACCCCAAACTACAAAATCTTCGTTCACATTTCGAGCTTCGGCAGGAAAGATGTATTTCTGCAGCCAGTCGTTGAGCGAGAGATCATCGGCCAAGCCGCGGAAGAGACTCATCGCCGCATGCGCGTGCCCATTGATGAGCCCGGGCATGACAATCTCTCCATGCGCGTCGATCGTCTTCGCCCCGCCGTAGCGCCCTTCGATCTCACCTCCTGAGCCCACCGCCGCAATCGTGTCGCCCCGCACAGCCACAGCGCCCTCTTGAATCACGCGCCGGTTCGCATCCATCGTCACCACCGTCCCGCCAGTGACGATCAAATCCACCCGCTCTTTCGCCGGCCTAGCAGCCGCGCAGCTAGCAAAAATCAAAAACGTCAGAACCGCGCCAAAGAAATTCTTCACATCAAGCCTCTCTCACCTCGCGTTCGACTGACTCTGAAATTTTCGGTCGTTTGCCGTAGGGTTCGTAGCCCGGGTCTTCAGACCCGGGGCTCTTCGGGACGAAGGATCTCAGCACCACCGAATAGCAACGTTGCCGGTTTGTAGCTCCCGTCCCACCCGGCGTCTTCTGCCGGGTTGACGTGAGGCTTTTCCGCCTTTCACAAGAACGACGAATCAAAAGGCCGGGGCAGCAACCCCCGCGCGCTCTCCCGCTCGATCTTCCCCTTCAGGTTCGACAGGATCACCGGCACATCCCCGCAAAACTCCCAGATGAATTGTCGGCAGGCCCCACACGGCGGCGTCAGCGTGTCTGTATCGGTCACGACGGCGATGGCGTCGAAGCCTCGTTCCCCTTCCGAGATCGCCTTCACAATTGCCACCCGCTCGGCACAGATTGTCAGGCCATAACTCGCGTTCTCGACGTTGCAGCCGGTGTAAATCCGCCCCGACTTCGCTCGCAGTGCCGCCCCCACGCGAAAATTCGAATAAGGTGCGTGGGCGTTTTCACGCGCCGCCGTCGCCGCCGCAATCAATTTTCCTTCGTCGCTCATCGCTCTGCTCTCGAACCTTCCGGGGCACTAACGCGATGCTGAAAAAGCCACTGCCATTGTCATTCCGAGTTCGCCGCGGCGGCCTAGGAATCTGTTTTTCTTCCTTAACATCCTTAACTTCCTCAACCTCCTCAACTTCCTAACCGTCCTCAACCTCCCGACTTTCTTCCTCAACTTCCGCAATCCTCGCTAGCACGGCCCGCAACAACGCGACGAACTGCCCCTTCACCCGCTCGGCCGTTTCCATCACTTCCTTGTGATCCAGCGGCCGATCCAGGATTCCCGCCGCCAGATTCGTCACGCACGAAATCCCCAGGACGCGCATGCCCATGTGCCGCGCCGCAATCACTTCGGGCGCCGTGGACATCCCCACCAGATCGGCTCCGATCGCCCGCAGGGACCGGATTTCGGCAGGCGTTTCGTAACTCGGCCCAGACAGCGCCGCGTACACACCCTCGCGAACCTCGATTCTTAGTCGTCGCGCCTCTGCGAGAGCAGCCTCGCGATACGGCTTCCAGTAGGCCTGAGTCATGTCCGGAAAGCGCGGGCCGAAGCGGTCGTCATTCGCGCCGATCAACGGATTCGACCCTTGCAGGTTGATGTGATCGCGGATCACGACCAGCGCGCCTTGCCTGTACCTGCGCCTGATGCCGCCGGCCGCATTCGTCAGGACCACGGCGCGTATTCCCATGCGCGCCAGCACCCGCATCGGAAAAATCACTTCCGCCAGCGAATAGCCTTCATAGAAATGGACACGCCCTTGCATCGCGGCCACGGCCACGTCCCCGGACATCCCAATGACAAGCTTCCCGGCATGCCCCACGGCCGTCGAGCGCGGAAAATGGGGAATCTCCTCGAACGGGATGCGCGCAGCCCTCGCGAGGTCGTCGGCAAAAGCGCCCAAGCCCGAGCCCAACACCAATCCCACCACCGGGCGCAGCTCCGTCCTCGACAGGATGAATTCCGCCGCTTGTTCAGCCCGCGCGAATTCGTCGTCCGATCCCGATTTCTTCCGATTCGGACTCATTGCAGAAAAACACCCACAATCGACGCCGACATCAGGTTCGCCATGGTCCCCGCAATCATCGCGCGAATCCCCAGTCGAGCTAGTTCGCCCTTCTTATTCGGCGCCAACGCGCCGATGCCCCCGATTTGAATCCCGATCGAGCTGAAATTAGCAAAGCCGCAAAGCGCGAATGTGGCGATCGTGAACGACCGCGGATCGAGCATACCTTTCATCGGGCCAAGCCGCTGAAAGGCGATCAGCTCGTTCGTCACCATGCGCAAACCGAGCAGATTTCCAATCTGCAGGCAATCATGCCAGGGAATGCCGATGACCCACGCGACCGGGGCGAAAATCCACCCGAAAATCTGCTCGAGGCTCGACGGGAACCATCCGATGTGATGCAGCACCAGCCAGTTGTGCGCCGCGCCGAAAATCCCATCCACCAGATAGATCATGGCGATAAACGAAATCAGCATCGCGCCTACGTTGATGGCCAGGTTCAATCCATCAGTCGTGCCGCGCGAAAGCGCGCCCAGGGCGTTAGGATCTCTTTCGAGCTTTGCTATTTGGACGCGTCCGCCTGTCACCGGCGTCTCGGTCTCCGGCACCAGCATCTTCGAAAGCAGAATCGTTCCGGGCGCGGTCATGATCACGGCGGCGAGCAAATGTTTCGCTTCGATGCCATACGCGATGTAGGCAGCCATTATGCCGCCGGAAACATGCGCCATTCCGCTGGTCATGATCGTCATCAGCTCCGACCGCGTCACCTCCGGCAGATAGGGCCGAATCGTCAGCGGTGCCTCCGTCTGTCCCATGAAGATGCTCGCGGCGACGTTGAGCGATTCCGCGCCGCTGGCGCCCATGAGCCCCGTCATCACACGTGCCGCCTGCTTGATGATGAACTGCATGATCCCGTAGTAGTAAAGCAGCGCGAAAAGAGCCGCGATGAAGATAATGGTCGGCAGGACTTGAAACGCGAAGTAGAAACCCATGGCCGAGTTTTTCTTTCCGAGCGCGCCGAAGACAAATTCCGAGCCGAAAAACGCGAAATCCAACAGCCAGTTTACTGCTGCGCCGGCCTTCTGGAAAAGCAGTCGCCCGTATTCCCAGCGCATCACCAGAAATGCGAATGCGATCTGCAGCCCGAGGCCCCAAGAAACCGTCTTGTAGCGGATGGCGCGGCGATTCGTCGAAAACAGGTATGCCAACGCCATCATCGTTGCCATGCCCAAAAGCCCGATGAAACGGTGCATGGGCTGCACTCTCCAGGTCCCGCGCTTCCCGAGACTATTTCGAACGGTCGGAGCCGATTACTTTTCGCACCAGCGGCGCGCGCGGAGGCGCTTTCGGCCCGATCAGAAAACTCTCCTCGAGCAGCTCGCGCGCCGCTTGCAGACGCGTTTCCGAATTGTAGTGCACCGTGCAGAGCGGCTCGCCGGTCGTCACCGCCTCGCCCACTTTTTTTCCCAGTACGAGGCCGACTGCCGGGTCCACCGAATCCTCTTTCTTTTCCCGCCCGCCCCCGAGGAGCATGCTCGCGATGCCGACGTTTTCACAGCGAATCGCGGAAACAAATCCAGCGCGAGGACTAGTGATTTGCGTCGCATGCGTCGCCCTCGGCAACCGTTCCGGATGATCCACAACTTCCGGATCGCCTCCCTGCCGGCGAATGATCTCGCGGAATGTATCACGAGCGCGGCCGGTTGCAATCATTTCCTCCGCAAGCTTTCTTCCCTCGCTGAGCCCGCTGGCGCGGCCCGCGAGCTGGAACATCCACGCACAAAGTTCGATCGAAAGCTCGCGCAAATCTTCGGGACCGCCGCCCGCGAGCACTTCAAGGCACTCTTCCACCTCGAGGGCGTTCCCGACTCTGCGTCCCAGCGGCTGATCCATGTCGGTAATCAGCGCGACCATCTTCCTGCCCATCCGCGCACCCGTTTCGACCATCAGCTCCGCCAGGTAAACAGCGTCCTGTTCCTTCTTCATGAAAGCGCCGTTGCCCGTCTTCACATCGAGGACGAGCGCGTCCGTTCCCTCTGCCAGCTTCTTGCTCATGATGGAGGCGCAGATCAGAAAAGGGCTTTCGACTGTTCCGGTGACGTCGCGCAGCGCATAGAGTTTCTTGTCGGCGGGCGCGATCTCCGGCGTCTGGCCGATCAGCGCGCAGTGGCAAAGCTCGAGCACGCGGCGAAATTCGTCCAGCCGCAGGTTCACGTTGAATCCGGGAATCGATTCGAGTTTATCGAGCGTCCCGCCGGTGTGGCCCAGGCCTCGTCCGCTGATCATCGGCACGTACAGCCTGGCGGCTGCAACGACTGGCGCGATGATGAGCGAGGTTTTGTCGCCCACGCCCCCCGTGGAATGCTTGTCCACTTTGGGTGCGGGCAGATCGGAAAAGTCGAGCACCACGCCCGAGTGAAGCATCGCTTCGGTCAGCGCGGCGAGCTCGGCGCGCGTCATTCCTCGCCACACGACCGCCATCAGCCACGAGGCGATTTGGTAGTCCGGTATTCTGTCGCAAGTAACGCCCTCAATGAGAAATTCGATTTCTTCGTGGGAAAGTTCTTCGGCGTCGCGCTTCTTCCGGATCAGGTCAACAGCGCGCATGCAGCGGATTGTAGCAGGGGAAGGAAGCCAGGCTGCGGCTCATCTCATGAATGGTTTCTGGAAGGGCACGGCTTGGCTCTGTTGACATTTCTCGATAACGCTTCGGGCTAGGCTCTGGGCGTTTGTAGCCCGCCTCTTCAGAGGCGGGGATTTCTCACGAAAAGGGCGTCAGCTGTCCCACGACTCGAGACGTAGACCACGCTGGACGCGATCAATACCCAGGGATGTCAACAAAGCCGGATGACTTCCGAAGATTATTCCGGCGATTCGCGCTGCCAGTGAGCATGACCGGTGTTGAGAGTGAAGTGGGGAATTTCAGGCGAGCAACGGTAACGCAATGGCAGCACGATCGTTCCGATGCCCCGAGTAACATAGATCTGCGTTGGTCCCAGTCGCGCCCAGCCAACTTTGAATCGCATTTGCTCCGGCGAACGTCCGTAGATGCTTCCGAACACGGGGAGATGCACCTGGCCGCCGTGCGTGTGTCCGGCCAGAACCAAGCCCACCTGCGCGCGCGCCGCCGAACCAATGATTGCTGGATGATGCGAGAGGAGAAGCGAGGCGGCTCCTTGTGGCATTCCCCGCAGCGCGCGGCTCAAATCGGCGCGATAGTTCCAATCATCCACGCCCGCTACATAAAAAGATTGGCCGTGGCGTCTCACCGTCGTATAGCGATTCCGCAGCACCTCGACACCCGAGCGACGCAGTTCCCGCGCAATCTCATCGGCGCCCACCCGGAAGTCGTGGTTCCCGAGAACGGCAAAGATTCCCTGACGCGCTTTCAAGTTTCCGAGGATCTCCGCGGCCGGTTGGATATAGGCGCGCGAATAGGTCACGAAATCGCCGGTCAGCGCGACCACATCCGGCTCCAGCCGGTTCACGATCTCGACTGTGTCCGCGAGAGCCCCCGCCGGGAAATACAAGCCGTGATGAATATCCGAAAGCTGAACGACGCGAAAACCGCGGAATGCTTCGGGCAGTACGTGCAGCCCGATTTCGTGTTCGGTGATCTCGACGCCGAGACCGTGACCCCGCCATCTTCGGTGCCGAGGTCCTTCCTCCACACCGAGCGGGTACTCTTCGATCCCGCCGTTGCGCCAGCGCCCCGCAAGCCTGTGCAACGGCTCCGCGAGTCGCGGACGACGGGTAGGCAAAGAAAAGCTGAAGGTCGCCATCGTCTTTTCGCTTTCTCTTTAACCAAGTTAGCACCCGTCCGCGGGCTCGTCAACCCGCGGCATGTTCCCCTGTTTCTTGCGGGAGCATATCCGTAACCGATTGATAGTCAAGCAGATATACCGGACCACCCGCGACATTGGTTCTTCCTCCCCTTGCTGCGAGTTCCTGTTTGAAAAGCAACGATGGGGTCTTACCTCGGGACGGTCCCGCCTTTGTCAGCTCCAACGTCTGGTTCCGGAGGCCACAGAGGGAATGCTATCTTGATGAGTCTTCTTGCTCAGTCTTACGCGGTGTTACATGGTTGAGGGCTAGACTCACACTCCGGCCCGAATACTCCCTTGCTGAGGTCGACGAACTTGGAGCGGCAGTTGAGAGGGCGTCGCGAACAGGGCCACAGCGAGCCTAGGTGAGCTCTGCCTGACGACAAGGATGGAATCGAATATGAGCCTGAGAATTTCCCTGACCGCGTTTTTGGCGTCACTGCTGGCGGTTGGAATCACGTACGGCCAGCAGAAGCAAACCTCCGTTTACCCCAGCGAACCTTCTACCCCGGAGGCGATCAAGCAGTTCAATAGTGATCAGGTTGCTGCGATCTCGAAGCAGATCGCTGGCAAGGAAGACCAACCGGCGCAAACCGTATTCAAGAACATCAAGATTTTGACCGTGGTGCCAGCAGGCAATTTATTGAAGATTATGCAGATGGGTTACAGCCGTGCTCTCGGCGTGACTTGTTCCCACTGCCATGTTCCAGGCCAATGGGAAAAAGACGACAAACCAGCCAAGCAAATCGCCCGGGACATGTCGAACATGACCCACACCATCGTTTTTGATCTATTGAGAAACATCGACGGCCTCAAAGACCGGGAGCCACTCGTCAATTGTACGACGTGCCATCGAGGCCAGGTGAAGCCAGCACTCAACCTGGACGCTGACGGGACGAAGAAATGAGGGTGAGGTGGCGAGTAGCGTATCCTTTCGCACGTACCAAATGAGGCGGGTAAAGAAGTTGTCTGTTAGCTTTGATAAAAGCAATCACGATCGTCAATCGTTGTCACCATCAGTCAAGAATAGGAACAGTCGCGCCAACGCCGAGCGATACGGTGTTCATCTGCATTCGGTCGCCGACTACGCTGCCACGTTTCGTTAGGTTGATTCCGGCGATTTGGATTTGATATCTGCGCTCTTTCTCCCGTCTCTGAGTCTCGGCGGCAGATTTTTCGCGGTTAGGAGGCGCCGGTGCGTTCAGCGATGTCGGCAGCGAGCTGCTGCATTTCGAGATGAATGCGTCCATTTGACGCCATGATGGCTCGATCGCCGGGACGATACGGCCCGCCCTTGAAATCCGTCACCATGCCGCCGGCCTCGCGCACCAGCAGCATCCCCGCGGCCGTATCCCACGACTTCAGTCCAAACTCCCAGAAGCCATCGAAGCGGCCGCAGGCGACCGCGCAGAGATCAAGCGCCGCGGCGCCGGCGCGGCGCACGCCGTGCGAACGCAGCGTAAATTGCCAGTAATGGTGAATGTTCGGATTCTCGGTGCGCTTGTGAGTGGGAAATCCGGTGGCGAGGAGGGCCACCGAGAGCCGCTCGACCGCGGAGACGTGGATGCGCTTCTGCCCGAGGTAGGCGCCTTCGCCGCGCATCGCCGCGAAGAGTTCCCCGCTCGTCGGATGCAGAACGACGCCGACCAGCGGTTCGCCGTCTTCGAGCAATCCGATCGAGACCGCAAACATAGGAAATCCGTGCGCGAAGTTCGTTGTGCCGTCGAGCGGGTCCACGTACCAGACGTACCGCGAAGCAGCCGCCGAAGCTCCACTCCCTTCTTCGGCTACGATGGCGTGCTGCGGAAAATGTCTCTGCAACCGAGACACGATGGCGGCTTCCGACCGTTTGTCCGCCTCGGTAACCAGATCCACTTCGCCCTTGTACGAAACTTTCTGCGGGCGATCGAATTCCGCAAGCAGGATGTCGCCGGCCTCGCGCGCAGCTTCAACGGCAACTTCGAGGAAGTACGTGGGACTTGCGGAAGGTGCGCTCATCGGCTGGCCGTCGTCCCCGCCGTGATGTATCCCTTGCGGTACCGGACGACGTAGTCCCCTTTCACACGCAACTCGATGTGGCGATAGGTTCCGGGCGGCGGCGCCGGCCGCGGATAGTAGCCCAAAAGGTACTGCGTGCGCAGCTCGCGATCGACGCGATCGAACATGGCGTCCAATTGATCGAGCGAATCGAGGTAAAACATATCGCCGCCGGTCGTATCGGTGATTGTTTCCAAGGCATGTTCGCCCGCGGTGTTGCGTCCGCTTTCCGATTTGATCGGCCGAATCACAATTGAATACAGAAGCGCGCTCGAAGCGATTGCGCCCTGGCGAGCGTTGTCGAAATTCGTGCGACTTGTCGTCTCGCCCGCGTCCGTCACCAAAACGATCACGCGGCGGCGATCCGAGACGCCTTTCTGGAGCGACCTCGAGCCAAGGAGAATCGCGTCGTACATAGCGGTACCGGCTCCGTTGTAAATTCTCCGCGCCGCTGCTTGCAATGCGGGCACATCGGAAGAGAACTCGGAAAGTTGGGTCACGTCGTCGGAAAACTGAAACACCGAGAGGCGGTCGCCCGGACGAACCACCTGGCGAATGAAATGAGCCGCCGCTTCGCCTTCGAATTTCAGGTCTTTCAGCGTGCTCAGACTGGTATCGATCATCAGCGCCAAATCAAGAGGTTGGTTTGTGTCCGCTTCGAACCGGTCAATTTCCTGCGGCTGGCCTTCTTCGAAAGCGCTGAAAGCGTCGCGTGCCAAATCGACGACGGGGTGGCCGTCCGATGTCTGCACGCTCGCGAGAATGTTGACGAGATTGGTTTCAACCCGGATTCCCGGGGACTTCCGTTGAGGCGCGCTCCCTCGCAGCAGATCGAGCGGAACGGTTGCGCCCAACAAAAGAGCCGCCAGAAAGAGGCCGGTGCGTCTGGGGATAACCGCACTGCCTTTTGACGCGGCTGTTTTCATCTAGTGGTAGATTCACTTGGACCAGAAAAGGCTTCCCCGGCAGGTGATTCGCCTTCGGCCCAGACAGCGCCATCGGCGAAATACTCCTTCTTCCAGATGGGGACAGTGCGCTTCAGCGTGTCAATCGCGAAGCGGCAGGCGTCGAAAGCGGCAGCGCGGTGTGGTGAGCTCACGGCGATGAAGACGCTGGTCACGCCGATTTCGAGACGGCCGAGCCGGTGGACGATTGCGAGGCGGCGAATCGAAAACTTCTCTCGCATTTGGGCGCCAATCTCACGCATTTTTGCGAGCGCCATCGGTTCGTAGGCCTCGTATTCGAGATAAAGCGTTCGCCGGCCGCGAAAATTGTTGCGCACGATCCCGTCGAAGACTACGACAGCGCCGTCTTCCGGCGCCTTGAGGCTCTCGGCAATTTCCGCCGCGCGGATGGGCTCGCGAACCAATTCGATCACATCAGCCGGGAGTGCTGCCTGCTGCCCTCCGCTCACCGGCGGCAGAAACGCCACTTCGTCCCCGCTCGTGAGAGGGGCACGCCACTGCGCATATTCCTGGTTTACCGAAGCAGCGACCGACGGGCGAAACTCAGCGAGCTTGGGGAATCGCCGGCCGTACCGCTCGAAGAGATCTTCGACGCGAGAGCCTTCGGAGACCTCGGCTTGCTCCTCGCCGAAGCCGACAATCTCCTTGAGTTGGCCGAAGAAAAGGACGCGCACGCGCATCTGAAGCATTCTATCGCGACGTCATCTTGCTTTCCACCGGGCGAGGCATTAAAGCCCTATCAGGACTCGCAGTGGACTCGCGGCACATTGTTCCGCCTCGCTCGCGACAACAGCAGCCGCCGCACATGCCGCAGGTGATCCGGGAGCGCTTCTTCCACCCTGGAAAATTGCACCGATTCATTTTCTCCGAAAAAAATGAAATTCCAGAATATTCACACAATGGCTTGACGGCCCCGAGCGCCCGCCGTAGCGTACAAGCAGATTCTTCTTCGTGGCTCGCAACTCCTCTCGAGGAGGAATGCCAATGAAAGTTTTGGTGACCGGCGCATCCGGGTTTGTGGGAACGGCCCTTGTGGCGGCGCTGCGCGCGGAGAACCACTCGGTGGCGAGACTCCGCCGGCCGGGCGGTGCCCTCGAGGCCGGAGACGTGCGCTGGGATCCAAGTTCCGGCGAAGTTGATCTCGCAGGGATGGAGTCGGCCGATGCCGTGGTCAACTTGGCCGGGGCGTCGATCGCGGGCGGCCGGTGGAACGATGCCAGAAAGCAGTTGCTGCGAAGCAGCCGGGTGGACACAACGCGCCATCTTGTGGCCAGCCTTTCGCGCCTTCGCGTGCCGCCGCGGGTCTTGGTCTCTGCTTCCGCCATCGGCTATTACGGCGACCGGGGTGACGAGCAGCTCACGGAGGCGAGCGCGCCAGGTCGTGATTTCCTTTCCGGATTGACGCGCGATTGGGAAGTCGCCGCTCTCGAAGCCGAGCACGCCAGCATTCGAACTGTGGTTGTGCGGTTCGGAATTATTCTGGCAAAGCATGGCGGCGCACTTGCTCGGATGCTGACGCCGTTCAAGATGGGTGCGGGAGGAAGGCTGGGCTCGGGGAAGCAATGGATGTCCTGGGTTACGCTCGAAGATGCGAGCGGCATGATTCGCCTTGCGATCGGGAATGAGAACCTGCGCGGGCCCGTCACCGTGGTCGCGCCGAATCCCGTCACGAATGCTGAATTCACCCGCGTTCTAGCCCGCATCCTGCGTCGCCCCGCTTTGTTCCCCGCACCAGCGTTCGCGCTGCGCCTCGCCCTCGGAGAAATGGCTGACGCCCTGCTGCTCTCAAGCCAGCGAGTGATCCCAGAAAAATTCTTGGCAATGGGGTTTCCCTTCAGGCAGCCGCAGCTTGAGTCGGCATTTCGCTCGGTACTATCATAACGGAACCAGCCGTCGACACTCTGCCGACCCATTTTGGGAAGGAGAGGATCGTTCACGACGGAACTGTGGAGCAGTTCCATCCCAAGTGGTCGGTTTCATAAGTCCAGCGCAGAGTAGCAGAATCCCCTCTGGCTTTTCCAAGAACAGAAAATCGCAGCGGCAAGGCGCTTGCTTGAGGTCGTCAGCATGGTTAGGGCATGCGTGGCGCGAAGAGCGGCTTGCTTGATGGCGCCGATGTTTGTTCTGGCAATTGTGGCGAGGTCGGCTGGGGCGCAGGAAATTCATCCCAGCGTGGAGCCGATCGTGCAGCATATCCAGATTCCGTTCGCCAAACCCTATGAGCCAGCCTGGAGCACGGCTGCGCCATCGAAAACAATTTCGTCTGCGGCCGGTGAGCGCAGGAGATTCATTCTCCTGAGCAGCCTGACGTATGGCGCGGCTTTCCTCGATATGCACGAATCGGTCTCCCACCGCCCGAACTTTGAGGAGTACGATCCGCTCGCCAAACCCTTCGTAAACTTGCCGGCCCCGGCGTACTACGCGATTGGGGCGGCGATCACCACTGGAGTGAACGGGCTGAGTTGGAAGATGGCGCACTCCGAACGCTGGCATCGCGTGTGGTGGTTGCCGCAGGCGATCTCCGTCTTCGGCAATTCGTTCTGCTACGGTTACACCGTGAAGGAACTGGCGCAACCCGCTATCGGTAGAAGGCGCATGCGCCGGCGAGTGAGCGCGGACGCACGAATGAGTGGCTGAGATCCTTCGGCCCGACCAAAACCGTCGGCCTCAGGTCCGGTGTCGGGTCCGGGCGAGACGGGACCACCGGACTCCGAAAACCGAAGATGACGATCCTCCTCGGATCGTCAGAACCAGCGGCGGCAAGCCGCCGCACTCCACACTGTGCTGAATCCTGATCGCGGATTGCTGACCGCTATTTTAGCTTGGCGTATTCCGATTTGGCGACGACGAGGATGGGGATGTTGGGGTCGGCATCTTTCCACAGCGTGAGGAAATCCTGATACGCGGCGCGGGCCTTGCCGGTGTCGCCTTGTAGGGTGTAAGAGCGGCCCAATTCCAAATGGGCGAGGGCACCGATGGGTTCGTTGAACACAACGCCGCGATGGTCGAGGATTTTCTGGAACTCGGCCGCGGCTTCGCTGCCCCGATGTGCGGCCAGATACGCTTCGCCGCGCACATAGACGGGATAGAGGCTCACGAAGTTGAAGGCCTCGGTGGGGTCTCCCAGCTCGTAAGGAGCGGAAGCCTGGAGGGCCTCGATGGCGTTCGAAGCATCGTTGCGGCGGAGCGCGAGCTGAGCGTGAAGGGTTGGTAGGTAGTTGAACTGCACCACCGTATCCTCCGGGAAGCGCTTAGCCAAATCATCCCCCAGTGCCTGCGCGCGGGCGGCATCCCCTGCCAAGGCCAGCGCCAGCGCCGCTCCATGCTTCACATCCCGGCCGGTCGAAAGCCCGAGCGCCGCCGCAGCTCGTTGCCGGGCTTCGGCTGCGTTGCCGAAGAAGGCTTCCCGCAGGGCCGCATCGGCTTCATAGCTCGCTGCCGTCTCCTTCTCTTCTGCCCGCTCGGCCGAGGCCGCCGCCCGGCGGGAAAAGTCGCGGGCCTCTCCGAGCCGCCCGGAATAGGCGGCTGTATCGGCTTCGAGGGCCAGTAGCACGTCTTCCACTCCCGACTTCCCCGCCGCCCAAGTTAACTGCTGTGCCATCCCTGCCGCATCGTTCTGCAAGAAGGCAAGCTGGTACAAGCCGACGCGCAGGATAGGAGAATCGAGCTGTTTCGCCTGCGCCTCTTCGGCTGTGGCCCGGGCCTCTTCCAGACGATTCAGATTGAGATAGGGGTAGACGAGGTAGGCATAACTCCAACCGCTCGTCGGGTCGAGGCGGAGGGTCACGCGATTCTCCGCAAGGCGTTTGTCATATTGCCCGAGAATTCTGTAGATGCCACCCAAGTTGTCCGGCGGCACCCAGTCTCGCGGATAAGTCTGCGCCCAGAGTTCATAGGCCCGGCGCGCCTTTTCCAGGTCGCCGGTGACAATGGAATAATAGTGAGACTCGATGTAGAACTTCTCCCGCTCGCTCACCCGCTCGCGTAGATCGTAAGCCTTCCGCGTATACTCCGTTGCCAGGCTGGTTTCCCCGAGATTGCCATAGCTCGTCCCGAGCGAGGCATAGGCCATGGCGAAATTCGGGTCGAGGCGGATGGCCCGCTGGAAGAGGGGGACGGCGGCGGCGTTGTCGCCTTTGGCCCCCAAGGTCTTACGTCCCAGGCTGTAGGCCTGGAGGGCTTCGAGCGAGGGCGTGGTGGCCTGCTCGATCGGCGTATCGAACTTCTGCACGGTGCTGAGCGATTCGCCCAGCTTGCTGCGCAGGTTCGCAGCCGCCTTGTCCATGGCCGCAAGCACCTCCTCCTTGCCCGTGGCCCGCGCCTGCTCCTCAGCCAGGGAATCGCCGGTGCGGCAGTTAACCGCTTTGAGACCCAGAACATATTGGCTGCTCAGGCTCACGATCGAGCCGTCGAGGACGGCGGCGCCCTCAGTCCTTTGGCAAAGGTCCCGAGCAATCTCCGGCGTGAGCCGTACGTCAGGCGGCTGACCCATCAGGCGCAGGGTCTGCTGGATGCGTTGGTCGGAGACGAGGCTGAGAAAGGGTGATTGTTCGAGCTGCACGGTTAGCCCCTGCCGGAGCGTCCCGTCGAACACCGGGTCGCCCGTCGTGTTCGTGAAATCGGAGAGGACGATGGTGTCTTTCTCGGTTAGCGGTGCTGCCTGACGCGAACGGAAGTAGAGACCACCGGCGACAAGAGCGGCGAGCACAACTACCGCAACGGGAACCAGAATCTTCCTGCGGGGGCTCGGCCGTTGCTCTGCCACGGCTGGAACCACGGAAGAAACTGCCTTCTGTTTGGTGCTCAGTGGCTTGGTCGGCGTCCGTACCGCCGCTGATTCTTCTTCGACCGCACTTACCACGGCTGTCCGCCCCGCCTCGGTGTCTCGCTTCAGCCGCTGCAGGTCTGTTCGCGTGTCCGAGGCACTCTGGTAGCGCAGCTTGCGGTCTTTCTCCAGGGCCTTGTTGATGATATCTTCCAGCTTCGAGGGGATATCGTGATTCAGCCTTATGGGTGCCACAGGCACACGGTTCAGAATGGCTTCCGTGATAACGGCGGAGCTTTCCCCACGGAAAGGCAACGTCCCTGTAGCCATTTCATAGAGGACAACGCCGAAGGAGAACAGGTCTGTACGCGCATCCAGCTCTCGGGCGCGCAACTGTTCGGGAGACATATAGGCGACCGTGCCCACAGCGGTACCTGGGCTCGTGAGGTGCTCTTCACTGATTCCTGCGGTCGCATTCGTAGCTAGGGTAGCATCTGCTTCTGGCTTCGGTGCCAACTTGGCTACGCCGAAATCAAGAATTTTGGCGTGGCCACGCTTGGTGATGAAAATATTCGCGGGTTTGATGTCACGGTGAACGATGCCTTCCCCGTGGGCCGCATCGAGCCCGTCCGCAATCTGAATGGCCAAATCGAGGACGGTTTCTATTTCCATCGGCCGGCCGCCAATGCAATGCTTTAACGTGGCGCCTTCCAGAAACTCCATGGCAATGAATGCCTGAATGTGACCTGGAAGCTGTTGAAGTGACTGTCTGGCAAGGAAATATCTTGACCGGACCTCGTCTCCCATGACGAATACCCTAGGAGCCATAGCGGGAAGGCAACGACTCGTTATGTAACGCTCTGACAACGAATCCTG